>JAICIN010000051.1 GCA_025924375.1 Dermatophilaceae bacterium | reverse complement strand
TAGGCGTGCTCGGGACCGACGCTGGGGTAGTCCAGGCCGGCCGAGATGGAGTGAGACTCGAGCGTCTGGCCGTCGTCGTCCTGCATGAGGTAGCTGAACGTGCCGTGCAGGACGCCTGGCGAGCTCGCGGCGAACCGGGCGGCGTGCCGGCCCGACTCGACTCCAGTGCCGCCGGCCTCGATGCCGATGAGGCGCACGGCGGCGTCGTCGATGAAGCGGTGGAAGATGCCCATCGCGTTCGACCCGCCGCCCACGCAGGCGATGACGGCGTCGGGCAGCCGGCCGGTGACGTCGAGCACCTGCGCACGGGCCTCCACGCCGATGATGCGGTGGAAGTCGCGCACCATCTCGGGGAACGGGTGCGGGCCGGTGACCGTGCCGAGGATGTAGTGGGTGTTGCCCACGTTGGTGACCCAGTCGCGCAGCGCCTCGTTGATGGCGTCCTTGAGGGTGGCGCTGCCGTGGGGCACCGCGACGACCTCGGCGCCCAGCATCCGCATCCGCGCGACGTTGAGCGCCTGGCGCTCGGTGTCGACCCGCCCCATGTAGATGCGGCACTCCAGGCCCATGAGGGCCGCGGCGGTGGCCGTGGCGACGCCGTGCTGGCCCGCCCCCGTCTCCGCGATGACGCGCGTCTTGCCCATCCGCCGGGTGAGCAGCGCCTGGGCGAGCACGTTGTTGATCTTGTGGGAGCCGGTGTGGTTGAGGTCCTCCCGCTTGAGGAAGATGCGGGCGCCGCCCGCGTGCTCGGCGAACCTCGGCACCTCGGTGATGATGCTCGGACGGCCGGTGTAGGTGCGGTGCAGGCGGTCGAGCTCGCCGAGGAAGCCCGGGTCGACCATCGCCTTGTGGCGCGCCTCGTCGAGCTCCTCGAGCGCGGGGATGAGGGCCTCGGGGACGAAGCGGCCCCCGAACTCGCCGAAGCGGCCGGGCCGGGGCGTCGTGGAGGAGCTCACCGGGCCGCGCCCGCCGCGACGATCGCCTGGGCGGCGGCGCGGGGCGCGCCGTCGACGACGAGGGCCTCGCCCACGAGGACGGCGTCGGCCCCCTGGGCGGCATAGGCAGCCGCGTCGGCGGGACCCCGTATGCCGGACTCGGCCACGCGCACGCAGGTCACGGGGATGAGCGGGGCGAGCCGGGCGAACGTGCCGGGGTCGACGTCGAGGGTCTTGAGGTTGCGGGCGTTGACGCCGACCACCGTGGCGCCGGCGTCGACGGCCCGCCCCGTCTCGGCCTCGTCGTGCACCTCGACGAGGGCGGTCATCCCCAGGCTGCGGGTGAGGGCGAGCATCCGCGTGAGGTCGGGCTGCTCGAGGGCGGCCACGATGAGCAGGACGAGGTCGGCGCCGTGGGCGCGCGCCTCCCAGAGCTGGTAGTCGGTGACCATGAAGTCCTTGCGCAGCACCGGGACCTCGACCGCGGCGCGCACCGCGTCGAGGTCGCCGAGGTCGCCCGAGAACCGGCGTCGCTCCGTCAGGACGCTCACCGCGGTGGCGCCCGCCGCGGCGTACTCGCGCGCGAGCACGGCCGGGTCGGGGATGTCGGCCAGGCCGCCACGGCTGGGGCTGGCGCGCTTCACCTCGGCGATGAGCGACAGGCCGGGCCGGCGGAGCGCGGCCTCGGCGTCCAGGGCGGCAGGGGCGCGCTCGGCGAGCCGCTGGACCGCTGGCAGGGAGAGGGAGTCCTCGCGCTCGGCGAGGTCCTCCCGGACCCCGGCGATGATCTCGTCGAGCACGGTGGGCATGGACCAAGGCTATCTGCCGCACGCCGCTCTCCCGGCATCCGGGTGAGGAGCCTCAGGGACGCAGCACCGCGAGCGCCGGCAGCAGCCGCAGCGCCCCGAAGAGCACGAGCCCGCCGGCCCAGGCGAGCGAGATGGCCACGCTGTGCCGCATCCAGCGCGGCCGCCGGCCCCCGGCGCTGGCGACGGTCCACGAGGCGAGGGCGAGCAGCGCCAGCACAGCCGTCAGCACGGCATACGCGTTGGAGGACAGGGCCCGCAGCGGGTGGCCGGTGAGCAGGTCGTAGGTCGCGCGGAGGCCGCCGCAGGCGGGGCACGGCTGCCCGGTCAGGAGCAGGAAGGGGCAGTGGCCCCACGCGCCGCCGCGGTGGGGGTCGCGCAGGAGCAGCGCGGCCGCGGCTGCGAGGCCGCCGGCGGCGACGGCGGCCGGCGACCTCAGGCGGGCGACGTCACTTGACGCCGGAGCTCCCCTCCGTCTGGCCGTGGGTGGGGACGTCCTTGGCGCCGTAGCCGGCCATGCCCAGCACCTTGCCGACGACCACGCCGACGACGCAGATCACCGCACCGACGATGAAGAGCCAGGTGGCCACGATCGCCACCGCCACGGCCATCAGCGCGAAGCCGACGAGGAGGATCGTCACGGCGGTCCAGGCAGCCACGCTGTGGCCGTGGTCTTCGTGGATCTCGTGCTCTGCCATGTCCTGGAGGCTCCTCGTGCGTGCCGATCGGGTCCGGTCGGCGCCATTGTGTCAGGCCGTGCTGTCGTCGTCGTGGATGGTCGGGTCGTCCCCCGCGTCGAGGCGGTCCCAGTCGCTGGCCACCCGCTCGCCCCGCGACCCGCGCCGGTGCGCGTCCGGGGCATCGGCCGTCGTCTCGTAGCGGGCACCCAGCCCGCGCCACTTGCGTGCGCCGACCCAGCCGAGCACGCCGGCGAGCAGGACCGCGGCGGCCGCTACGAGGGCCACCCACGGCCACGCCGTCGCGGTGGAGTGCGTCTCGATGCTTCCCGTCCGGCCGGTGCTCGCGGCGGCGACGGATCCGAGCGCGCCGGCGGGGCCGTGCAGCACCCGGAGCGTCAGCGCCGCCTCGGCCAGGCCGGCGAGCAGGACGACGACGAGCGTGACGCGACGGGTGACGGCACCCGAGGTGGTGCTGGCGATGGCCCCGGCGGCGGCCACGAGCGCAAGGGCCACGAGCCCCGGGACCACCTGGCTGCCGGTCGCGCTCACCCGGCTCGCGCCGAGCACGGCGTCGTCGACGGTGCCCGCGACCCAGGTCCGCGAGGCGCTCACCACGAGGAGGCCGGCGCCGAGGACGCCGAGGATGACGACGGCGGCCTTGCCCGTGGGCCGCAGGCGGCTCATCGCACCGTCCGCAGGGCGCCGGCCGCCGCGACGGCGCGCAGCGCGGCAGCGGCCTTGTTGACGGTCTCGTCGTACTCGCTCGCGGGCACCGAGTCGGCCACGATGCCGGCGCCGGCCTGGACGTGGGCGGTGCCCTGCCGGATCAGGGCCGTGCGGATGGCGATCGCCATGTCGAGGTCGCCGTGGAAGTCGAGGTAGCCGACCACGCCGCCGTAGATGCCTCGCCGGCTCGTCTCGTAGCGCTCGATGAGGGCGAGCGCGCGCGGCTTCGGCGCGCCCGAGAGGGTGCCCGCCGGGAAGGTCGCCGCCAGGACGTCGTAGGCGGCCGTCCCCGGTCGCAGCTCACCGACGACGGTCGACTCGAGGTGCGTGACGTGGGAGTACCGGCGGACGTCCATGAACTCGACGACGTCCACCGTCCCCGCCTCGCAGACCCGCTGGAGGTCGTTGCGCCCGAGGTCGACGAGCATGACGTGCTCGCTGCGCTCCTTGGGGTCGGCGAGCAGGTCCTCTGCGAGCGCCAGGTCCTCCTCGGGCGTCGCGCCCCGCGGGCGGGACCCGGCGATGGGGTGGGTGATCGCGCGGCGGCCGGTCACCTTGACGAGGGCCTCCGGGGAGGAGCCGACGACGTCGTAGGCCGTGCCGTCCGGGTGCGGGAGGCGGAGCAGGTACATGTAGGGGCTGGGGTTGGTCGAGCGCAGGACGCGGTAGACGTCGAGGGCATCCGCGGGACAGGGCGCCGAGAAGCGCTGGGAGAGCACCACCTGGAAGACCTCGCCGGCGCGGATGTCCTCCTTGGCCAGCCGGACCGCGTCCTCGAACGCCTCCCGGCTCACGTTGCTCGCCACCTGCCTGCCCGCGGCGGCCAGGGCCTCGTCGTCGACCACGGACACGGTGCTCTCGGCCGGTGCGGCGAGCTCGGCGGTCATCCGGTCGAGGCGGGCCACCGCGTCGGCCCAGGCCTGCTCCACGCGTTCGTCGGTGGCGTCGTAGTTGACCGCGTTGGCGATGAGGAGGATCGAGCCGTCGGAGTGGTCGAGGACGGCGAGGTCGGTGGCGAGCATCATCGCCAGCTCCGGCACGCCGAGGACGTCCGGGGTGCTCTCCGGCACGCGCTCCCAGCGGCGCACGGCGTCGTAGGCGATGGCGCCCACCATGCCTCCGGTGAGCGGGGGCAGGCCCTCGAGGGGCGCGGTGGACAGCGCCTCCACGGTGTCACGCAGGGCCTGCAGTGGGCTCCCGGTCGTCGGGACGCCGACGGGCGGGTCGCCGATCCAGTGGGCCCGACCGTCCCGCTCGGTCAGGGTGGCGCGGCAGGCCGCCCCGACGATGGAGTAGCGCGACCACACGCCGCCGTGCTCGGCGGACTCGAGGAGGAACGTCCCGGGGGCGTCCTTGGCGAGCTTGCGGTAGACGCCGACCGGGGTCTCGGCGTCGGCCATCAGCCGCCGCACCACCGGGATGACGCGCCGGTCGCGGGCGAGCGACTCGAAGACGTCGAGGGAGGGCCAGGTGGCACCGAGCCGCAGGTCGGGGACCTCGCTCACCGCCGGCCCACCGCGGCCCCGAGGTCACCGGCGTCGAAGCACGTGCGGTCCCCGGTGTGGCAGGCGGCCCCCACCTGGTCGACGCGGACGAGCAGCGCGTCGCCGTCGCAGTCGAGCGCCACGGACTTCACGTGCTGCACGTGGCCGCTCGTGTCACCCTTGCGCCAGTACTCGGCCCGGCTCCGCGACCAGAACGTCACCCGGCCCTCGCGCAGGGTGCGCGACAGCGCCTCGTCGTCCATCCAGCCGAGCATGAGCACCTCGCCGGTGTCGTGCTGCTGGACGACGGCCGCGACGAGCCCCTGCGCGTCGCGCTTGAGGCGCGCGGCGATGGCGGGGTCCAGGGAGCTCACCGCGCCATTGTGCCGGGTGCCCCGCTGCTGCAGACCGTTGCCCCGCAGGGAGCGACGGGCAATGGCCCATGTGGAAGCCTCGTGCCGTGCACGGGTGGTCGACCTGCCGGCCGCCACTGCCAGTCGTTCCCGCCGCTGGCCCAGGCCCCCGGACCCCCCGGTGGCCCAGGCCCCGGACCCCCGCTGGCCCAGGCCCCGGAGCCCCCGCTGGCCCGGTCGCGGCGCCGTCAGCCGCCGCGTTGCTGCGCGGACCACGAGGCGTGCAGCGCGGCATACACCCCGCCCTGTCCCACGAGGTCGCGGTGCGGTCCGCGCTCGACGACCCGCCCATCGTCGACGACGAGGACCTCGTCGGCTGCCTCGGCAGTGGAGAGGCGGTGGGCGATGGCGATCGAGGTCCGGCCGCGGGTGAGGCCGTCGAGCGCCCGCTGGAGGCGGACCTCGGTCGAGGGGTCGACGGCGGAGGTGGCCTCGTCGAGGACGAGCAGGTCGGGGTCGGCGAGGTAGGCGCGGGCGAGGGCGACGAGCTGCCGCTCCCCCGCGGAGAGCGACTCGCCGCGCTGCCCGACCTCGGTGCGAAGTCCCCGCGGCAGGGCGTCGACCCAGCCCTCGAGCCCCAGCTCGGTGAGGGCGAGCCGGACCTCGGCCTCGCTCGCCGAGGGCCGGCCGAAGCGGACGTTCTCGAGCAGGGTCGCGTCGAAGAGGAAGCCCTCCTGCGGCACGAGGACCACCCGCTCCCGCAGCGAGGAGAAGCGCACCCGGCGCAGGTCGGCGCCGTCGAGCCGCACGACACCGCTCGTGGGGTCCATGAGCCGGGTCAGCAACCGCGCGAGCGTGGACTTCCCCGAGCCGGTCTCGCCGACGATCGCGACGCGGCTGCGCGGGGCGATCGTCAGGCTGACGTCGTGGAGGACCGTCGGGCCGCCCGGGTAGGCGAACGAGACCCGGTCGAACTCCACCTCGATCGGGCCGCGGGGAAGGTCCGTGCCGGCCTCCCCGGGGTCGGCGACGTCGGCGGGCGTGTCGATGACGCCGATGACGCGCCGCCACCCCGCCACGGCGTTCTGGAGCTCGTTGAGGATCTCGGTCGCCTGCTGCACCGGCTGGGTGAAGAGGTTGACGAGGAAGAGGAACGCGAGGAGCTCCCCGAGGCTCAGGTGGCCACCGGCGGCGAGCACGGTGCCGACGACCAGCACGACGACCAGGGTCAGCCCGGCGACGAGCTGGCCCGAGGAGAAGGCGAGGACCGAGCGGACCTGCGCCCCGATGGCGGCCTTGCGGTGCGCCTCGACAGCCGCGTCGATCCGGGCCGCGGTGCGCTCCTCGACGCCGTAGGCGCGGATGGTCGAGGCCCCGACCACGGCCTCCGAGATGGCGGCGAGCATGTCACCGACCCGCTCCCGGACGCTCGTGTAGGCCCGGCCGACGGCCTTCTGGAACTGCCGGACCACGACCAGCAGCGGCAGGAAGCACAGCCACACGACGGCGGTGAGGGCCGGGCTGTAGACGAGCATCAACGCGGTCGCGACCGCGATCTGGCCCAGGCTGAGGACGAGCGCGATGCCACCGGACTGGACGAACTGGCTGATGGTGTCGACGTCGGAGGTGACCCGCGACACCATCGAGCCGCGGCGCTCGGTGCTCTGGGTCAGCACGGAGAGGTCGTGGATGTGCCGAAACGCCTTGATGCGCAAGGTCGCCAGCCCGGACTCGGACGCACGGAAGAGCCGCACGTTGACGGCATACGCGCAGGTCCCGGTGACCACGACGACGGCCGACGCGAGCGCCACCGTGCGCCACACGACACCCACGTCCGGGCCGCCGGGGGCGAGCAGCCCGCGGTCGGTGGTCTGCTGGACCGCGAGCGGGACGACGATGCGTCCCACCGTGGTCACCGCGGCGAGGACCAGGGTCACGCCGAGGCCGCGGCGGATCTCCGGCGAGAGGCGGAACCCGCGCCGCAGCGTGGCGACCGTGCCGAGGTGCGCCGCCGGCCCGATGGCGGTGCTCACCGCGCCAGCTCCTCGTCGCCGGCGACGGCGGCCCGCTCGGCGGCCTCCCGGGCGTATGCCGTGACGAGCCGCTCGTAGCCGGCGCACCGCCCGAGCAGCTCGGCGTGGGTGCCGTGGTCGACGACCCGGCCGTGCTCGATGAACACGACCTGGTCGGCGAGCGTGATCGTCGCCATCCGGTAGGCGACCACGAGGACCGTGGTGCCGGCGCTGCTCTGCCGGAGCCCGGCGAGGATCGCCTGCTCCACCGTGGGGTCCACCGCGCTCGTGGCGTCGTCGAGGACGAGCAGGCGGGGGCGGCGGGCAACGGCGCGGGCCAACGCGATGCGCTGTCGCTGCCCGCCCGAGAGGCTGGCGCCGCGCTCCCCCACCCGCGTCTCGAGGCCGTGCTCGAGCTGCCGCACGAAGCTGTCGGCCTGCGCGACGGCGAGCGCCTCCCACACCTCGCGGTCGGGCAAGGGGGCGCCGAGGGCGACGTTCCCGCGCACGGTGTCGTCGAAGAGGAAGGTCTGCTGGGGCACCAGCGTCGCCGTGCCCGGGACCTCGCCGCGGGCCGCACGGCGCAGGTCGACGCCGTCGATCGTGGCGTCGCCGCGCTCCGGGTCGACGAGGCGGACGACGAGGTTGGCGAGGGTCGACTTGCCGGAGCCGGTGGGCCCGACCAGTGCGGTCGTCGAGCCGGCCGGCACGTCGATCGTCACGCCGTGCACGACGCGGCTCCGCGCCTCCTCGCCCTCCTCGGTGGTGATGTCGTAGGAGTAGTGCGCGTCGCGCAGGACGGCGTGCGAGGGGCCGGAGCCGTCGAGCCGCTCCTCTCCGTGGCGCATCTCCCCCTGCGCCCGCAGGACCGCGTCGACGCGCTCCCAGCCGACGACGGTGCGCGGCAGCTCACCCAGAACCCAGCCGAGGGCGCGCACCGGGAAGGCGAGCACCGAGATGAGGTAGGCGATCTGGACCACCTGCGCCGGCGCGAGGTCTCCACCCGCGACCCGCGTCGTGCCGACGGCGAGCACGGCGAGCGTGCCCAGGGTCGGGATGGCCTCGATGACCGGGTCGAAGGTGCCCCGCGTCCGGCCGACCGCGATGTTGGCGTCGCGGAGCCGGTGCGAGACCGTGGCGAACCGCTCGGTCTCCTCGCTCTCGCGGCCCATGGCCTTGACCACGAGGGCCGCCTCGACGCTCTCGTGGGCCACCTCCGAGACGTCGGCCCGCAGCTGCTGCGCGCGCGTGGCCCGCGGCGACATGGCGCGCTGGAACGCGGCGTTGGCTAGGAACAGCGCCGGGAAGACGCCGAGGCCGATGAGTGCCAGGACGGGGTCCACGACGACCATCTGCACGATTCCGGCGACGAGCATGACGACCACGCCGAGCGCCATCGGCAGCGGCGCGAAGACGTTCCACGTCGCCTCCACGTCGGCGTTCGCGTTGGACAGGAGCTGTCCCGAGGGGTGCCGGTGGTGCCAGGCGAGGGGCAGCCGCAGGTACTGCCGCGTGACGTCACGGCGGTAGGCGGCCGCCACGTCGTACATCGTGTAGCCGGCCGCGATGCGCCGGACGACCACCGCGACGAGGTTGACGAGCACGACGCCACCGACCCAGCCGGCGGTCGCGAGCAGCTGTCCGGAGGTCGCGTGCCCGGCCTCGACCGCGGGGGTGACCTGCTCCCGGGTCACCTTGCCGATGGCCCAGGCGGTCAGCGCCGTCATGACGCCGTAGACGGTGCTGCCGGCGACCGCCGCGGCGAACCACCTCGGCTGGCGCCGCACCCCGGTGGCCACGATCCGGAGGCTCCGCCGCACGGTGGGCGCAGCGGCCACGGACACGACGGACCTCCTCGGTGGAGCGGCAGGGCGGGGGGACGGTCCAGCCTCTCACGCGCCCGGCATGATGGGCCCATGAGCCATCTCGCGCCGCTCGAGCGCCAGGCCCTGTGCGACACCTTCGACGCGGTCGGCCCCGGCGCGCCGACGCTCTGCGACCCCTGGGACACCGCGGACCTCGCCGCCCACCTCGTCGTGCGGGAGCGCCGGCCAGACATCGCGGCCGGGATCCACGTGCCACCGCTGGCGTCCTGGGGCAGGGCCGGCCGGGACGCGTTCGCGGCGCGGCCGTGGCCCGAGCTCGTGGCCCTCGTCCGTTCCGGGCCCCCGGCGTGGTCGCCGATGCGCGTCCCGGCCGTCGACGAGCTGGTCAACCTCCCCGAGCTCTACCTCCACCACGAGGACGTCCTGCGGGCGACCGCCCCGGGACCGGTCCGCGACCTCGACCCCGCTCTGGAGGCGGCGCTCTGGACCGCGGTGCGCCGCACCGCACGGCTGGGTTTCCGTGGGGTGCGCGTGGGGATCGTCCTCGTCGCCCCGGGCCACGGCCGGTATGCCGTGCGCGGCCCGGGCGAGGCCGGCACCGCGGTGCTCACCGGCGCGCCGGGCGAGCTGCTCCTCGCCGCCTCCGGCCGGATGCGGGTGGCCGACCTCGACCTCTCCGGGCCACCCGAGGCGGTGGCCGCCGTCAGCGGACCGTGACGCCGTCGGCCCGCAGCGCCTCCTTGACCTGGCCGATGGTCAGCTCCCCGAAGTGGAAGACACTCGCCGCGAGCACCGCATCCGCACCGGCCCGCACGGCGGGGGCGAAGTCCGCCAGCGAGCCGGCGCCACCCGAGGCGATGAGCGGGACCCGGACCTCGCGGCGGACCTGTGCCAGCAGCTCGAGGTCGTAGCCGTCCCTCGTGCCGTCGGCATCCATCGAGTTGAGCAGGATCTCCCCGGCGCCGAGCTCGGCCGCCCGGGCACACCACTCCACCGCGTCCATGCCCGTGCCGGTGCGCCCTCCGTGGGTCGTGACCTCGAAGCCCCCGATCGGCCGCGAGGCACCGTCACGGCGCCGCCGCACGTCGGCGGACAGCACGAGGACCTGGGCGCCGAACCGGTCGGCGACCTCGCTGATCAGCTCGGGGCGGGCGATCGCCGCCGTGTTGACGCCGACCTTGTCGGCCCCGGCGCGCAGCAGCCGGTCGACGTCCGCCACCGTGCGGACCCCGCCGCCGACGGTGAGCGGGATGAAGACCTGCTCGGCGGTCCGGCGCACCACGTCGTACGTCGTCTCGCGGTTGCCGCTGCTCGCGGTGACGTCCAGGAACGTGAGCTCGTCGGCCCCCTGGCGGCCGTAGAGCTCGGCGAGCTCGACCGGGTCCCCCGCGTCGCGGAGGTTCTCGAAGTTGACGCCCTTGACGACCCGGCCCGCGTCGACGTCGAGGCAGGGGATGACGCGGGTGGCGACGCTCACGCGGCGAGGCTAGCCGCCTAGGGTTGCGGCCATGTCGACGGACCAGGGGACGGACCGGCCCGACCGGCTGGCCGCCCTCGTGGCGCTGGTCGACTCCCGGGCGGCCCGCTGTGGCGCGACGAAGCTGGTCGCCGTCGACGGGCCCAGCGGTTCCGGCAAGACGACGCTGGCCGCCGACCTCGCGGCCGAGCTCGCCGCGCCGACGGTGCACATGGACGACCTCTACCCCGGCTGGGACGGGCTCGCCGACTCGCTGGAGCGGGTGCGGGAGTGGGTCCTCGGGCCGCTCCTCGCCGGGCACCCGGTGCGCTACCGCAGGTGGGACTGGGCCACGTCGCGGTATGCCGGGTGGGTCCAGCTCCCTGCGACGGAGGTCGTCGTGCTCGAGGGCTGCGGCGCCGGCGCGGCGGTCGGCGCCGAGCACCTCTCCGTCCTCGTGTGGGTGGAGGCCGACGCCGCGGTGCGCCACGCGCGGGGTGTCGGCCGGGACCCCGGCTTCGCGCCGTACTGGGACCGGTGGGCCGCCCAGGAGCGTGAGCTCTTCGCGCTCGACGGCACCCGCTCACGGGCCGACGTCCTCATCGACACGACGGGCGACCGCCGGTCCTGACCCGGCGTGGGCGACACTGTTCACCGATGAACGTCGCCCGCCGCCACCTGCCGCCCTCGTGGGCGATGATGCTCGCCCTCGTCGCGGTCGGGGTGAACCTGCGGACCGTCATGGCGAGCCTGCCACCGCTCGTCGAGACGATCACCGGCGACCTCCACCTGTCCAACGCCGCGGTGGGGGCGCTCACGACGCTGCCCGTGCTGTGCATGGGGCTGTTCGCGCCGCTGGCCCAGCGCGTCGCGGTGCGGATCGGCTCCTCCGCCGCCGTGGAGCTGGCCGCCGTGTCGCTCGTCGTCGGCATCGGCCTGCGCGTCCTCGGCGACCACCTGTGGGCGCTCTACGCCGGCACCTTCGTCGCGGGCGTCGGCGTCGCCGTGGCCGGGACCCTCCTGCCCGGCCTGGTCAAGGAGCTGTTCCCGCCGCAGCGGCTGGGCTTCGTCACGGGCCTCTACATGTTCTCGATGATGGGCGGCGCGGCCCTCTCCGCGGCGCTCTCGGTGCCGCTCCGGCGCTGGCTCGGCTCGTGGCAGGGCTCGCTCGGCTCGTGGTCACTGCTCGCCGTCGTCGGTGCGCTGGCCTGGGCACCGGTCGCGCTCGGGCACCGGCGCCACCTCGCCGCGAACCCGGTGGACGCGCTGCCCGCGCGGCTCCCCTGGCGGCACCCGACGGCGTGGCTCGTCGCCGGCTACCTCGCGGTGCAGTCGTGGGAGTTCTACTCCTCCATGGCCTGGCTCGCGCCGACCTACGTGGACGCCGGCTGGGACGCCACGCACGCCGGCTACCTGCTCTCGGTCTTCTCCGCGGCCCAGCTCGTCTCGGGGCTCGTCGGGCCCACCATCGCCGACCGCGTCCACGACCACCGCGTGCTGCTCGTGACGTTCGCCGTCATCTCGTTGCTGGGCCAGGCCTCGCTCTGGCTCCTGCCCCACGGCGCGCCGTGGGTG
Organism: Dermatophilaceae bacterium; assembly: GCA_025924375.1. GTDB lineage: Bacteria > Actinomycetota > Actinomycetes > Actinomycetales > Dermatophilaceae > JAICIN01. The sequence continues at coordinate 3,233 of JAICIN010000051.1, read as the reverse complement.
TGGGCGGCCGTGCTGGGCCTCGGGCAGGGCGCGTCGTTCTCCCTCGGGGTCGTCCTCATGGTCGACTTCACCACCACCCCCGCGGCCAGTGCACGCCTCGCCGGGATGGCGTTCTTCATCAGCTACTCGCTCGCCTCGGTCGGGCCCACGACGATGGGGGTCGTGCGCGACCTCACCGGCGGGTTCAGCGGCGTGTGGATGGCGCTCACGCTGCTGATGTTCGCCCAGCTCGGGCTGGCGTTCTGCTTCCGGCCGGACCTCCGCCGCGTCGAGTGACGCACTCGGGTCGCGGAGCCCGTCTCGCGGCCCGTTCGGCTCGCCGCCCGGCTAGGCTCGCGCGGCTCGCCCGTCTCGCCGCCTGCCGGCTTCCGACCTGCGGCGGTCAGGGCCCGCTGACGTCGGGGCTCTTCGCCGAGGGGCCCAGCGCCTGGATGAGCGCCGCGAGCCGGCTCGCCTCGGCCCGGCCGTAGGCGCCGTCGGCCTTCTGGATCGCCATGACCGCAACGGTGTCGAGGTCGTCGAGCTCGACGGACACCCACGGGTCGCCGCCACCGAAGGTGAGGTCCACGATGCTGCGCCACTCGATGGTGCGGGTCGTCAGCAGGTTGCGGACGGTGAGCGTCTCGCGTGTCGGGACCGCACGGATGCTCGCGTAGCGCCAGAGCATGGCCGCGACGGAGACGCCGATGATGACGAAGAAGATGCGGTCGCCGACCCTCCAGTCACCGCCCTGGTCGAGGCCGGGCAGGAGGACCGCGATGGCACCGAAGAGGACCACCGAGAGCACGGCGATGGCTGCGGCCACCCCTCGCCCACGGCGCGGGCGGAACACGGCGAAGGCCTGCTGCTCCCCCGGGCTCTGGCGCCACGGCTCCATGTCGTCCTCCCCACGCGCCCTCGTCAGAGCCGGCACGCGGCGATGTCCGTGACGAGGATGGCGCGCGCGCCCAGCTCGTAGAGCTCGTCCATGATGGCGTTCGTCCGGGCCCTCGGCACCATGGCGCGCACCGCGGCCCAGTCCCGGTTCTGCAGTGGCGACACGGTCGGCGACTCGAGGCCGGGGGTGATGGCGCAGGCGCCCTCCACGAGCTCAGCCGGCACGTCGTAGTCGAGCATGACGTAGTGCCGGGCGGTGATGACGCCCGCGAGGCGCCGGCGCAGCACGTCGACGGCGCCGGGCCGCTCCGTGTCGCCCCGGCGCACGAGCACCGCCTCACTGCGCAGGATCGGGTCGCCGAACACCTCGAGCCCCTGGCTGCGCAGGGTCGCGCCGGTCTCGACCACGTCGGCGATGACCTCCGCGACGCCGAGCGTGATGGCCGTCTCCACGGCGCCGTCGAGACGCACGACCTGCGCGCTCACGCCACGGTCGGCCAGGTGCTTCTCCACCAGGCCCGGGTAGCTCGTCGCGACCCGGTGACCGGAGATCTCCGGGACGCTGGAGCACTGGCCCGGCCGCCCGGCATACCGGAAGGTGGACCCCCCGAAGCCGAGCGCCATCACCTCGACCGCACCACTGCCCGAGTCGAGGAGCAGGTCGCGCCCGGTGATGCCGCAGTCGATCGTCCCCGAGCCGACGTAGAGCGCGATGTCGCGGGGACGGAGGTAGAACAGCTCGACCTCGTTGTCGCTGTCGGTGACGACCAGCTCCTTGGCGTCGCGGCGCACGCGGTAGCCCGCCTCGCGGAGCATCTCGGCGGCGGGCTCGGCGAGGGATCCCTTGTTGGGCACGGCAATTCGCAGCATGGCGGTCGTCCTAGAGGTGGGCGTAGACGTCGTCGAGGGTGAGGTCGGAGGCGAGCATGAGCACCTGGAGGTGGTAGAGCAGCTGGCTGATCTCCTCGGCCGTGCGCTCGCGCCCCTCGTGCTCCGCCGCCATCCACACCTCGGCGGCCTCCTCGACGATCTTCTTGCCGATGCCGTGGACGCCGGCGTCGAGCGCGGCCACGGTGCCCGAGCCGGCGGGGCGGGTCGCGGCCTTCTCCGCCAGCTCGGACCACAGCTCCTCGAAAGTCTTCACGGGGGCAAGGGTACGGGGGCCCCGGACGGTGCCGGCGCCCCCGTCCGGCCCGGGCGCTGGCGGTCGGGCGGAGCCGGATTCCCTGGCGCTCAGGCGGAGACGGGAGCCCGCTCCGGCCCGGTGTCGGCACCGAGCCGCGACTCCCGGGTCACCTTGACCCACTGGAGGAAGCCGTAGACGACGAACAGGCCGTAGAAGGTGTACATGACGGCGGTGGGCACGTAGCCGGTGGCGAAGCCGAGCGGGACCCCGACGAGGTCGACGGCGATCCAGGCCAGCCAGAACTCGTTCCAGCCCCGGGCCATCGCGTAGGTCGCGATGAACGAGCCGACGAAGATCCAGGCGTCGCACCAGTAGTACCACCACTGCGGGGTCCAGAACGGGTTCGGCGCGAGGTTCCACAGCGCCAGGAAGACCTGGTGGACGACGACGGTGCCCAGCAGCCAGGCCGCGACGACGGTGAGGCGCTCGCGGCTGGTCGCCCACCGGGGCACGACCGCCGGCGCGTCGGCCCCCGCCGTGCCGCGGGTGAGCCGCCGGTGCTGGGCCCAGCGCCACCAGCCGTAGATGCTGACGACGATGAAGAAGACCTGGCGGCCAGACTGCCCGAACAGGGGGACCCGCTGGTCGGCGCCGAACGCCGCGCCGATGTACACGAAGAAGAGCATGACGTTGGCGACGATCCCGACCGGCCAGGCCCACACCTTGCGGCGCATGCCGTACCAGGCGGAGGCGACCCCGATGAGGACGCCGAGGAGCTCGAGCCAGTGGAGCTGGTACCGGCCGATGGGGATCCCGGCGTCGATGACGCGCTGGAACAGGTTGGTGGTGCCGCTGCCGGCGGCGAGGAGACTGGTCATGTGGTGTTCGTCCTTGGTGTTCGCTGGGTGTTGACGGACGAACTCCGGGGACGAAGCACCACCACGGGTCCCCTCGCGCGGTGCTGCGCTCACGGTTACCCGGTGCGGTACGTGCTGCCTACCATCCGGACTTTCACCGTCGGTCTGGGAGTTCCACCCAGTCAACCGGCCGCTGGATGCGGTCGGGTCGCGGACTGTCACCGCCGGTTCGGAATTGCACCGACCCCGGAGCACGAAAGGCCAGTATGCCAGCGCCGCGGGCTGTCGGACCTCGTGGGTCCGTCTGCTGTTGCCCTGACCACACCAGACCGACCCACGACCCACAGCAACGCCGCCTCGTGGATGAAGCCGCC
>JAICIN010000050.1 GCA_025924375.1 Dermatophilaceae bacterium | reverse complement strand
CTCCCACCGCCGCGGCCGGTCCCGCCGCGACACCGCGCGCCGCGGCCGCGGCCGGTCCCGCCACGACACTGCGTGCAGCGCCCGCGGCCGCCGCCCTTCCCGCGGCGGCACGGCCGACCCCGTCCACCCCCACCCTCCCCGTCCCGCGGGCCACGGTCGACCCGCGCGTGGCCGTCGGGGGCGAGCAGCTCGCGTCCATGGGGGTCGTCCTCGACAAGCCTGCCTCGGTGCCGCCGCCACCGCCCCTGCGTGACGTCTCGTGGCTGCTCGCCGACCTCGACACCGGGGAGGTCCTCGCGGCCAGGGCGCCGCACGCCCGGCTCCTGCCGGCCAGCACCCTCAAGACGCTCACCGCGCTCACCCTCATCCCGCGCATCGACCCGCACACCACGGTCGTCGCGAGCCAGGCCGACGCCGACGCCGACGGCACCCGCGTCGGCCTCCTGCCCGGGCTCCCCTACTCGGCCCACGACCTCTTCAACGCGCTGCTGATGTCCTCGGCAAACGACGCGGCCTACGCGCTGGCCCGCGCCGCCGGCGGGTCGCCGCACACCCTGGCGATGATGAACGCAGAGGCCCGGCACCTGGGAGCCCTCGACACCGTCGCGAAGGACCCCTCAGGCCTCGACGCCCCCGGCCAGACCTCGAGCGCCTACGACCTCGCCCTGATCGGCCGCGCCGCGCTGCAGCTGCCGCAGCTCCGCACCTACGTCACGACGAAGCACGCCGCCTTCCCCGGCGGCCTCGACCCGAAGACGCACCACCGGCGCAGCTACGCGATCCAGAACCACAACCGGCTGCTCTACAACTACCCGGGCACGATCGGGGTCAAGAACGGCTACACCGAGGCCGCGCACCGCACGTTCATCTCGGCCGTGCAGCGCGGCGGGAGGACCTACCTCCTCACCGAGATGTACAGCCTGGAGACGAGCTGGCGGCCGCAGGCGGCGTTCTACGACTGGGCCTTCCGCTACGGCCCGCAGCTGCGGCCCGTCGGCCGGCTCGTGGCCCCCGGCACGATCACCACGCCCCCGACGCTGCCCCCGGACGCGGGCCCCAGCGCCCCGGCCGGGGCCGGCACGGCACCCGTGGACCCTCCCGCGACTCGAGCGGGCGCGGCCGCCGCGATCCCGTCGGGGCCGGCCTCGGCACCGCACCTGCAACCCTGGGTCGGGGTCGCCGGGCTGCTCGGCGCCGTCCTCCTCGTGGTGCTGCTGGCCGCGCGGACCACCGCCCGCGGCCGTCGCCGCGGCCACTAGGGCGGGGCTCAGCGCCGCCGCTGGCGCGCGGCTCAGCGCCGGTGGACCACGGCCCGTATGCCGCGGGCGAGCGTGCCGACCGCGAAGGCCCCCGTGGCGCCGAGCACCGCGCCCGCAGCCAAGGTGGTGCGGTCGGCGGTGCGGTCACCGAAGCTGGGGAGGCCCGCCTCCGTGCGCTCCGCCAGCCCGACGGGCGACGTGGCCGGGCGCGCGGCTCGCGGCAGCCGCCGGCCCGCGGGCGTCGCTGCAGTCCTCGCCGTCGGCGCGGTGACGGTCCCGCGGGCCGTGTCGAGGTCGTTGGCCGCCCAGGCCGCTGACAGCAGGATCGCCATGGACATGAGGTCGAGGAAGACGAGGAGGCCCACGACGAGCCCGATCGAGCCGAAGACCGGGTTGGACATGGTCCCCGAGATCAGCTTGGTGCCGAAGAGCTGGAGGAGGGTGAGCGCGATCCCGCCGGCCAGGGCGCCGGTGCGCAGCGGGGGCCACGGCAGGTCGACCCCGGCGAGGACGCGGAGCATCAGTGCGACGACGCCCGTGTTGAGCAGCGCCTGGACCACGATCCCGACGAGGGTGACGACCCAGCCCTGCCCGGAGAGCCCGACGTGGCCGGCGATCCACAGCGCGGCACCGCCGGCGAAGCCGGAGACGACCGCGGAGACGAGGACGCCGATGCCGAGAACCACCAGGACGGCGAGGTCACGCAGCTTCTGGACCGCGACGTTGCCGAGGCTGCCCTGCGCGCCGAACACCGCGCGGATGCCGTCGCGGAGGGCGTCGAGCCAGCCGAGGCCGCTCCACAGCAGGCCCGCCGCACCGATGACCCCCACCGTGGCCAGGGTCCCGCCGTGCGGCAGCCCGAGCGCGATCAGGCCCCGGCCGGACTCGTCCTGGACGAAGCCGGGGAGCGCCTGGTCGATGCTCGTGCGGATCCCGCCCAGCCACTCTGGGTGCCCGCGCAGCACGACGCCGAAGACGGCGTAGGCGAGCGCGAGGACCGGGAAGATCGACAGGAAGCCGTAGTAGGCGACCCCGGCCGCGAGGAGGCCTCCCTTCGCGTCGCCGTAGCGCTTCCACGCATGCCAGGGGGCGGTCTCCTGGACCCGCGCCCACAGGCGCTTCAGCCGCTCCATCTCAGCCGGTCGCGCCGTCGAGCTCGAACGCGCGCACCGGGCGCCACACCTGGTCGGCGCCGTGCTCGTAGAGGTGGAACTCGGCGACCTCGAAGGACGCCTCGAAGTCGGCCAGCTCCTTCATCGCGCGCTCCAGGCAGGTCTCCGGCACGCGGTGGGCCACCGTGACGTGGGGGTGGTAGTAGTACTCGCGGCGGCGCTTGAGCGGCCCGCGCCGGATGGCGCGCTCGAGCACCTCGCACTCGGCGATGCCCTGCGAGACCTGGACGAAGACGACCGGCGACACCGGCCGGAAGGTGCCGGTGCCCCTGAGGACCATCGGGAAGGGGTGCCCCGCGCGGCTCACCTCCGCCAGGTGGTCGACGGCCGTGGCCATCTCCTCGGCGACGACCTCGGTGGGCGGCAACAGCGTGATGTGGGTCGGGATGCGTTGCGCCTCGGCGTCACCGAAGGAGGACCGCTTCGCCCGCAGCATCTCCCCGTGGGGCGGGGGGACGGCGATGGAGACACCGATCGTTGGCACGGTCGCGACCCTACCGAACGGCCGGCAGCAGCCCCACCCGGTCGCGGACACGCTCCATCGTGGCCTGCGCGACCTCGCGGGCGCGGTCCGCGCCGTCCCGGAGGATCCGGTCCAGCTCGGCCGGGTCGTCGAGGAGCTCACGCATCCGCTCCTGGAACGGCGTGAGCGCCGACACCACGACCTCGGCGACCTCCTTCTTGAGGTCGCCGTAACCGCGTCCCGCGAAGCTCTGCTCGAGCTCCTCCAGGGGCGTGCCCGAGAGCACGGAGTGGATGACGAGCAGGTTGGAGACCCCGGGCTTGCCCTCGACGTCGTGGCGGATCTCGGTGCCGGTGTCGGTGACCGCGGAGCGGATGTTCTTGGCGATCCGCGCCGGGTCCTCCATGAGGTCGATGAGCCCCTTCGGCCCCGAGCTGGTCTTGCTCATCTTCGACGTCGGGTCCTGGAGGTCCATGATCTTGGCCGACTCCTTGACGATGTAGGGGTCGGGCACCACGAGGGTCTCGCCGAAGCGGGTGTTGAACCGGTCGGCGAGGTCGCGGGTGATCTCCAGGTGCTGGCGCTGGTCCTCACCGACGGGCCCGTACTGCGCGTCGTACATGAGGATGTCGGCGGCCATGAGCATCGGGTAGGCGAACAGGCCGACGTTGGCGTTCTGCCCCTTGGCGACCTTGTCCTTGAACTGCGTCATGCGGCTCGCCTCGCCGAAACCGGTGAGGCAGTCCATGACCCACCCCAGCTCCGCGTGCTCGGTGACGTGGCTCTGGCAGAAGACGGCCGAGCGCTTGGGGTCCACACCGCCCGCGATGAACTGGGCCGCGGTGACGCGGGTGCGCCGGCGCAGGACCTCCGGGTCGGTCGGCACGGTGAGCGCGTGCAGGTCGGCGACGAAGTAGTAGGCGTCGAAGCCGTCCTGCAGCCCCACCCAGTTGACGAGGGCCCCGAGGTAGTTGCCGAGGTGCAATGAGTCGCTCGTCGGCTGCATCCCCGAGAGGATCCGCGGCAGGCGGTGCGGTGCAGGGGGCGTCTGCGTCATGCGCGCATTCTGTCAGGTGGTCCCCGTCCGGCCGCAGGCGCGGCGGCCCGGCCCCTGCGGCACGATGGGCACCGAGCTCCACCCGTACGGCACTCCACGGAAGGCAGGCCACCATGACGCTCCGCCGCACGAGCCGACGGCTGGCCGACGGCCGCGAGATCATCTACTTCGACGACGCGCCCGACGCGCCACCGCGGACGGCGGTGGACAGCCGGCCGCTCGGGGAGCGGATCCCCGCCGGACACATCCGCCGCGACGTGCTCACCGGCGAGTGGGTGGCCATCGCGGGGCACCGCCAGACCCGCACCTTCATGCCACCCAAGGACGAGTGCCCGCTCTGTCCGACCGGCCGGGGCTCGGTGCCCTCCGAGATCCCGGACCGCGACTACGACGTCGTCGTCTTCGAGAACCGCTTCCCCTCCTTCGCGCCGGTCGCCCAGGAAGGCGCCGGGACGGCATACGGCCTCTTCGAGCACGCGCCCGCGCTCGGGCGCTGCGAGGTGGTCTGCTTCACGAGCGACCACGACGCGAGCTTCGCCTCGCTCCCCCCGCACCGGGTGAGGACGGTCGTCGACGCGTGGGCCGACCGGACCGCGGAGCTGGGGGCGATGGACAGCGTGCAGCAGGTCTTCTGCTTCGAGAACCGCGGGCCCGAGATCGGCGTGACGCTGCACCACCCGCACGGGCAGATCTACGCCTACCCGTTCGTGCCGGCGCGCTCCTCGGCCCTGCTGGGGCGGGCACGGGCCCACCACGAGCGGACCGGCCGGCTGCTCGGCGCGGACGTGCTCGCCGCGGAGCTCGAGGCGGGTGAGCGGGTCGTCGTGGACGGGGAGCACTGGACCGCCTACGTCCCGTATGCCGCGCGGTGGCCGGTGGAGGTCCACCTCGCGCCGCGGCGCGACGTGCCGGACCTCGTGGCGCTCGACGACGCCGAGCGCGACGACCTCGCCAGGGTCTACCTCGACGTGCTGGGGCGCCTGGACCGCTACTACGTCGACGAGGACGGCGAGCCGCGGACGCTGCCGTACATCGCGGCGTGGCACCAGGCGCCCGCGAAGGTGGGACGTGACGTCTCGCGCCTCCACCTCCAGGTGTTCTCGATCCTGCGCTCGCCGACGAAGCTGAAGTACCTCGCGGGGTCCGAGTCCGGCGCCGGCGCCTGGGTCAACGACGTGCTGCCCGAGCGCATCGCCGCGCGGCTGCGGGAGGTGGGCGCGTGACGACGTGGCTGGAGGCGCCACGGGACGAGGACGTCGCCGGTCCGCTGGCGCGGCGCTTCGAGGAGGCCTGGGGCACGGCACCGGCCGGAGTGTGGGCGGCACCCGGACGCGTCAACGTCATCGGGGAGCACACCGACTACAACGGCGGGCTCTGCCTGCCCATGGCGCTCCCCCACCGGACCTACGCCGCCGTGCGTGCCCGGGACGACGACAGGGTGCGGGTGCGGTCCGCGCAGGAGGACGAGGGCTGGGAGGGCACGCTCGCCGAGGTGGGACCGGGCCGGCCGAAGGGCTGGGCGGCGTACCCGCTCGGGGTCCTGTGGGCCTTGTCCGAGAAGGGCTTCCACATTCCCGGGCTCGACGTCCTCGTCGACGGGCGGGTGCCGCTCGGGAGCGGCCTGTCCTCCTCCGCGGCGCTGGAGTGCTCCGTCGCGGTCGCGGTCAGGGACCTCGTGGACGGCGTCGGCGCCCTGCCCCTCACCGAGCTCGCGCAGGTGTGCGTGACCGCGGAGAACGTCGTCGCCGGCGCGAGCACCGGGGGGATGGACCAGGCGACCTCGCTGCGCGCCGAGCCGGGGCACGCGATGCTGCTGGACTGCCGGGACTTCGGCGTCGAGCAGGTGCCGTGGCGGGTGGGCGAGCAGGGCTACGAGCTGCTCGTCATCGACACGCGCGCACCCCACGCCCTCGTGGACGGGCAGTACGCCGCGCGCCGCCGCGCGTGCGAGGACGCGGCCGGGGTGCTCGGCGTGGAGACGCTGAGGGAGGTCGACGCGACCGCCCTCGACGACCAGCTCGCGCGGCTGGACGACGAGACGGTCCGGCGCCGGGTCCGGCACGTCGTCACGGAGATCGAGCGGGTGCGCCAGTTCGCCGACGCGCTCGCCGCGGGCGACACCGACGCCGCCGGCGCCCTCATGCTCGCCTCGCACGTCTCGTTGCGCGACGACTACGAGGTCTCCTGCGCCGAGCTCGACACCGCGGTCGAGGCTGCCGAGCAGGCGGGCGCCGTGGGGGCACGCATGACCGGCGGCGGCTTCGGCGGCTCGGCGGTGGCGCTCGTCCGTGAGGCGGACGCCGCGGGCGTCGCCGACGGGGTGGCCGAGGCGTTCGCCGCGCGCGGGTTCGCGGCGCCGCAGTTCCTCACCGCCACGCCGTCCGGGCCGGCCGCCCGGGTCGTCTGACGGCGCGCAGGCGAGCGGTTCAGCCGACGTCGTAGTCGACCGTCACCGCCGCGTGGTCGCTCCACCGCTGGTCGTAGGCGGCAGCGCGGCCCACGACCGCCGACCGGGCCAGCTTCGCGAGCCGGCGGCTCGCCAGGTGGTAGTCGATCCGCCACCCGGCGTCGTTGTCGAACGCCTTTCCGCGCCACGACCACCAGGTGTAGGGACCCGGGCCGGGACCGTGGAGCTCGCGGTGCACGTCGACCCAGTCGCCCATCTCGAACCAGCGGTCGAAGTAGGCCCGCTCGCCCGGCAGGAAGCCGGCCTTGGTGCGGTTGCCCTTCCAGTTCCGCAGGTCGTCCTCGGTGTGGCAGATGTTGAGGTCGCCGGTGACGACCGCATGACGGTCCTCGGCGGTCCACTGCGCGAGGCGTGCGGAGAGCGCGTCGAGGAAGCGGTACTTCTCGAGCTGGCGCGGCGTCCCCGCCTGGCCGGTGGGAACGTAGGCGGAGGCGACGGTCACCACACCGCAGGGCGCCGCGAGGTCGACCTCGACCCACCGCCCGCTCGCCGCGAACTCCTCCGGCCCGATGTCCGCCCGGACCCGCAGCGGCTGCCGGCGGCTCACCACTGCCACCCCAGCACGTCCGCGGTCCGCTGCTTCGGTGTGCGCCACGTGCCAGTCGCCGAGGCCGGCGTCGCCAAGCGCGTCGCGCAGCTGCCCGTCACTCGCCCGGACCTCCTGGAGGCAGAGGACGTCGGCCGCCCGGCCTGCCAGCCAGCCGAGGCCACCGCGGCGCGCGGCTGCGCGGACCCCGGTGACGTTGGCCGTGACGACGCGCATGGCGGCAATTCTCCCCGGAGCCGGCGGCAGCTGCCGACTAGGGTGGCGACTCGTGACCGACGAGCAGCCGGAGAGCCAGCCCCACGTGCCGGAGGAGGGACCCGGACGGACCGAGACCGGCAGCGCCACGACGCACACCGACACCACCACCGTCACGACCGCGCCCGCCGCGCCGACCGACGACACGGTCACCACCCAGCACACCCTGCGGGTCGGGCGCCGCGCCATCCGCTACGCCGCCACCGCCGGTCGGGTCGTCCTTCGGGAGGAGGTCTACGAGGACGGCGTCTTCAAGGGCGTCAAGCCCAAGGCGGAGATGTCGGTGGTGTCCTACGTCGCGGAGCCGCGCGCCGGTGAGAACCGGCCCGTGACGTTCGCCTTCAACGGTGGCCCGGGATCGAGCTCCGTGTGGCTGCACCTGGGGCTGCTCGGCCCCCGACGCGTGCTCATGGGCGACGTCGGCTCCCTGCGGCCCCCGCCCTACGGCCTCGCCGACAACCCCCAGTCGCTGCTCGCCGTGTCCGACCTCGTCTTCATCGACCCGGTGTCCACCGGGTGGTCGCGCGCGGTCGAGGGAGGCAAGCCGGGTGACTACCACGGCTACGCGCCCGACATCGACTCCGTGGGCGAGCTCATCCGCCTGTGGACGACCCGCAACAACCGGTGGATGTCCCCCAAGCTCCTCGCCGGCGAGTCCTACGGCACCACGCGCGCCGCGTCACTCGCCGAGCACCTCCAGACCCGGCACGGCATGTACCTCAACGGCATCGTCCTCATCTCCTCGGTGCTCGACTTCGCCACCCTCGACTTCGACTACCGCAACGACCGGGCCCACGTGGACTACCTCCCGACCTACACCGCCACGGCGTGGTACCACGGCAGGCACGGCCGCCGCTCGCTGCGCACGGTGCTCGCCGAGGCGGAGGAGTACGCCGCCCGGGACTACCCCTGGGCCCTCTCCCGGGGCCACCGGCTCACCGCCGCCGAGCGGGCGGAGCACGTGTCCCGGCTCGCGCGGCTGACCGGCCTGTCGGAGGGCTACGTCGACCGGGCCGACCTGCGCATCGAGCACGTGCGGTTCTTCACCGAGCTGCTGCGCGACCAGCGCCTCGCCGTCGGTCGCCTCGACACCCGCTTCACCGGGCCGCTGGCCGGCGGCAACGCCGAGAAGTGGGAGTCGGACCCCAGCCACGACGCGATCTCCGGCCCCTACGCCGCGGCCTTCAACCACTACGTCCGCTCCGAGCTCGGGTACCACAGCGAGCTGCCCTACGAGCAGATCTCGTCGCGCGTGCACCCGTGGTCCTACAAGGACTTCGAGGGGAAGCCCGTCGACGTGAGCTCGCGCCTCGCGCGGGCCATGCAGGCCAACCCGCACCTGAGGGTGCACGTCGCCTACGGCTACCTCGACGGCGCCACGCCCTACTACGGGGCGCAGGACGCCCTCGCCCACCTCGAGGTCCCGGAGAGCCTGCGGGCCAACATCGAGCACGCCTTCTACGAGGCGGGGCACATGATGTACGTCCACGAGCCGAGCCGGCTGCGCCAGAGCGAGGACCTCGCGGCGTTCGTGCGCCGGGCCAGCGGGGGCTGATCAGCCGGCGGAGCTCATCGCCGCGGTGGTCCCGGCCCAGGTCCGCAGCGCGTCGACCGACGCCCACGTCGCAGCCGCCGGTGAGGTCCACCCAGAGCGCGTATGCCGTGGAGCCACCCGAACGCTGCAGGTCCACCACCGCGGCCGGGGGCGTCGGCGGGGGACACCGTGGGACTGCTGGAGGGCCAGCGCGACGAGCCCCACGTCGACCGCGCGGAAGAGGACCGGGCCCACGGTGCGGGCCCGGTCGGTGCGGCGGAGCGTCAGTGGGAGGTGCCTGAAGGTGTGGGGTCCGCGGTCGCAGGGTCGGACGCGCGCTCGCCGGCGGCCACCGTCTCGCCGTAGTAGCCGCCGTAGTAGCCGCTCCCGCTGCTGCGCGGCGGGACCCGGTTGAGGACCACCCCGAGCGTGTGCCCCTGGACCCTCGCGAGGTTGCCGAGCGCGTCGCGCAGGTGGCTGTCGAGCGTCTGGCCCGCCGTGACCACCACGAGGGCACCGTCGGCCGAGGCCGTCAGCAACGCCGCGTCGGTCACCGGCAGCAGCGGAGGCGCGTCGACGATCACCGTGTACTCGCCGCCGAGCCGCTCGAGCAGGCGCCGCATCGCCTGCGAGCCCAGCAGCTCACTCGGGTTGGGCGGGACCCGCCCCGCCGCGAGGACCTGGAGGTTGGGAAAGGCCCCGACCTCCTGCGCCACGTCGGCGAACTCGACGCGGCCGATGAGGAGCTCGGTCAGGCCCGGCCCCTCGATGAGCCCGAAGGACTCCGCCACGACGGGCCGCCGCAGGTCACCGTCGATGAGCACGACCCGGCGGTCCGCCATGGACAGGGCGGCCGCGAGGTTGGCGGCGATGGTCGACTTCCCGTCGCCGGGGAGCGGGCTGGTGACGACGATGACGCGCGGGGGCCGGTCGATGTCCATGAACTGCAGGTTCGTGCGCAGCTTGAAGAACGCCTCGGCCGTGTGGACGGGGTCGGTCTCCTTGCTGGCGCCGGTGACGACCAGCGGCACGAGCGCGCCCCGCTTGCGCACCATGGCGGGACTCGCCGGGATGGTGCCCGCGACGGTCACGCCGAACTCCCGCTGGACGCCGTCGGCCGAGCGGAGCCTGCGGTCGAGCTGGCTGCGGAGCACCGCGTAGCCGAGGCCGAGCAGGAGGCCGGCGACGAGGCCGAGCGCCACGTTGCGGGGCGTGTTCGGGGAGACCGGGGCCCTGGGCAGCTCCGCCGACTCGATCGGCACGATGCGCAGCGACCCGCCGGTGTGGCGCGGGTCCTCGATGGCGGCCACCTGTCCCTTGAGCGCGTTGACCCAGGCGTCGGCGAGCTGCTGGGCGTCGCGCGGGCTGGAGGCACGGGCGCTGACCTTGATGAGGACCGTGTCGAGGGGCTGGGTCACGCTGATCCGGCCGATGAGGCTCGCGGGGTCGGCTCGCAGGCCGAGGGCGCTGATGACGTCCTGCGCGGTCGCCCGGCTCTTCGCGAGGTCGACGTAGGAGGTGGCGCGGGACTTCGCGAGCGAGTCCCCGACGGAGGCCTCTCCGGGGTTGCTGCTCGCTCCGGCGGTGACGAAGCCGCTGGCATCCGCCTGGTAGACCTTGGGCTGGGCGAGGCTCACGAGCGCGGCGAGGGCGACGCCCAGCAGGACCAGCGCGCTGACGCCGCGCCAGTAGGCGCGCACCACCCTGAGGTAGTCGGTCAGCTCCACGAGGCTGGCCCTCCGTCCCTGCTCGTCGAGGCCCCAGCCGTTCGGGGCGAATGTCGTCGAACGTGAGGATAGGCACCGAAGGCCTCCCCTATGGTGCGATCGTGACAATCCGAGCCACCCGGCCGACCCTGGGCACCGTCGTGCGCGCCCTCGGGGTCCACGTGGCGGTGCGGGTCACCGGCGCCCACGCCAAGGAGGCGCTCGACCGGCTGCACGCGGCCTGGTCGATGTGCCTGGTGCCCGACGACGACCGGCGCTGCCGGGGCGACGACCGGCGCTGCCCCGACGAGGACCTGGCCGTCGGCACGGTGGAGCTCGACGCCGACGACCTCACTGGTCTCGACGACCGGCTGCAGGTGCTCACCCAGCAGGTCACGCTCGAGGCGATCCGCGCGCAGTCGGGCCGGCTCGTCATGCTCCACGCGTGCGCCGTGGCCGACCCGGGCAGCGGCCGCACCGCCGCCTTCGTCGGCCCGAGCGGGACGGGGAAGACCACCCTGGCGCGCGTCCTCGGCCGCGGGCAGGCCTACATCACCGACGAGACCCTGGCCGTGCGTGAGGACCTCCGCGTGGTGGCGTACCCGAAGCCGCTGTCGCTGCGCCGGAGCCCGGCGAGCCCGTGGAAGGACGAGACGAGCCCGGCGGCGCTCGGGCTCCTGCCCCCTCCCGCCACCCCGCGGCTGGCCGCGCTGGTGGTCCTCGACCGGCGCGACGAGCACGACGCGGACCCGCGGGCAGTCCGCCTGGCGACCCTGGACGCCGTCACGGCCCTGGTGCCCGAGTCGTCCTACCTACCGGAGCTCGAGCGGCCGCTGCACCGGCTGGGCGAGCTCTGCGAGTCGCTGGGCGGCGCGTACCGCGTCACCTACCGCGACGCCGAGGACCTGCGGCCGTGGGTCGAGGGCCTGCTGGCGGGTGAGGGATGAGGGCCCGCCGCGTCGACCCCGTGGACCACCTCGTCCGTGACGGGGAGTCGGTCGCCCTGGTCGGACGCCGCGTCGTCCGGCTGTCCCCGCTGGCCACGGCCCTCCTGGCCGCCTGCACGGGATGGCAGGACGCCCCGACGCTCGCGGCGCGCCTCGAGGACCGCTTCGGCGCACCACCGGCCGGCTCGAGCCTGGCGGCCACGGAGGCCGCGCTGCGCGACCTCCGGGACGAGGGGCTGGTCGAGCTTGGCTGAGCCGGCGACGCTCACCCTCGCGGAGGGGGTCGAGCTCGGGCACGCCCTCGTCGCGCGCCTCGCCGCGCGGCACGGCATACGGGTGCTGTTCGTGAAGGGACCACTCGCGGTGGCGGCGGGCGCGCGGCCACCGCGACCCTCGAGCGACGTGGACGTCCTGTGCGAGCCGGGGGGCCTCGACCGCCTCGGGCCGGCACTGGTGTCGCTCGGGTGGCGGCACCGCGCGCCGGACGTCAGCGTCCACCACCTCGAGCACGCGGCGGGCTACCTCTTCGAGCACTCCGAGCACTTCATCCACGACAGCTGGCCCTGCGACCTCGACGTGCACTTCAGCTTCCCGGGGTTCCTCGCACCACCCGGTGAGGTCTTCGAGGCGCTCTGGCGACGCCGCACCAGCCAGTCGTTGGCCGGCGTCGAGGTGGCCACGTGCGACCTGCTCGGACACGCTGCGGTGGTGGCGCTCCACGCGCTCCGCGACCCGCGCCGGCCCCGCAGCCTGGACGACCTGCGGCACCTGGAGTCGGTCCTGGGCGCGCGGCTCGACGACCCCGGGCTCGCGGAGCTGACACGGCTCGCGGAGGACACGGGGGCCGCCGAGACGCTGCGGCCCCTGCTCGACCTCGTCGGCGCGCCCGCACCGCTCCACTCGACCACGGACCGCAACGCCTTGGCGCAGTGGGAGTTCCGCATCTCCCACGGTGACGTGCCGGCGACCGCCTGGCTGCTCGAGCTGCGCGCCGCACCGTGGCGGCGGCGAGTCGCCGTCGTGCGCCGGGCGGTGCTGCTGCCGACCGCGGAGCTGATGGGCCAGCACGTCGGCGCCCGGCCGACGTGGTGGATGCTCGGACGACTGCAGGCGCAGCGCTGGCTGCGAGCCCTCCCGGCCATGCCGCGCGCCGTCGCCCTGGTGTGGAGGGAGACGAGGAGGAGCCGTGGCGGCTGACGACCGGGAGGACGCGTGGCACCGGTCGGCCGACGTGGCGTGGGTCGGAGACGGGGAGCGTGTCGTCGTCCTCGACCTCGGCGACCCGACGGCCGCCAGACCCCAGCTCATGGAGGGGCCGGCGGCCGCGATCTGGCGCGCCGTCGACGGCGTGCGGGACACCGACGGCGTCGTCTCGGCGGTCGCGGCCGCGGCCGGCCTGGCCACCGAGGAGGTCGCCGACGATGTCGCGGGCTTCCTCGAGCAGCTGTGCGCGCAGGGGCTGCTCGAACGCGGACCGGCTACTTGTCCTTGACCGGCGTGCTGATGATCGTGAACGGCGCCGTGTACGCCGAGCCGTTGACCGTGTAGCTCAGCGTGAAGCTCTGGCTGGCGTTGCTGTCGAGGCGGGTCACCATGATGGTCGGGCTCGGCTTGTCCGAGGTCACCGTCGCCTTCGCTCCCGTGACGTCCCAGCTCCCGCCGGTGATGCCGGTGACCACCACCTCGTTGTCGCCGACGACCCCCGTGAAGGAGAGCGTGAGCCACACCTGGCGGTTCTGGCTGTCCTTCTGGCCCTTCTGCGCGGTGACGAGCGACAGCGTCGCCTGCGGGGTGGTGTCCACGGTGGACGCGCTCTCCGCCGGGGCGGCGAACGCGCCGACGATCACGGGTACGGACCACGCCAGGCCCTTGTTCACGGTGCGCCGGCTCAGCCCACCGGCTGTTGCGATCGTCTCGTCGAGCCGCTCGTCCATCGTCATGTCACTCCCCGCCCGGGCCCCTCGTGGGGGCGCTTCGTCCTATGGGTGGACCGTAGGGCGCGAGTCTGGCGTTCACCATGATTTGGTAAAGGGATGGTAAAGAGAATGTCTTGGTTGTCCCAAGTGACCCGTATTGCTCCGCTACATGCACGAGAAGGCGCCTCCACCGTTCGGCCGAGCCCTCCCGCGGGCGTGGCCCCCACCTGTGCGGCGCCGTCCCCGCCTGGGCGGCGCCGTCCCGACCCGGGCCGCAGCCTGCGGGTTCGGTAGCCTGAGCGCTGCTCCCGCACGCCTCGTGCGGCCGGACGACGTCAGGAGAACCGCGCCCATGGCCACGATCATCTACACCCTCACCGACGAGGCGCCGATGCTGGCGACCTACTCCTTCCTGCCGGTCGTCGAGGCGTTCGCCCGCAAGGCGGGGGTCGAGGTGCAGACGCGTGACATCTCCCTGGCCGGGCGCATCCTCGCCGCGTTCGAGGACCGGCTGCCCGAGGACCAGCGCGCCGGTGACGCGCTCGCCGAGCTGGGCCACCTCGCGACCACTCCCGAGGCCAACATCATCAAGCTGCCCAACATCTCGGCGTCCGTCCCCCAGCTGAAGGCCGCGGTCGCCGAGCTCCGGGCGCAGGGCTACGACCTCCCCGACTACCCGGACGAGCCCCGGACCGACGAGGAGCGCGACGTGCGCGCCCGCTACGACCGCGTCAAGGGCAGCGCCGTGAACCCGGTCCTGCGTGAAGGCAACTCGGACCGCCGCGCCCCCGCCGCGGTCAAGAACTACGCCCGCCGGCACCCGCACTCGATGGGCGCCTGGTCGCCGGACTCCAGGACCAACGTGGCGACGATGGGCAAGGACGACTTCCGGTCCAACGAGCAGTCCGTGGTCATGCCGTCCGACGACACCCTCACGATCCGGCTCGTCACCGACTCGGGGACCACGACCCTCAAGGACGGGCTGTCCGTCCAGCAGTGCGAGGTCGTGGACGCGACGGTGATGAACGCCGAGGCGCTCGACGCCTTCCTCCGCGAGCAGGTGGCGCGGGCCAAGGCCGAGGACGTGCTGTTCTCCGTGCACCTCAAGGCGACGATGATGAAGGTCTCCGACCCGGTCATCTTCGGCCACGTCGTCCGCGCGTTCCTGCCGGAGGTCTTCGAGAAGTACGGCGACGAGCTCGCCGCCGCGGGGCTCTCGCCCAACAACGGTCTCGGCTCCATCCTCGCCGGGCTCGACGCGCTCCCCCCGGGGACGCGGGAGGAGGTGCGCACGGCGGTCGAGCGCGGGCTGGCGGACGGACCCCGCCTGGCAATGGTCAACTCCGACAAGGGGATCACGAACCTCCACGTCCCGAGCGACGTCATCGTCGACGCCTCGATGCCGGCCATGATCCGCACGTCGGGACACATGTGGGGGCCCGACGGCGAGGAGCACGACACGCTGGCCGTCATCCCGGACAGCTCCTACGCCGGCGTCTACCAGGCCGTCATCGACGACTGCCGCGCCCACGGCGCCCTCGACCCGACCACGATGGGATCGGTGTCCAACGTCGGTCTCATGGCACAGAAGGCGGAGGAGTACGGCAGCCACGACAAGACGTTCGAGATGACCGAGTCGGGGCGGGTCCAGGTCGTGGGCTCTGCCGGTGACGTCCTCATGGAGCACGAGGTGCACCCCGGCGACATCTGGCGCGCCTGCCAGACCAAGGACGCCGCGGTCCGCGACTGGGTCCAGCTGGCCGTCTCGCGCGCCCGCGCCTCGCAGACCCCCGCGGTGTTCTGGCTCGACCCGCAGCGCGCCCACGACGCCAACCTCACCGAGAAGGTCAGGACCTACCTCG
>JAICIN010000049.1 GCA_025924375.1 Dermatophilaceae bacterium | reverse complement strand
GTCGGACCTCTCCCGGCGCGCGGGCGACACGCCCCTCGTCCTCCTCGGCGAGCGGCTCCCGAGCACCGCCGGCGACCACGTCGCGATAGACAACGTCGCCGCCGCCCGGGAGGCCACGGCATACCTCGTCTCCACCGGGCGCCGGCGCCTCGCGGCCATCGGCGCGCGCAGCGCTCGCAGTCCCGGGGCCAGCGCCCGGCTGCGGCTCAAGGGCTGCTCCCAGGCGCTCGAGGGGCCGGCATGGAGCGCCGGGAGGAGCTCGTGGTGCCCGCCCCGGCGTGGGTGCAACCGGCCGGGCGTCTAGAAGACGTCGCCCTTGGGCAGCTCGAGCTCCGACTTCGCGAGCTCCTCGACGTTGACGTCCTTGAACGTCACGACGCGCACCTGCTTGGCGAACCGCGCCGGCCGGTAGATGTCCCACACCCACGCGTCCTGCATCGTCACGTCGAAGAACACCTCGCCGCCGTCGGAGCGGACCTTCACGTCCACGGAGTTGCAGAGGTAGAACCGCCGCTCGGTCTCCACCACGTGCGAGAAGAGGCCGACGACGTCGCGGTACTCGCGGTAGAGCTGCAGCTCCATCTCGCTCTCGTACTTCTCGAGGTCCTCTGAACTCATCCCGCGCTCATCTCCGGTGACTCGGCTGCCATCCCATCATCCACTCCCGCGCCCGGCAGCCGCCACGACACCCGGTGGAGCTCGCTGGGGCCCACCGCCTCGAGGGCCGCCATGTGCTCCGGGGCGGCATAGCCCTTGTTCTCCTCCCAGCCGTATGCCGGGTGGGTGGGGGCGGCGGCCACCATGAGGGCGTCCCGCTCCACCTTGGCCAGGACGGAGGCGGCGGCCACCGAGGAGCACTTGAGGTCGGCCTTGACCATCGTCGTCACGGGCGGGGTCGGGGGCGCCTGCCCGGCGAACGCGAAGAGCCCCACGTCCTCCGGCGCCGTCAGCCAGTCGTGGTTGCCGTCGAGGATCACCAGGTCGGGGCGCACGTCGACGGCCTCGAGCGCGCGGCACCCCGCGAGGCGCAGGGCGGCGATGATCCCGACCTCGTCGATCTCGCCGGGCGAGGCGTGGCCGACCGCGTAGGTCAGGCACCAGCGCCGGATCCGCGGGACCATCGCGACGCGGGCCGCCGGGGTGAGGAGCTTGGAGTCCTTGACCCCGGTCGGGGCGCTGCGGCACGTCTCGTCGATGAGGACGACGCCGACGGTGACCGGACCGGCGAGGGCGCCCCGGCCGACCTCGTCCATGCCGGCGAGGACGCGGTGGCCGTCACGCTGCAGCTGGCGCTCGACGCGCAGGCTGGGGCGCCGGGAGCGACCGCGGACGGCGGGGGGTGGAGGCGGTGTCACCGGCTGCTGCTCCCCGGGGTGGCCGCGTCGGGCTCCTTCGCCGGCGGCACCTTCGAGAACGTCGCGGACGGGTGCTGCAGCCAGCTGAGGTGCCCGAGCGGCCAGACGATGGAGACCGCACGGCCGACGATCAGGCTCTCCGGGACGGAGCCGTCCCGGCCCGTCCCCGAGGGGTCGTGGAAGCGTGAGTCCGAGGAGTTGGACCGGTGGTCACCCATCACCCACACCGACCCCGACGGCACGTGGATGTCGAACGGCTGGCTGCTCGCGGCGTCCCCGTGCTTGATGTAGGGCTCCACGATCGGCGCGCCGTTGACGGTGATGCGCTCCCCCGCGTCGCAGCACTTGACGTGGTCGCCGGGCAGGCCGATGACGCGCTTGATGAGGTGGTTCTCCGAGTCGTCGGGCAGGAGGCCGACGAACATGAGCACGTCCCTCACGACGGTGCGGACGGGGCCGGTCTGGGGCGGCGGGGGTTCGTCGAGCCACCCGCCCGGGTCGGCGAAGACGACGATGTCGCCCCGCTGGAGGTCGAACGGCCCGGGCGTCAGCTTGCTGACGATGACCCGGTCGTTGATGCGCAGCGTGTCCTCCATCGACCCCGAGGGGATGTAGAACGCCTGGAGCAGCCACGTCTTGACGACGAAGGAGAGGACCAGGGCCAGGCCCACGACGATCGCGAACTCCTTGCCGGCCGCTCCCAGCGCCGCGATCCCGCCGTGCCCCGAGCGGGCGTGGCGGGCGCCCTGGCGGTCACCGCGAGGCGAGGCGCCGCCGAGGGCGCCGGAGTCGGCGCCCTCACCGCGAGCCGCACCCCGGGCGCCCCCGGGGAGCGCGGCGTCGTCCTGCGGGCGGTACCGCAGCCAGGGGTCCGACCCCGACGTGGCCGGGTCCGGTCGGTCATCGCTCAGCGCGGGCTCCTCGGGACGGAGGCGATCGCCTCGGGGGTGGTGAAGCTGCCGAGGCGGCTCAGCGGCCAGTAGGTGAAGAACGCGCGGCCCACCACGTCGTCGGCGCGGACCATGCCGCCCCCGGGGTCACCGAGGTGGGCACGGGAGTCGGCGGAGTCGCTGCGGTGGTCGCCCATGACCCAGAGCCGGCCGGCGGGGACCGTCACGTCGAAGGTGAGGGTGCTCGGCGCGTCCCCGGGCTCGAGGTAGGTCTCGGTCACGGGGAGGCGGTTGACCGTCAGCCGGCCGTCCGCGTCGCAGCACCGGACGTGGTCACCGGGCAGCCCGATGATGCGCTTGACGAAGTCCTGCTCGCCGAGCTCCACGCCGACCAGCGACGCGGCCCCGGCCAGCACGCGGCCGATCACCCCGTGCGACTGCTCGGGCGTGCGGTCGGCCGCCGCGAACGTCGTCGTGCCGTCGAACACGACGACGTCTCCGCGCTCGAGCCCGCCTGCGGACACCGTCTTGTTCACAAGGATGCGGTCGCCCGGGAGGATCGTCGGCTCCATCGACCCGGAGGGGATGTAGAAGGACTGCACGAGGAGGGCGCGGACCACCGCCATCACGAGCACCGCGACGGCGAGGGTCACCAGCCACGAGGGTCCGCGCCGGGACGGCGCCGCCGCGCCCGGCTTCGCAGGCGCGGCGGGAGGGGTCGCTTCGGTGGGCTGGGGTGCGGACGTCATCGCGTCGGCAGCCTAGCCCCGGCGCCTGAGCGAGGAGCGCAGGACGGCGCGCACCGGCGAGCGGCTGCGGGAGGAGGGGACGGTGGGCCGGCTCAGCTGGCCGGCGTCGTCTCGCGCTTCTCCTTGATCTTGGCGGCCTTGCCGCGCAGGTCGCGCAGGTAGTAGAGCTTGGCGCGGCGCACGTCACCGCGGGTGACGAGCTCGATACGGTCGATGATCGGGGTGTGCACGGGGAAGGTGCGCTCCACGCCGACGCCGAAGGACACCTTGCGGACGGTGAAGGTTTCGCCCACCCCGCCACCGTGCCGGCGGATGACGACGCCCTGGAAGACCTGGATGCGGCTGCGGGTGCCCTCCACGACCTTGACGTGGACCTTGACGGTGTCGCCGGCGCGGAAGTCCGGGACGTCCGCGCGGAGGGAGGCGTGGTCGATGTCGTCGAAGCGCTGCATGGAGGGTTCGCTTTCTCGCAGGTGCCACAGGCCACCCACGCGTCTGTCACGGCGTGTGGAGTCGCGTCCAACCCGGGGCCGCGTGCCGAGGCACTCCCCCTGTGGCAGGGGCCGGTCTGGGTCGGGCGGACGCGAGGAGCCATTCTGCCACGTCGGCGCCCGTCCCCCTAAATCGCGCGTCCTGCGCACAAGCCCGTATGCCGTCCGGTCCGCCCGGGAGGGGCCGGTCCCGTCGCGCGGAGGGGCCGGGGACCGGGTTGCGCCGGTAGCCTCCCGCAGTGACCATCAACCCGGGCTGGCCGGTCTACACGTGCCTCGCAGTCCTCATGGCCATCACCGTCGCGGCCCACCGGGTGTCGAGGTTCCACCTCGAGCGCGACGTCCTCGTCGCGGGTGCGCGAGCCATCGTCCAGCTCACGGTCGCGGCCGCGGTCATCGCCACGGTCCTGCGCAGCCTGCCGCTCTCGCTCCTGCTCACCGCCGTCATGTTCGGCCTCGCGGTCTTCACCACGACCCGCCGGGTCGGGTCGGGCCCGGCGTGGCCGTGGACCGCCGCGGCGATGGTGTGCGGGATCGCACCGGTGATGGCCGTGCTGCTGCTCACCCGCACGATCCCGCTCGAGGGCATCGCGATCATCCCCATCGCGGGGATCATCATCGGCAACACGATGACCGCCCACACCCTCGTCGGGCGCCGCGACTTCGCCGCGCTCCAGGAGGAGCACAACCAGTACGAGGCCTGCCTCTCCCTGGGCATGCTGCCCTCGCAGGCGATCGAGGAGATCATCCACCGGCGCTCGCCGGAGGCGCTGCTGCCGGGCCTGGACCAGGTGAAGACCACCGGGGTCGTCACGCTGCCGGGGGCGTTCATCGGCGTGATGCTCGGCGGCGGCACACCGGCCCAGGCCGCGACGGCGCAGGTCCTCGTCCTGTTCGGCATCATGGCGACGCAGACCGTCACGGTGGGGGTGGCCGAGCGGCTCATCGCCGCCCGCCGGCTGGTGCCCCTCTCCCTGCGGGCCGAGCTCATCGACTGAGCCACCGCGCCGGCGGAGCGTCAGGACAGGCGCTTGACGAGGTCGACCGTGCCCGAGAGGCGGCCCTCGCCGGGACGCACCCGGTAGCCCGCCCGGCGGTAGCGCCGCAGGTTCCGCTCGCTCGCGACCCCGGTGTTGAGCCAGAGCAGCGCGGTGCCCGGGGGCGCAGCCCGTTCGGCGTGGGTGAGCAGCGCCCGCCCGATCCCCCTGCCCTGCAGGTCGGGCGCGACCATGAGCCGGCCGATCTCCCACGCACCCGGCTCGACGCCCGAGCGTCGCGCCCGGACCGAGCCGACGAGCCGCCCACCGGAGCGGACCACCCACGTCTGCCAGTCGCGGATCCCCAGGGCCACCTCCTCGAGGGACTCGGTGAGCGGCGGGATGTCCAGGCGGTCGTTGGCCACCGCCTCGCTGAGCCAGCAGGCGCGCTGCAGCGTCAGCAGCTCCCCGGCGTCACCGGGGACGGCCGGTTCGGCGACCATGCCCTCCGGGCCCAGGGCGGCAGAGGCGTGCAGCAGGTCGGGTCGCCGCGCGGCGGTGCGCAGCAGCCGCTGCGTGTGCCGCCAGGCGGCGATGGCCCCGTGGTCACCGGACAGCAGGACGTCCGGCACGTCTCGACCGAGCCAGGACGGCGGACGGGTGTAGACCGGGTACTCGAGCAGCCCGTCCTCGTGCGACTCCTCGACGAGGGACTCGGCGTTGCCGACGACTCCCGGCACGAGCCGGGCGACTGCCTCGACCATGGCGAGCACCGCGACCTCGCCACCGTTGAGCACGTAGTCGCCCAGCGAGACGACCGAGACCGCCAGGTCGAGGTCGTCGGCGGCGTGCTCGTAGACGCGCTCGTCGATGCCCTCGTAGCGCCCGCAGGCGAAGGCGAGCCACGGCTCCGCGGCGAGCTCGCGGGCCATCGCCTGGGTGAAGGGCGCGCCGCCCGGCCCCGGCACGACGAGCCGCGGCCGGGAGGTGCCCGCCCCCTGTGCCACGACGTGGTCAAGCGCCTCGCCCCAGGGCTCCGGACGCATGACCATGCCGGCGCCGCCGCCGTAGGGCGTGTCGTCGACGGTGCGGTGCCGGTCGTGGGTGAAGTCGCGCAGGTCGTGCGTGTGCAGGTCGACCAGGCCGGCCCGCCGGGCCCTGCCGATCAGCGAGAGGCGCAGCGGCGCAAGGTACTCGGGGAAGATCGTGACGACGTCGAGCCGCATGCGCCGCTACTCCGCGAGGTCGAGCAGCCCGGGCGGCGCGTCGACCACGACCCGGCCGGCGGCGGCGTCGACGTGGGTGACGATGGCCTCGACGAACGGCACGAGGGCCGTGCGTCCGTCCGGCAGGCGGAGCACGAGGAGGTCCTGGGCCGGCCCGGTCTCCAGGCCCGCCACCGTCCCGAGCGGCGTACCGGCCGGGTCGACCGCCTCCAGCCCCGTGAGCTCGTCCTCGTACCAGCCGTCGTCGTCCGCGTCCGCGCTCGCCTCGACGAGGAGCCTGGTGCCGCGCAGCGACTCCGCCCCGGTGCGGTCCGGGACCTCCTCGAAGCCGAGGAGCCAGATGTCGCGATGGAGCCGGGCGCTGCGCAGGGTGAGCGAGCGGGGCACGCCCGAGCCCGGCTCCGCCTCGGTGGCGAACCGGGTGCCCACGACGAAGCGGCCCTCGGGGTCGTCGGTGTGGGTCTGGACCGTGACCTCGCCGCGCAGGCCGTGCGGCTTGCCGATGCGGGCTGCGAGCACCTGCATGTCAGTCCTCCGGGAAAGGCCGGCGGGGTATGCCGGGGGGTGGCCCCGCCGGCATACCCCGCCTGAGGTGGTGGTGCCGGGTCAGCGGACGCGGTCGGTGTCGACGATGTCGACCCGCACGCTCTGGCCGCCCGCGAGGGCGCCCACGACCGTGCGCAGCGCGCTGGCCGTGCGGCCCGACCGGCCGATCACGCGGCCGAGGTCGTCCGGGTGGACACGGACCTCGAGGATCTCGCCGCGCCGCAGGTCGCGGCGCCGCACGACGACGTCGTCCTTGTGGTCGACGATGCCCTGCACGAGGTGCTCGAGCGCCTCCTCGAGCACGCTCAGGACTCGCTCTTCTCGGCCTCGGCGCCCGCGTCGGCGTCGGTGTTGACACCGTCGGCGGAGGCCGCACCGCTGTCGGTGTCGGCCGCGGGGGCGACGTCCTCCGGCGTGGGCTCTGGGGCGGCCTCGGCCGGCTTCTTCTCGGCCTTCCGGCGCGGGGTGGTGGCGCCGTCCTTGCCGTCCTCGCCCTTGGACGCTGCGGCGACCGCGGCCTCGTAGAGCTCCTTCTTGGACTGCTTGGGCTCCTTGACCCTGAGCGTGCCCTCGGCGCCGGGCTCGCCCCTGAACCTCTGCCAGTCGCCGGTCACCTTGAGCAGCGCCTCGACGGCCTCGGTGGGCTGTGCGCCCTGGGTCAGCCAGTACTGCGCGCGCTCGCTGTCGATGTCGATGACCGAGGGCTCCTCGGTCGGGTGGTACTTCCCGATCTCCTCGATCGCCCGTCCGTCGCGCTTGGTGCGCGAGTCCATGACGACGACGCGGTAGAAGGGGGCGCGGATCTTGCCCATCCGCTTGAGACGAATCTTGACGGCCACGAGTGTGGTCTCTCCTGTTCCTGTGTGGTGAGCGCGGCGAGACCGGGTGGGGAACACGCGGGGTGCCGGAGCTCGGTGTAGGCAGCCCGGCCGGGTGAGAGGGGCCTGGCCAAGCCGGGTACAGCCGTCCATTCTGCCAGATGCGCGATCCGGCCCGGACCAGCGACCGGGCGGTGTGGCCGGGGTCGCGGTCAGCGGCTCTGCCAGGCGTCGGGCGCGGCCGCCATCCGCCGCACGTGGTCCGGCAGCTCACCGGAGAGGACGGCGGCCAGGCTGGTCCCGTCGAGGACCTCGCGCAGGCTGGCGCGCACCGCGACCCAGACGGTCGCCAGGTGCTCGGCCACGCCCTCGTAGCGCGTCTCGTGCGGCCTGAGCCCCCGCACCTCCGCCAGCGGCCCGTCGACGGCGCGGAACACGTCGCCGAGCGAGATGTCGGCGGGGTCGCGGGTGAGCCGGTAGCCGCCGCGGGAGCCGCGGGTGCTCGTGACGAGGCCGGACCGGCGCAGGTCGGAGACGATCGCCTCCAGGAACTTGCGCGGCAGGTCCTGGCCGGTGGCGAGGGCGTCGACGCTGACCGGGCCGGTGCCGCTGCGGGTCGCCTCGGCGAGGCTGAGCATCGCCCTGATCGCGTACTCCGTGCGCGCCGAGATGTCCATGCCCGGATTGTGGCACCCGCGTCCGGGACACCGACGGCGCCCGCGGTGGCGGTCGCTACACCGCGACACCCGCCGTCGACGGCAGGGGCCTGGCCTCGTCGTGCACCGGCGCCCAGGCCCGCACGACCTCGCCCGGGCGCAGTGCCAGGCGCTGCGCGACCGCACGTGTCAGCTGGGCGGCGAACCGGTCGCCGCTTCCCTCCGCGAGCAGCTCGACGCGCACCTCGAACCCGAGCCGCACCACCCGCTCCACGCGGGCCCGGACCTGTGCCGTCCCACGGGTCCGCACCGCGCCGGCGGGCTCCCGCTCCAGCTGGATGTCGTGGGGGCGCACGAGCGCCCCGTCGAGGCTGGCGACCGCGCCGAGGAAGGACATGACGAAGTCCGTGGCGGGCTGCTCGTAGAGCTCGTCCGGGGTGCCGACCTGCTCGATGCGCCCGGCGTTGAGCACGGCGATCTGGTCGGACACGTCGAGCGCCTCCTCCTGGTCGTGGGTGACGAGCACGGTCGTCACGTGGACCTCGTCGTGGAGGCGCCGCAGCCACCGGCGGAGGTCGGCACGAACCTTCGCGTCGAGCGCGCCGAACGGCTCGTCGAGCAGGAGGACCTGGGGGTCCACGGCCAAGGCCCGGGCGAGCGCCATCCGCTGCCGCTGGCCACCCGAGAGCTGCGCCGGGTAGCGGTGCTGGAAGCCGTCGAGGCCGACGATCTCGAGGAGCTCGTCCACCTTGCGGGCGATCTCTGCCCTGGGGCGTCGGCGGATCCTCAGGCCGAAGGAGACGTTGTCGCGGACGGTCATGTGCTTGAACGCCGCGTAGTGCTGGAAGACGAAGCCGATCCCTCGCTTCTGGGGAGGGACCTGGGTCACGTCCTCGCCCCCGATGACGACACGGCCCTCGTCGAGGTCCTCGAGCCCGGCGATGGACCGCAGCAGCGTCGACTTCCCGGACCCGCTGGGCCCGAGCAGGGCGGTCAGCGAGCCGGCCGGGATGTCGATGGAGACGCCGTCCAGGGCTGCGAAGCTGCCGTACGCCTTGCGGGCGCCCGTCACCGTGATCATCTGGTGCTCCTCTTGCGGTCGAGCAGGGTCATGAGCAGGAGGGTCAGGACCGCCAGCCCCATGAGCAGGGTGGCGACCGCGTAGGCCCCGTAGGTGTTGTGGTCGTCGATGTAGCGGGCGTGCACGAGCAGGGTCAGCGTCTGGGAGACACCGGGGAAGCCGGAGCTCACCATGATCACGGCCCCGAACTCCCCCAGGGAGCGGGCGATGGTCAGGACCACGCCGTAGGTCAGGCCCCACCGGATCGCGGGGAGCGTGATGCGCCAGAACGTCTGCCAGGCCCCGGCGCCGAGGGTGGCCGCGGCCTCCTCCTGCTCCGTGCCGATCTCGTGGAGCACCGGCTCGACCTCGCGCACGACGAAGGGCAGGGTGACGAAGACGGTGGCGAGCACCATGCCCGGGACCCCGAAGATCACCCGGAACCCGAGGGACTCGACGCCCCCGAACCAGCCACCCGCGCCCCACAGCAGGATGAGGGACACGCCCACGACGACGGGCGAGACGGCGAAGGGCAGGTCCACGACGGCCTGGAGGAGCCCACGCCCCCGAAACCGGCCACGCACCAGCGCGAGCGCCGTGGCCACCCCGAAACCGACGTTCAGGGGCACCACGAGGGCCACGATGAGCAGCGAGAGGTTGAGGGCCGAGAGCGCCGCGGGGGTGCGCACCGAGGCGAGGAAGGCCTCGACCCCCGGGCTGAAGGTGCGCACGAGGATGAGGGCGATGGGAAGGGCGAGGAGGAGGACCAGGTAGCCCAGCGCGAGCAGCCGCAGCCCGAGGCGCGTCGTCGGTGCGGTCCTCATGCCGAGGCCTCCCGCCGCCTGCCCCGGCCGGCGAGCAGGCGCAGGAGGAACAGCGTGGCGAACGCGATGCCGAGGAGGGCCACGGAGACCGCCGCCGCGTTGAGCGGCCGGTCGACCTCGATCTGCTGCTGGATGTACTGGGACGCCACCTGGGTACGGCCGGGGATGTTGCCGCCGATGAGCACGACGGAGCCGTACTCACCGATCGCGCGAGCGAAGGCGAGCCCCGTGCCGCTGATCAGCGCGGGTGCGAGCGTCGGCAGCACCACGCGGCGGAAGATGGTCCAGCTCCCCGCCCCGAGCGAGGCCGCCGCCTCCTCGACGTCACGCTCCGCCTCGATGAGCACGGGCTGCACCGACCGCACGACGAACGGGAGGGTGACGAAGGCGAGGGCAACCATGAGACCGGGTCGTGTCGCGTTGAGCTGGAGGTGGACGGGGCTGTTCGGCCCGTACAGCGAGAGCAGGACGATGCTGGCCACGATCGTGGGGAGGGCGAACGGCAGGTCGATGAGGGCGTCGACCACCCGCTTGCCCCGGAACTCGTCGCGCACCAGCACCCAGGCGATGAGGGTCCCCATGACGGCGTTGACCAGGGCGACCCCGGCGGCGACGCCGACGGTCACCCGCAGAGCGGCGAGGGCGGTCGGCGCGGTGACGGCCGACCACAGCCCGGTGACCCCGTCACCGAGGGCGGTCGCCGTGAGCGCCGCGAGCGGCAGCAGCACGACGACGCTGAGCCACAGCCCGACGACACCGATGCCGAGCGGCGCCAGCCGAGCGCGGCCACGCCCGGTGCCCACGGGCCTGTCGGGGGTGGGGGCGGGCAGCGGCGGCGCCGCCACCCCGTCCCTGCCCGCCCCTGTCGTTGCGGTCGCGGTGCTCATGCCCGGCACCTAGGAGGTCGCCCGGTCGTAGATGACCGCGATCGACCCGGTGCCCTTCTTGAACAGCGATGCGTCGACGGTCTTCCAGCCGCCGAGGTCCGCGATCGTCCACAGCTTCCGCGGCTGCGGGAAGGAGCCGGCGAACTGCTTGGCCACCGCTGGGTCGACGGGCCGGAAACCGGCCTGCGCCCAGAGCTCCTGGGCGTCACGCGTGTAGAGGAAGTCGACGAACGCCTTGGCGGCGGTGAGGTTCTTGCTGGTCCTGAGCACCGCGACGGGGTTCTCGATCTTGAACGTCTGCGGGGGCGTCACGTGCTCGACCGGGTCACCGCTGCGTTCCGTGAAGAGGGCCTCGTTCTCGTAGCTGAGCAGCGCGTCACCGGTCCCCTGCAGGAACGTCTCCGTCGCCTCACGACCAGAGCCCGGCTGCACCTTGACGTGCCCGCTGATGAGCTTGTCGAGGAACCCGAGACCGGCCTTGGGGTCCTTCCCGCCCCTGCTGGCCCAGGCGTACGGGGCCAGCAGGTTCCACTTCGCCGAACCGGAGCTGAAGGGGTTGGGGGTGACGACCTGGACGCCGGGCTTGAGCAGGTCGCCCCAGTCGTGGATGCCCTTGGGGTTGCCCTTGCGGACGACGATGGTGACCACCGAGCCGAACGGGACACCCTTGTACTCGTTGGCGTTCCAGCTCTTGTCGACGAGGCCGGCATCGACGAGGCGCGTGACGTCGGGTTCAACGGAGAAGCTCACGACATCCGCGGGCGCACCGGCGGCGACCTTCCTCGACTGGTCGCCCGACGCGCCGTAGGACTGCTCGAACTGGACCCCCCGCCCCGCGGGTGTGGCCTCGAAGGCCGGGATGAGCTTGTCGAACCCGACCTTGGGGACGGCGTACGCGAACAGCCGCAGGGTGGCCCCCTGGTGGGCGGCGTTCTCGACCTTCGGCGCGCCGACCGCGTCGCTCGAGCCGCCGCCGGCGCACCCGCCGAGGAGCGCTGCCACGGTGGCTCCGGCGACGGCCAGACTCGTCAGGTGAATGGGTCGCATCGGTCCCTCCTGGGTTGCCAGTGCCTACAAAGCCGACTGGATTACTAGGAGTTTGGCGACGGACGACGACCCCGTCAATCGGCCCCATGACGTATCTCGGATGCTGAAAGCGCATGAGCCGACCCAGGCACCGCCGGAAACACCGTCGGTTCGAGGTATAGACGTCCGGGATTGCGGACGTCTATACCTCGAAGCGGCCGCCCGACCGGCAGCACGGGGCTCAGGAGAGGTCGCGGCCCCGCAGCACCACGTGCTCAGGGTGTCCCAGGACGCCGATGTCCTGCCGGGGGTCCGCGCGGTAGACCACGAGGTCGGCGTCCTCCCCCTCCTCCAGCCCCGGGCGGCCGAGCCACGCCCGCGCTCCCCACGCCGCGGCATACAGGGCCTCGGTCTGGGTGAGCCCGGCCCTGGTGAGCTCGAACGCCTCCTGCGCCACCAGGCCGTGCGGAAGCGCGCCCCCTGCGTCGGTGCCCACGTAGATGGGGACGCCGGCGTCGTGGGCAGCCGCGATGGTGGCGTAGCGACGCCGGTGGAGGTCGAGCATGCGCCGGTGGTAGTCGGGGAACTTCTCCCGCGCCGGCTCGGCGATGGCGGGGAAGGTGGCGATGTTGACCAGGGTCGGGACGATGGCGATGCCCTGGGCGGCGAACTGCGCGGTCGACTCGGGCTCCAGGCCGGTGGCGTGCTCGATGCAGTCGGTGCCTGCAGCCGAGAAGTCGTAGAGGGACTGCTCCCCGAAGCAGTGGGCGGTGACCCGGGCACCCTCCTCGTGGGCCGCCGCGACCGCCTCCTTGAGGACGTCCGCCGGCCAGCAGGGCGTGAGGTCACCGGCGGAGCGGTCGATCCAGTCGCCGACGAGCTTCACCCAGCCGTCGCCGGCACGGGCCTCGAGCCGGACGCGGTCGACGAGCTCCTCGGGCTCGACCTCCCAGGCGTAGTTGCGGATGTAGCGGCGCGTGCGGGCGATGTGGCGGCCGGCGCGGACGACCTTGGGGAGGTCGGGGCGGTCGTCCATCCAGCGGGTGTCGGCGGGCGACCCGGCGTCCCGCAGCAGCAGCGCGCCGGCCCCCCGGTCGCGCAGCGCCTGAGCCTCGGCGGTCGCGTCGTCGACGGCGCCGTGCGCGTCGAGGCCGACGTGGCAGTGGGCATCGACCAGTCCGGGCAGCACCCAGCCGTGGAGCGTCTGGACATCCGACCCCGGCGCGGTGGGGCGCTCGAAGGTCAGCCGGCCGCCGACAACCCACGCCTCCGGGCGCACGTCGTCCGGGCCGACGAGGACCTCCCCCGTCAGGTGCAGCACGGTCGCGCTCATGGCTCGTGACTCTACCCAGAGGCCGCCGGCGGGCTCCCCGGCGTGAGCGTCGCCGGCGTGAGCGTCGCCGGGCCGGGGTAGGGACGGCGCGTGACCATGGCCCCGGCGATCGACCTCGTCAGCGAGGAGACGCTGCGCACCGTGGTGAACGCGCTCGTGCGGCTCGTCGAGGCGGCCGGTGCGCTGGTCATCTTCATCGGCGCGGTCATCGGCGTGTGGAAGTTCGTCGTGGCCCTGCCGAAGCGCGACCCGCACGCCTTCGTGCCGGTGCGCCTCAGCCTCGGGCGCTACCTCGCGCTGGGTCTCGAGTTCCAGCTCGCCTCCGACGTGCTGCGCACTGCCGTGGCTCCGACGTTCGAGGAGCTCGCCAAGCTGGCCGCCGTGGCGGCGATCCGCACCGCGCTCAACTTCTTCCTCGCCCGGGAGATCGCCGAGGAGCGACGGCTGGTCGAGGAGAGCCGCGAACCGCGAGGACCGGACGTGCGCGGCCTCCCGGACCCGCGGGGAGCGCCGGAGCCGGGATGACGGCACTGCTCGACGGCGTGGCCGTCACCGTCGTCGCCGCGGCGCTGCTGCTCGGCGCCGCCGCGCTGCTCCTCACCCGCGACGCCCGCGCGGCACTCGCGATCCTGCTCGACCTGCTGCTCGTGGCGGGACTGCTGCACCTCAGCGCGACCGCGGCGTGGACCGCGATCGCCACGGCCGCCCTCGTCGTGGCGATCCGGAAGGTCGTCGCGCTCGGCCTCGAGGCCGGCCGCAGTGCGCTCGCCGCGGCGGCTGCGCCCCCTCGGCGACAGGGCTGACGGTCGGAGGGTCTCGGCGCCACGGGACCGACGGCGCCGTGAGGGCAGGGAGGCCCGGCGAGGGGGCTGACCCCGGATGAGACCGGTCGGTCAGTGCGCGGCGAGCGGCGCCGCGAACCGGCGCAGCGCCTCGACGACGACGTCCGGCGCATCGGTGTGCACCCAGTGCGAGGCCCCCTTGACGGTCAGCTGGCGGACCTTGGGGAAGAGCGCCCGCATCACCTCGTCGTCCTCGGCCTTGACGTAGCGCGACTCGCCCCCCGCGATCCACAGGACCGGTCCCTCGTAGGGAGGGACGGAACCCGGCGTGAAGGGGAAGTCGGCGATGGCTGAGCTGCTCCCCCGCGCGGCGTCGGCCGAGATGAGCTCGAGGTTGGCCTGCCAGCGCCACGAGTCCCCGTGACGACGGAGGTTCTGGAGCAGGAACGACTTGACCCCGGCGTCCGGCTCCTGGAAGCGCGCCTCCGCGTCGGCACGCGACGCGAGCTCCGACAGCGGCAGGCGCTGCATCTCCTCGATGTAGCCGGTGAAGCGGTCGAGGTCGCCGTAGTGCTTCGGCGCGATGTCGACGACGACGAGTCGCTCCACGAGACCGGGGTCGGTCAGGGCCAGCACCATGGCGGTCTTCCCGCCGAGGGAGTGCCCGACGACCATCCAGCGCGAACCGTCGTCGACGGAGCGCAGGGTAAGCGCGACCGCTTCCGCGTAGCGGCGGAAGGAGAACTCGCTCGACCAGGCCGAGCGGCCGTGGTCGGGGAGGTCGACGAGGCTGCACCTCGCGGCGGTGCCGTCCGGTCCGGCGAGCGCCTTGGCGATCTGCGACCAGTTGCGGCCCTGGCCGAAGAGGCCGTGCAGGAAGGCGACCCGAGGTCCGGCGGTGCCGACCGAGAGCGTGTGCAGCGTCGCCTGCGGGCTCACCGGCCGAGGAACTTCTCGAAGCCCTTCGGGAGGTCTGCCGGGTCCAGGCCGGCCGGCACACCGTCGTCGGGGGCACCGGCCCCGAACGCGGCGCCGCCGGTGCGCACCGGCGCGCTGGCGGCGCGCTCGGAGGCCGCCCGCTCCTCGGCCGCGCGCTTGGCGGGGTTGCCGGACTTGCTCTTCTTCCCCTTGTGCTGCTGGGTCTTGGCCTTGCGCCCCCCGAGGCCCGGCATGCCCGGCACACCGCCACCGCGGGCGAGCTGCTTCATCATCTTCTGCGCCTCGGTGAACCGCTCGAGCAGCCCGTTGACCTCCGAGACCTGCACCCCCGACCCCCGGGCGATGCGGGCGCGCCGGGAGCCGTTGATCTGCTTGGGGTGGGTGCGCTCGAACGGCGTCATGGAGCGCACCATCGCCTCGACGCGGTCGAACTCGCGCTCGTCGAGGTTGTCGAGCTGGGCACGCATCTGGCCCATGCCGGGCATCATGCCGAGCATCGACTTCAGCGAGCCCATCTTCTTGATGGCCGCCATCTGGCCCAGGAAGTCGTCGAAGGTGAAGTCCTCCTCGGCGAGGAACTTCCGCTGCATCTCCTCGGCCTGGCCGCGGTCGAACGCCTTCTCGGCCTGCTCGATGAGCGTGAGGACGTCGCCCATGTCGAGGATGCGCGAGGCCATCCGGTCGGGGTGGAAGACCTCGAAGTCCTT
>JAICIN010000048.1 GCA_025924375.1 Dermatophilaceae bacterium | reverse complement strand
CCGCCCACCAGGTCATCGGCGACCCGCGGCACGAGCGCACCAAGGCCTTCCTGGCCGCGGTGCGATGACGGGCGGCCACCGGTGACGACGCATGACGAGGTGGACCTCGCGCTGCTCGTGCGGCAGCTGCGCTGGGAGTCCGACGGCGTGCTGTCCGTGACGCTCGAGGACGCGGCCGGCGGGGACCTGCCCGTCTGGCAGCCGGGTGCGCACGTCGACCTGCACCTCCCCGGC
The DNA here is from genome assembly GCA_025924375.1 of Dermatophilaceae bacterium. Classification (GTDB taxonomy): domain Bacteria; phylum Actinomycetota; class Actinomycetes; order Actinomycetales; family Dermatophilaceae; genus JAICIN01. The sequence continues at coordinate 15,056 of JAICIN010000048.1, read as the reverse complement.
GGGCTCGTGCGCCAGTACTCGCTGAGCGGCGACCCGGGGGACCGGCGGGCATGGCGCGTCGCCGTCCTGCGCGAACCGGCCAGCCGCGGCGGCTCGGTGGCGGTGCACGAACAGCTCCGCGCCGGGACGGTGCTCCGGGCGCGGGGGCCCCGCAACAACTTCGAGCTGCTGGAGTCGACCCGCTACCTGTTCGTCGCCGGCGGCATCGGGATCACGCCCATCCTGCCGATGGTTCGTGCCGCGGAACGGGCCGGCGCGGACTGGACGCTGCTCTACGGAGGCCGCACGCGGGGCTCCATGGCGTTCCTCGGCGAGCTCACGGCATACGGCGACAAGGTGGTCACGCACCCGCAGGACGAGGCCGGGCTGCTCCCGCTCGGGGCGCACCTGGGCACCCCCCGCGAGGGGACGCTGGTCTACGGCTGTGGCCCGGAGCCGTTGCTGCAGGCGCTGGAGGCCGCGATGCCGGGATGGCCGAGGGGCTCCCTGCAGCTCGAGCGGTTCCGGGCGGTGGAGCCCACGGCGGAGCAGCTGGCGGGCGACCACGACTTCGAGGTGGAGGCCGCGGCCTCCGGCGTGACCGTGCAGGTGCCGGTCGGCACCTCGATCGTGCGGGCGCTGGAGGAGGCCGGGGTCTTCCCCGAGACCTCGTGCGAGGAGGGCATCTGCGGCACGTGCGAGACCAAGGTCGTCGAGGGGGAGCCCGACCACCGTGACTCGCTCCTCTCCGACGAGGAGCGCGAGGCCGGCGGCACGATGATGATCTGCGTGTCGCGCTGCCGCGGCCGACGGCTGGTCCTGGACCTCTGACCCAGCCGGTCAGGTGCCGTGGACGACCACGCAGCACCGCCCGGGCGCCGGCTCGAGCGACGCGGTGGCGCCCTCCGCCCCTGCCGCCTCGTCGACGAGGCCCTCGAGCAGCCGCAGGTTGAGCCCGCACACCGTCTCGACGTGCCGCTGCGCGACGCGGTGGAACGGGCAGTTGCGCAGCACCACGGATCCGTCCGGGGTGGTGGCCGGCTCGTAGCCGCAGCTGCGCAGGGCGTCGCTGAGCCGGCGTGCCGGACCACGTCGCTCGGGGCGGTCCGCGGTGCGGGCCACCGCCTCGCGGCCGGCGCGCTCCGCGACGTCACCGAGGGCCGCGCGCACGGCGCCGCTGCGGTCCTCCTCGACGGCCTCCACGAGCAGCCGCGCCAGCAGCTGGTAGTCGCGCGGCGGCAGGCTGACGGAGAACTCGCGCTCGGCCCGCGAGTAGACCTTGGCGGGCCGGCCCGCTCCCGGGCCCGTCCGTCCCTCGGGTCGCTGGAAGCCGACGGTGAGCAGGCCGACGTCGACGAGCTTGTCGAGGTGGTAGGCGGCCAGGGTGCGGCCGACGTGGGCGTGACCGGCCGCCTGGTCGCGGCTGACCGGCTCCGGCTGTCCGCACACGAACTCGTAGAGCCGCCGCCGGAGCGGGTCGTCGAGCGCGGCCAGCGTCGTGACGTCCTCACCGACCGGCTCGGCTGCATGTGGTGCCGGCATGGCCCCCTCCTTCGTCAGTGGCGCGCCCATATTAACAAGAATGTTTGACAAACGGAGTCGCGGGCGAGATTCTAAAAACATCATCTGTTGTCTCTAGTAGGAGGCCACCATGGCTGCCACCGACGTCCCGCTCCACACCTCGCACGGAATGTCGGGCGCCCTCGACCGGGCCCGCACGGAACCGGCATACGGCGCCTTCCTCATCCTGTGGGTCGGCTTCGCGGTGCTGCCGTTCGTCATGGGGCTCGACAAGTTCGCCAACCTGCTCACCAACTGGGAGGGCTACCTCGCGCCCTGGGTGGTGTCGCTGCTGCCCTTCAGCGCGTCGACCGCCATGCACCTCGTGGGCGTCGTGGAGATCGTCGCCGGCATCCTGGTGGCCCTGCGCCCGCGCTACGCCGCCTACGTGGTCGCGCTGTGGCTCGCCGGCATCATCGTCAACCTGCTGACCTACTCCGGCTACTACGACGTGGCCCTGCGTGACTTCGGCCTCCTCCTTGCCGCCCTGGCCCTGGCCCGGCTCGCCAGCCAGTACGCGCCGGGCGCGCCGGCCGCCAGGTCGCACCGTCCCGAGGCCTGAGGACGGGCGGCGCCCACGGCACTGCGTCGCCACGGACCCTCGAGGGACCCGGGTTCGTGGCGACGGCCGTGGGTACCGTGCGAGCTGTGACCGACGTCGAACCGAGCGTGAGCTGGACCACCGACCCGGTGGACCTTCCGGGGGTCGACCCCGCCGACCCACCGACGGAGCTGGTCCCCGGCCGGCTCTGGCACGGTGGCTGCCCGGTGGACTTCGCGTGGGTCCGCGACACGGGCATCGACGTGGTCCTCGACCTCGCGGACGCCGACGCCTTCCCCCCGGCCGGCGAGATCGAGGGCCTGACCTACCTGAAGTGCCCGATCGAGGACGGCGACGAGCTCCCCGACCCGGCGGTCACGCTCCGGCTGGCGGCCCTCGTGGCCGGCCTCGTCGACGAGGGGCGGCAGGCGCTCGTCCACTGCACCTTCGGTCGCAACCGCTCCGGCCTGCTCGTCACGCTCATCGTGCGGGAGCTGCTGCACCTCTCGGGATCCGAGGCGCTGGACTACGTCCAGGAACGACGCGACCGGGCGGCCAACAACGAGGTCTTCGCCGCCTGGCTCGCGTCCCTGCCCGAGCCCGACTGACCCGGTCACCACCGCTCCGCGCGTGGCCGGTGGGCCCTCAGAGGGGCAGCCGCCAGAGCCGCGCCTCCTCGGCGACCCACCCGAGGTCGCGGCCGTGCTGCCGGCAGTCCCACAGGCGGAACGCCACCCCGCCGAGGTCGGCGACGCGGTCGAGCACGGCGAGCCCTTCCCAGCCGAGGACGTCGTGGCCGTAGGCACGGCAGAACGCGGCGTAGGTGCGCCGGGACATCTCCCCGGCCCGGTAGCGGCGGGACGCGGAGGCGAGGTCGTACTCCCGCGGTGCACGCGCGACCCAGTCGAGGTCGATCAGGCGCGGCCCCTCTGCCGTCCGCATGACGTTGGAGGGCGAGACGTCGCCGTGGATCGTGCCCTCGCCGAGCTCGGAGCGCACCTCCCGCAGGGCGGCCAGCAGGGCCTCCCGCGCTGCGAGCAGGACGTCCGCCGCCGCGCCGGGCAGGTCCTCCACCTGGGAGGGGAGGCGCGACAGCGGCGTCCAGGCCGGCACGTCGGCCTGCGCGTGCTGCTCGTGGAACCTCCGCAGCAGCGCACCCGTCTCCCGCCACGAGACCGCTCGGGTGGCGGCGAGCCACGGCGTCACCGTGACGACGCCGTGCGAGGTGATCACGGCGTTGGCCCAGTGCCGGTATGCCGTGGAGCTGCCGGCCAGGGCGCCACGGATCCGGTCGAGGTGGGCCGGGTCCGTGCCCCCGGGGTAGACCTTCACGGCCCAGCCGCCGGAGCGCAGGACGACCGTCGTGAGCGAGCTGACCACGGTGGCGGCCGGAAGCGGCATCGGCAGGCTCAGCCGGGCCTCGTCGAGGGCACGCAGCGCGGCTGCCGCACCCCAGCGGACCGGCGGCAGGGGAAGGGCCTGCGGTGCGCGGACCGCCGCCGGCGGGGGCGTGGCGAGGGCGAGCGGTGCGCCGGAGGGCAGGGGCTCGAGGAGGTGGACCGACATGTGTACTCCGGCAGGGATTGCCACCACGCGACGTTTCGGGCGGGAGTGCCGTGACCGGGTCGGACGCGAGAAGTATGGGGCCGAACACCGTTCTGCACAAGCGACATTCGGCGTGTCCTCGTCCTACGGGGAGAACCTCGTCCGCAGCCACTGGAGCTGGCGTTCCTCGTGGCGCACCCCGCCGCCCTCGTGCCGGTTGAACGGGTAGACCTCGAGCTCCTTGGGCCCCGCGTAGTGGTTGTAGGCGGCGTAGACCGTCGACGGTGGGCAGACGTCGTCCATGAGGCCCACGGAGAAGAGCGCGGGCGCCGTGGCGTGTGCGGCCATCGTCATGCCGTCGACATAGGCGAGGGTCGCGAAGGCGCGCTCCACGTCCTCGTGGCGCGTGCGCGCGAACTCGAGCAGCTCGGCATACGGCCGGGTGTCGGTGACCTCGATCGCACGCCGGGGGTGGCACAGGAACGGCACGTCGACCATCGCCGCCGCGACTCCCTCTGCGAGGGCCGCTGCCGCCAGGGCGATCCCGCCGCCCTGGCTCGTGCCCTGGACGGCGACGCGGCCCGGGTCGACCCCGGGGAGCGCGCGGACGACCTCGACCGCCCGCACGGCGTCGGCGAAGACGCGTCGGTAGTAGTAGTCGAGCGGGTCGAGGATCCCCTTGGTGAGGAAGCCCTCCACGTGGGGCGAGCCGCTCCCGCCCGGGTCGCCGGTGCGCCCCCGGCGGCGAGCCCGCGCGCCCTGCCCGCGCGTGTCCATGACCAGCAGCGCGAAGCCCGCCGCCGGCCACGCCAGCCAGTCGAGCGGGCTGCCCGTGCCGTCGCCGTAGCCGAGGTAGTGCACGACCGCCGGGAGCTCGGGCGGGTCGGAGGTGCCACGGGGCCGCAGGTAGAGCGCGCCGATGCGGTCGCCCCCGAAGCCGGTGAAGGCCACCTCGTGGACCTCGACGAGGGGGAGCGGCAGCGGGTGTGGTGTGAGCTCCGGCGCGCGCTCGTGGCGGCGCGCCTCCTCGAGCGTCTGCGCCCAGAAGCTGCCGAAGTCGCTGGGCTCGTGGCGCTCGGGCCGGAACGCCACGAGCTCCTCGGCGGGCAGGTCGAAGAAGGGCATGGCGCCTCCCAGAGGTCGTGGCTGGCCGGTGTGCGCTGTTCAGTGTCCGTTGGCGCGCGCGATGGCGGCGCGGATGGGGGAGTAGTGGTCGGCGACGGCCTGGCGCACCGCCGCGGCGTCGTCCGCACGGATGGCGTCGACGATGGCGCTGTGCAGCCGGGCCGTGATGACCAGGTCGGGGGCCTGGGTCCGCAGGGTCGGCGCGACGATCGCCTGCACGGTCCAGAACGCCTCCGTGAGCTGGAGGATGAGGTCGTTGCCGAGCGGCTCCATGAGCTTGAGGTGGAACTCGCGGTCGGCCTCCAGGAACTCCTCCCCCCGGGCGGCGTGCTCGCCCATCTCCTCCGCGAGGTGCGCGAGGCCGTCGACCTGGTCCCCGCCGAGCTTGGCCATGATCTGGGCGGCGAGCCCCTGCTCGATCGTCTGGCGCACGTCGACGACCTGCTGGAGCACGTGGTGGTCGTCCTCCCCGCTCAGCAGCCCGCGGAAGGCGAGGCCCTCGACCAGGGCGGCCAGCGACATGCCGCCGACGAACGTCCCGTGTCCGTGTCGCACCTCCACGATGTCCAGCGCGGAGAGCGTCTTGACGGCCTCGCGGACGCTGGAGCGGCTCGCCCCCACGGCCTCGCACAGCTCGCTCTCGGTGGGGAGCAGGTCGCCGGGCTTCAGCTGGTTGCGCAGGATGTACTCCTTGATGCGCTCGATCACCTCCTGCCGCCGGGGGGCGGAGCGCTCCTGAGCCCGTACCGGGACCGAATCGGTTGTCGCCATGCCCTTGCCCTCCGCCGCGTGATCTGTCACGCTCAGCATATCGGCATCAGACATCAGACGTCAGAGGTCCGAGGGAAGAAGTTTCACAGCGCTCGGGGAAGGCCCCAGCGCCTGGACGCCCCTGGAGGCACAAACGTGAGCACGACAGACAAGCGGTTCGAGAGCCGGGCGCTGCGCGGAGGCGCGCCGCGTGGCGGAGCCCTCGTGGCCGGCGCCGCCGTCCTCGCCCTGGGCCTGGCGGCCTGCAGCGGCGGCCCGTCCTCCACGAACGCCGTCGCCGGCGGCAGCGGGGGCAAGAGCTCGATCGAGGCCACCCTGGCCTTCACGCTGTCCAGCGGCTTCGACCCGGCGAACGCCTCCTCGGCCGTGGCGACCGCCGTCAACCAGCACATCTTCGAGGGGCTGGTCGACCTCGACCCCGTGACGCGCGAGCCCTACCTCGCCCTCGCGAAGTCAGACCCGGTCAAGAGCGCCGACGGCCTGGGCTACACCGTGACGCTGCGCGACGGCGCGAAGTTCTCCGACGGGTCGCCGGTCACGGCTGAGGACGTGGCGTGGTCCTTCATGCGGGTCATCAAGCCCACCGACCCCACCGCGCCGCCGCTCATGCAGGGCTTCATCCCCTTCATCAAGTCGGTGACCGCCAAGGACGCGTCGACCGTCGAGTTCACCCTCAAGTACCCGTTCGCGCTCTTCCCGGAGCGCATCTCCGTCATCAAGATCGTCCCCAAGGCCAAGACGGCTGACGCAGCGGCCTCGAAGGCGTTCGACAACGCCCCGATCGGCTCCGGTCCCTTCAAGCTCGACAGCGCCTCCAAGGAGTCGGGCGTCAAGCTGTCGAAGAACCCGGCCTACAACGGCCCGAAGCCGGCCAAGGTCGACACGATGACCTGGAACACGACGACGGAGGCCTCGGCCCGCATCGCGGACCTCCAGAGCGGCCGCGTCCAGGCCATCGAGCAGGTCCCCTACCTCAACGTGGACTCGCTCAAGGGCAAGTACCAGGTGGACGTCAAGCAGGCCTTCAACCAGGTCTTCCTGATGTTCAACAACGGCGTGAAGCCGTTCAGCGACAAGCGGGTCCGCCAGGCCCTGCACTACGCCATCGACAAGGACGCGGTGATCAAGACCGCGCTGAACGGCTACGGCACGCCCGCGACGAGCTACCTCGACGAGGGCAACAAGGACTACCAGAAGGCCGCCACGGTCTACGACTACAACCCCGAGAAGGCCAAGGCGCTGCTGAAGGCGGCAGGTGTCACCAACCTGTCCTTCGAGCTCGACACCACGGACAACTCCGTGGTCAAGGACGTCGCGCCGCTCGTGGTGGAGCAGTGGAAGAAGATCGGCGTCAACGCCAAGCTGAACATGGTGCCGTCCGCCGCGATCTACGGCGACATCGTGCCGAAGGACACCTTCCGGGTGCTCATGGCGACCGGCGACCCCAGCGTCTACGGCACCGACCCCGACCTGCTCATGCGCTGGTTCTACTACGGCGACACCTGGCCCACCAAGCGCATGCGCTGGGACGACCCGGACCGCGCGAAGATGGCCCAGCTGCTCGACAAGGCCGCGCAGACGACCGACGAGGCGCAGCGGAAGGCCACGTGGAAGGAGGCGCTCGACCTCGTCGCCGACGACGTGCCCCTCTACCCGATCCTGCACACCAAGGTCGTGACGGCGTCCGACCCGACGAAGCTGGACGGCTTCTCGGGCGTGGCCACCACCGGCCTGTACTTCCTGGGCGTCAGCCGCAAGGGCTGACCGCCACCGGGCAGACGCGGCCGACCGCGCGCGCCCCAGCCGACTCGTGACCCGCCCCGCGGAGCCCCCGCCACGGCGGAGCGGGTCACGACCGGCGCAGTCCGGACGAAGGAGACCTCGATGCTGACCGTCCTGAGCCTGGTCGCGAGACGCCTGCTCACGCTCATCCCGCTCACCCTGGGCATCACGCTCTTCGTCTTCGTCATCATGCAGTTCTCGCCGATCGACCCGGCCCTGTCGGTGCTGGGGGACCAGGCCACCCCCGCCCAGGTCGCCGCCTTCAAGCAGGCGAACGGGCTCAACGACCCGCTGCCACTGCGCTACCTGCACTTCCTCGGCGACCTGCTGCACGGCAACCTGGGCATGACGTTCCCGCCCTCGGTGCCGGTCTCGAGCAAGATCGCGACGGCGCTGCCGCTGACGGTCCAGCTCACCGCCCTCGGTGTGCTGGGTGCGCTCGTCATCGCGCTGGCCCTGGGCATCACGGCGGCGCTCTACCGCGACCGCTGGCCCGACCACGTCATGCGGGTCGTCTCCATGGCCGGGATCGCGATGCCGTCCTTCTGGCTGGCGCTGCTGCTCATCCAGGAGCTCGCGGTGCGGCGGTCGGTGTTCCCCGCCGGTGGCTACGTGAACCCCGCAGACTCCGTGAGCCAGTGGCTCGAGTCCATGACGCTGCCCGCGCTGGCCCTCGCCGTCCCCGTCGGCTGCTCCCTGGCGCGGATCGTGCGCACCTCCATGGTGGAGGAGCTCGACAGGGACTACGTGCGCACCGCCATCGGCGCCGGCCTGCCGCCGCGGGTCGTCATCGGCCGCAACGTCCTGCGCAACGCGCTCGTCAACCCGCTCACCGCCCTCGGCCTGCGGATCGGCTACCTCATCGGCGGCACGGTCATCATCGAGGCGATCTTCTCGCTGCCCGGCATGGGGACGCAGATCATGAGCGCCGTCCAGCAGAACGACACCGCCCTCGCGCAGGGCACCGTGCTGACGATCGCCCTCGGCTTCGTCGTCATCAACCTCGTGGTCGACATCCTCTACCTCTTCGCCAACCCCCGACTGCGCGGAGGCCACTGATGCGACGCTCCCTGACCACACAGCTGGCCCGGCCCGGCATCGCGTTCCGCCGGCTCGGCCTGCCGTCCCGCATCGCCCTCGGCTTCGTCGTCCTCATCGTCGTGGTCGGGGTCTTCGCTCCACTGCTGACGACCCACGACCCCGCGCAGACCGGTCTGGGCTCGGCGCTGACCGGACCCAACGGCGACTACTGGTTCGGCCTCGACAAGCTGGGCCGTGACGTCTACTCCCGGCTGGTCGCCGGCACCCGGCGCTCCCTCGTCGTCGGCTTCGGCGCGGCTCTCATCGCGCTCGTCGCCGGGTCGGTCCTGGGCGCGGTGGCCGGCACGAGCCGCACCGCCCTCGACGAGGTCATCATGCGGTGCCTCGACGTCGTCATGGCGTTCCCGGCGATCGTCCTCTCGGCCCTGCTCATCATCTCGTTCGGCAAGAACAGCCTGCTGGTGCTCGTGATCGCGATCGGGTTCGTCTTCACGCCCTCCGTGGCGCGCATCGTCCGCGCCAACGTGCTGTCGCAGTACCGCGAGGACTACGTCGCGGCGGAGCGCATCATCGGCGCGCGCCGGCCACACATCCTCTGGCGGCACGTGCTGCGCAACTGCGCCGCGCCCATCCTCGTCTTCGTGACCGTGATGGTCGCCGACGCCATCGTCTTCGAGGCGTCCCTGTCCTTCATCGGCGGCGGGCTGTCGCCGCAGGAGGCGCAGTCCTCGTGGGGATCGGTCATCGCCTTCGGCAAGGAGATGGTCCAGCTCGGCGGCTGGTGGGCGACGTTCTTCCCCGGCCTGCTCATCCTGCTCACCGTCCTGGCCCTCAACGTCCTGTCCGAGGGCATCTCCGACGCCTGGGCCGCCCCGGCCGCGGCCCGCGGGACCGCGCCCGCGCACGACGAGGCCGACCGGCTCGAGGACGCCGTGCCCGGCAGCGGTGAGGTGGTCCAGCTCCCCGGCCTCGAAGCGGCCGCGACCCGGCTCCGGGAGCGCGCCCGCCCACTGCCCGCCGGCGCGCCGGTCCTCGAGGTCCGCCACCTCTCGGTCGCCTTCGAGGGCCGCCACGACGGTGTGGACGTCGTCGACGACCTCTCCTTCGAGGTCCGCCCGGGTGAGGTGCTCGGCCTCGTCGGCGAGTCCGGCTCCGGGAAGTCCCTCACCTCCCTCGCCGTCATGGGCCTGCTGCCGCGCGGGTCACGGGTGCGCGGGGAGATCCGCTACGACGGCACGGACCTCGTGACCCTGTCGGCCAAGCGGCGCCGCCACCTGATGGGCCGCGAGATCGCGATGGTCTACCAGGACGCCCTCTCGGCGCTCAACCCCGCACTCAAGGTCGGCGCCCAGCTCGCGCAGCTCACCCGCCGCGGCGGGACCCGCAGCGCGGACGAGCTCATGCACCTCGTGGGGCTCGACCCGGTGCGCACCCTCTCCGCCTACCCGCACGAGCTCTCGGGTGGTCAGCGGCAGCGCGTGGTCATCGCCATGGCGCTCTCGCGCGACCCCCGGCTCATCATCGCCGACGAGCCGACCACCGCCCTCGACGTCACCGTCCAGGCCCAGGTCATGGAGCTGCTCCTGCGCCTGCGCGCCGAGCTCGGCTTCGCCCTCATCCTCGTCAGCCACGACCTCGCCCTCGTCAGCGACGTGTCCGACCGCGTCGTCGTGATGTACGGCGGGCAGATCGCCGAGACCGGCGTGACGGCGGACGTCATCGAGGCCCCGGCGCACCACTACGCACGCGGGCTGCTCGGCTCCGTCCTGTCGCTCGAGACCGGTGCCGAGCGGCTCACGCAGGTGCCGGGCGTCGTGCCGTCCCCCGCCGACTTCCCACGTGGGTGCCGCTTCTCAGACCGCTGCCCCATGGCCACCGAGGTGTGCCGCGTGTCGGCCCCTCCTCTGGAGGGCACCGCTGCGCACCGCTTCGCGTGCCACCACCCGGCCGTCGTCGCCACCGAGAAGGAGCTGGCGCGATGAGCACCGCCGGAGCAGCCGACCCCACCGCAACGACGCGGGAGCCGATCGTCACCCTCGAGGACGTCCACGTCGTCCACCGCACCCGCGGCGGCGGCATGTTCGACCGCGAGCGGGTCTTCGCCCTGACCGGGGCCGACCTCGCGATCGCGCCGGGGGAGACCGTCGGCATCGTCGGTGAGTCCGGGTGTGGCAAGTCGACCCTGGCGAAGGTCCTGGTCGGCCTCCAGCAGCCGACCAGCGGCGTCGTCAGCTTCGCCGGCAAGGACGTCTGGTCGATGAGCGCCGCGGAGCGGCGCCAGCACATCGGCGCGGGCGTCGGCATGGTCTTCCAGGACCCCTCCACGTCGCTCAACCGGCGGATGTCGGTGCGTGACATCCTCCGCGACCCGCTCGACGTCCATGCCCGGGGGACCCGCAGCCAGCGGGAGGAGCGGGTCAGGGAGCTCATGGCGCTCGTGGGCCTGCCCCGCTCCGTCGCAGGCGTCCTGCCGAGCCAGCTCTCCGGGGGCCAGCGCCAGCGTGTGTCCATCGCCCGGGCACTCGCGCTCGAGCCTGGCCTCGTCATCGCCGACGAGCCCACCAGCGCCCTCGACGTCTCGGTCCGCGCACAGGTCCTCAACCTCCTGCTCGAGCTCAAGGACCGCCTCGGCGTGGCTATGGTCTTCGTCTCCCACGACATCCAGACCGTGAAGCGGGTCAGCGACCGCGTGGTGACGATGTACCTCGGCCGCATCGTGGAGCAGACACCGGCCCGGCTGCTGCCCGAGGGTGCCCAGCACCCCTACACGCGGGCGTTGTTCTCGGCCACGCCCGGCCTGCTCTCCCCGCTGGACCCCATCCCGCTCGTCGGGCCGGTGCCCTCGGCGACCCGCCCACCGAGCGGCTGTCCCTTCCGCACCCGTTGCTGGAAGGCCACCGACGTCTGCGCCGCCGAGATGCCCGCGGTCGAGGCCGGTGCCGCCCCGCCCGGCACGCTCCACGAGCTCCGCTGCCACCACCCGGTCCCCGCCGGCACGAGGGACGACGAGCTCGTCGAGCTCGCCCGTGCCGCCACCCGCAGTGCCACACCCCTACATGTCGAGGAGACAGCGTGACAACCCCCGCCCCCAGGTACACCGGAGTCGTGCCGCCGACCCTCACCCCGCTGACCGAGGACGGTGCCGTGGACGACGTCTCCCTCGAGCGCCTCGTCGAACGGCTGCTCGCGGGCGGGGTCCACGGGATCTTCGCCCTCGGCAGCTCCGGGGAGACGGTGTTCCTCACCGACGAGCAACGGGACCGTGCGCTCGAGGTCATCGTCAAGACCGTCGGCGGCACCGTCCCGGTGATCGCCGGCTGCATCGAGCCGACGACGCCGCGGGTCCTCACCCGAGCCGCTGCTGCCACCCGGCTCGGCGCCGACGCGGTCGTGACCACGGCCCCCTTCTACGCGATCGTCGGCCCCCACGAGGTCGAGCGGCACTTCCGCGCCGTGGCCGCGGCCGTCGACCTCCCGCTCCTGGCCTACGACATCCCCGTCTGCGTGCACACCAAGCTGCCGGTCGCACTGCTCACCGGGCTGGCGGTCGACGGCGTCCTCGCCGGGGTCAAGGACTCCAGCGGCGACGACGTCGGCTTCAGGCAGCTCCTCCTCGCCGTCCGCGAGGCCGACGTCGAGGGCTTCAGCGTCCTGACCGGGCACGAGGTGGTCGTCGACGCGATGATGCTCGCCGGCGCGAGCGGGTCGGTCCCGGGGCTGGGCAACGTCGACCCCGAGGGCTACGTCCGGCTGCACGCGGCGTGCGTCCGCGGCGACTGGGAGAGCGCCCGCGCGGAGCAGGACCGGCTCACCCGGCTGTTCCGGATCGTCGACGCGGCCGACCCGGCCACGGCGGGCGGCGCGACCCGCGGGGTCGGCGCCTTCAAGACGGCGCTGCAGCTCCTCGGTGTCATCGAGAGCAACGCGGTCTCCCTGCCGCTGCGCCCGCTCGACGGAGCCGAGGCGACGCGCGTCCGGACCGAGCTCGAGCTGGCGGGACTGCTGTAACCATGACCACCGTGGCCCCCACGCCGTCCGAGCGCCACGACGTCGTCGCAGCGCTCGACATCGGGGGCACCAAGACGGCGGCCGCCCTGGTGTCCCGCACCGGCGACGTCGTGGCGCGCGCGAGTGCCCCGACGCCCGGACGGGCCGGGGCGACCGCCGTGCTCGAGACCGCGGCCGGCCTCGTCCTGAGGCTGCGTTCGGGGCCGGCCGCCCCCAGCGTGCGCGGGCTCGGCGTGGGCAGCGCCGGCGTCGTCGACCCGCGGACCGGCCGGGTGCTGTCGGCCACCGACGCGCTCACGGGGTGGGCCGGCACCGACCTGCGCGCGCGCCTCGCCGCCGCCACGGACCTGCCCACGTCCGTGGTCAACGACGTCCACGCCCACGCGCTCGGCGAAGCGCGCTACGGCGCCGGTCGCGGGCACGAGAGCCTCCTCTTCCTGGCCGTGGGCACCGGGATCGGCGCCTCGTTCGTGCTGGACGGCGAGGTGCTGGTCGGCGCGCACGCCGCCTTCGGGCACGCCGGGCACCAGCCCTCGGTGTATGCCGGTCAGCTGCCCTGCCCGTGTGGTCGCCGTGGGCACCTCGAGGCCATCGCCTCCGGACCGGCCCTGGCGGCGGAGTACGGCCGCCGGGGCGGGCAGGAAGCGGAGGACCTGCGCGTCGTGGCCCAGCGAGCCGGTGCGGGCGACCCCACCGCCGCGGCCGTCATCCGGCTCGGCGGGGAGGCGGTCGGCTCGGCCCTCGGGGGCCTGGTCAGCGTCCTCGACCCCCACGTGGTCGCCGTGGGCGGCGGCGTGGCGGGTCTCGGGGAGCTCTGGTGGGACGCGCTCACCACCACCCTGCGGCGCGACACGTTGCCGTCGCTGGCGGATGTGCCCGTGCTGCGGGCGTCACTCGCGGCGGACGCGGCCCTCGTCGGCGCGGCCGCCCTGGCGTGGAGGGCCGTCGCGTGACGTCGCCGCTCGGCGCCATCCGCGGCCGGCTCGTGGTGTCCTGCCAGGCCTACCCCGGGGAGCCGCTGCGCGACCCCGAGGTGATGCGGCGGATGGCCCAGTCAGCCGCCCTCGGTGGCGCCGCCGGCATACGGGCCCAGGGACTCGAGGACATCGCGGCGATCCGACGCGACGTGGACCTGCCGCTCATCGGGCTGTGGAAGGACGGCGACGGCGACGTCCACATCACCCCCACCCTCGACCACGCGCTCGCGGTCGCCCGGGCCGGCGCGCACGTGGTGGCCGTGGACGGCACCTCGCGGCCGCGGCCCGACGGACGCACCCTCGCAGAGACGATCGCGGCGGTCCACGAGCGGACAGGCGTTCCCGTGATGGCGGACTGCTCGACGCTCGAGGAGGGCGTCGCGGCGACCCGTGCGGGAGCCGACCTCGTGGGCACGACGCTCGCCGGCTACACGGCCTACACGGCCAGGACGAGCGGACCCGACCTCGAGCTGGTCGCCGCGCTCGTGGCGGCGACCGATGTCCCCGTCGTCGCCGAGGGGCGGGTCCACACCCCCGAGCAGGCGCGGCAGGCCCTCGCCGCCGGCGCCTGGTCCGTCGTCGTGGGCACTGCCATCACCCACCCCTCGACCATCACCGGATGGTTCGCGGCGGCCGTGCGGGCCGCCGCCGACGACACCAGGAGCGCCCGTGAGTGACCCTGCCGGCCACCTCATGGCCGCCGAGATCGCCGAGCAGCCAAGCGTTTTCGCGCGGGTCCTCGCCGAGAGCCGAGGTGACGTCGGCGAGGTGGCGGACCGCATCCGGGACGCCGACCCCCGCTTCGTGCTCATCGCCGCCCGCGGGACCAGCGACCACGCCGCGCTGTACCTGAAGTACCTCGTCGAGATCACGCTCGGGCTGCCGTGCGGGCTGGTGTCGCCGTCGACCACCACGACCTACGGCGCGACGCCGCAGCTGCGCGACGTGCTGTGGGTCGCGGTGAGCCAGTCCGGGGGGTCGCCCGACCTCGTGGAGTCCACCAGGGTGGCGCGGCGCTCGGGCGCGCTCACCCTCGCTGTCACCAACGCCCCGGGTTCACCGGTCGACGAGGTGGCCCAGCTCCGGCTGCACCTCCGCGCCGGGCGCGAGCGGGCTGTCGCCGCGACGAAGACCTACACCGCGACACTGCTGACCCTCTGGCTGCTCGTCGACGCCTGGCGGGGCGGCGCGGGAGAGGCCGCCGAGGACCTGCCCCGGCTCGCGGAGCACGTGGTGGCCGACGACCGTGTGCTGGAGCTCGCCGACCGGTTCCGGTTCGCCCACCGCATGGTCGTGACCGGCCGCGGCTACTCCTACCCCACCGCCCGCGAGGCGGCCCTGAAGCTCATGGAGACGTCCTACCTGGGCGCACAGGCCTTCTCGGGAGCCGACCTGCTGCACGGCCCGCTCGCGATGGTCGACCCCGGGCAGCCCGTCGTCGCGGTGGTGCCGCGTGGCGTCGGGGGCGACGCGATGGCGCCGGTCCTCGCCTCGGTCCTCGAGCGCGGCGGCGACCTGACCGTGGTCGGCAACACCGCGCTGGCGCCCGGTGTCCCGTCGGCGCCCGTCCCCGAGACCGAACCCGAGCTCGCGCCCCTGCTCGAGATCATCCCGCTGCAGCGCCTGGCCCGCGCCATGGCCCTGGCCCGCGGGCACGACCCGGACGCACCGCGGGGGCTGTCGAAGGTCACGCAGACGCGCTGACGGCGGCGCCCTCAGATCCAGCT
>JAICIN010000047.1 GCA_025924375.1 Dermatophilaceae bacterium | reverse complement strand
GGTTGCGCTTGAAGACGGGGAAGTTGCCGCGCTCGCTGCGTCCCTCGTTGGTGACCTCCTCGTTGGAGAGCACCGTGCCCAGGCCCGGGCACCAGTTGACCGGCGCCTCGGAGGTGTAGGCCAGCCGGTAGCCGTCGAGGACGCCGGCACGCTCGGCGTCGTTCAGCTCCGACCACGCGCGCCCATCGGGGGTGCCGCGCCGGCCGCTCTCGAGCTGCGCGACCAGCTCGTGGATGGGCCGGGCCCGGCCGCGACCGCCGTCCTCGCGCTCGGCGTCGGGGTCGTACCAGGCGTTCCAGATCTGCAGGAAGATCCACTGGGTCCACCGGTAGTACTCGGGGTCGATCGTCGCGACCGTGCGGCGGTCGTCGTGGGCGAGCCCGAGGCGCCGCAGCTGGCGCTTCATGACGACCATGTTCTCCTCGGTCGTCTTCCGCGGGTGCTGCCCCGTCTGCACGGCGAACTGCTCGGCCGGCAGCCCGAACGCGTCGTAGCCGAGGCAGTGCAGGACGTTCTTGCCCGTCATCCGGTGGTAGCGGGCGAAGACGTCGGTGGCGATGTAGCCCAGCGGGTGGCCGACGTGGAGCCCGGCGCCGCTGGGGTAGGGGAACATGTCGAGGACGAGCAGCTTCTCGCGCCCGGCGACCTTCTCGGGCTCGGCCCAGGGCCCGGCCGGGTTGGGCGCGTGGAAGGTGCCCTCCGCCTGCCAGCGGTCCTGCCAGCCCGTCTCGATCCGGCCCGCCAGCTCGGCGGTGTAGCGGTGCGGAGTCTCGCTCATCTCAACCTCGTTCGTTCCGTCGACGGCCGCTGCTGCCGGCCGTTCCTGCCCACAAAAAAGCCCCTCGCGCAGAGGGGTCGGCCGCGGTGACGAGGACGTCAGCGCGGCTGCGGAAGGAGCAGCTGCCGTGCCATGGGCACAGGCTACCGCAGGGGCTCCGGGCGACCGGTGGCGGCAGCGCCCGACCGACCCCGACCAGCGTGTCGTGCTGAGTTACTCATCGGGCTCGACCGCCCTGAGCACACGGCAGCGCCGCTCCGGCGGACATCTCAGCACGACACGCCGGGGGCAGCCGATCAGCGCAGGGCGGCTGCGCACATTGCCGGAGGCCGCAGCGGTGGTGCGCGTCCTAACGTCGTCCCATGGGGGCGACGGGGCGGGCCATCGGCTGGCTGCAGCACGCGGCCGCGCCCCTGGGGATCCTCGGCGCGGTCCTCCTCGTGCTCTTCTGGAACGCCCAGGCGCGCGGCGGGATCCCGCTCGACCTCGCGGCCCCTCTGCACCTGGCCACGGCGGTGGCGCTCACCCTCGGCGTCCTCGGCCACCAGCTCGCCCACGGGACGCAGGTCCAGAGCTGGGTGGGCTGGGCCGGCACGGCGGCGGTGGCGGAGGGCTTCATGGACCAGCTGCCGCTGCTGTGCGCTGGGCTCGCGGCGTTCGGGGTGTCGGTGGCGCGCAGCACCGTGCACCGGCACACGACCGGCGCCCTGCTCGCTGCGGGCGCGGCCCTGCTCCTGGTCAGCTGGACCTCCGCCCCGGGCTTCGGGACCGAGGCGGCGCTGCCACTCCCCTGGCGGCTGCTCATGGCGGCCGGGCTGCTGCTCGTCGGGAGCGCGCTGACCGACCTCGGCGTCGCGGCGCACGAGCGCGAGCACGCGCTGGCGCTGCTCGCCCGCGAGCGCACGCACTGAGCTGAGGCCCTCCCAGCGACGCACGTCGGCGACCCGGCTCGAGTGAGCCGGGCCGCCTTCGTGTCACGACCTGGGCCTGTGGCCTACTTCGTGAAGCTGAACGACGCGCTGTGGGTCGTGCCGTCCGCGAGCGTCAGGGCGAAGGTGCACGTGCTGCCCGCCCACTTCTTGTCGGTCTTCCAGACGTAGACGTACTGGTCCGCGACCGGGTCGTAGCTCAGCGAGCTGCCGCCGGCGGTGAGCGTCTGCGTCCCGTTCGCACCCGTGACCGTGAAGGTCGGCGAGCCGGACGCGATGACGCCCATGCCCTGGAACCCGGCGAGGCTGAACTTGACCGGGACCGACTGGCCGGCCTTGACGGTGTTGAGGGCGGTCATGTCGACGGGCCGGAAGAAGCCGCTGAAGTCGTAGACGACCGAGTAGCTGCACGAGGCCGCGGCCGACTGGTGGCCGACGTGGTCCACGGCGGTCCCCGCGGGGGCGCTCACCGTGTGCGAGCCGATGGACGAGGTGTCGAGCGCCACCTGGCCGGCGGCCGGCGTGGCAAGTCCGGAGCCCTCATCGGTGGCCGACCACGACGCGGCGGCCGTGGAGCCCTTGACCACGGCAGCGACCGGGCACGACAGCTCCACCACGGGCGCAGCCGTGTCGACGTTGCCGGACAACACCGCGGCGCTCGAGACGTTGCCAGCCCTGTCCGTCGCGGTGCCGGTCACCGTGAACGGGCCGGCGGCCGAGACCTCCTGGGACGGGGTGACCGAGTCGACGCCGCTGCCGGCCGAGCCGTCAGCCAGCGCGGGGTCACCGCTGCCGGTGAACGTCACCGTGACGGCGTCCTTCCACCAGGCGGCACCCTCCCCGGTCATGTACTCGGCGTCCCGGTCCGCAGCCGCGGTCGGCGCGTTCGGACCGGAGCGGTCCACGACCACGGGGCCCGACACCGGCCCGTAGGCGCTGGAGAGCGAGGGGGTGGTGCTGCTCTCGACGGCCTTGACGCGGAAGGTCCACGTGCCCTCGGTGGGCGACCCGGACGTGAACGCGTACGACGGCGCGGTCAAGCCGCTGGCGACGACGGACCACGAGGCGTCGTCGGCGTCACGGCCCTCGAGCGTGTAGGAGCAGGCGTCGCCCTGGGTGTCCGTCGACGGCGCCCAGTCGAGCGTGAAGCCACCACGCGTCGGGCTGGCGCCGACAGGAGCGCCAGGCGCCGTCGGCGCGGTGTTGGTGGAGCAGGAGCCCGACGTCCACGACACCGTCATCGAGTCGGTGCGGGTGGTCGGCGTCCCGTCCGCGCCCATCCCCGTGGCGGTGAACGACACGGTCGCGCTCTGCGCGCCAGCGACCGTGGGGGTCAGCGAGATCAGCGAGGAGAGGGGGCTGCTCTTGGTGTTGTTGGCCTGCGTCTCCCAGTCGCCGGGCAGGGTGACCGTCCCGGCGGGTGAGGCGCTGACCTGCGCGCTGCTGCTGCTCGCCGAGATCGTCACGACGGCGCCGTTGGCGAACACCTGCGGCGAGCTGGTGCTGCCGTTGCGGTTGAGGGCGACGAGCGCGGTCCTGGTGACGGTCTGCTTGCACGCCACGGTGCCGAAGCCCACGTTGTTGTCGCCGATGGGGGCGACGCCGTCACCGTCGCCGATGACGTTGTCGGCGTGGGCGACACCGCCCACGCTCATCAGGGCGACTGTCGCCGCCAGGGTGAGCGGCTTTCTGAGGGAACGCATGTCTCGCCTTTCGACCGTGCCGCGGGACCTCCCCCGGGGGCCATGGCCACGTTGCGACGGCCCCCTGATCGGCACTCCGGATCTTGGCGGACCGCTTACCGTTCCTTGACCATTTCTTTACCCTCCCGGCGAAGTCGGGCCGAACGACCGAGCGCAAACCGGGACAGACCCGACGGGGGCGCCGGCGCCGGCCAGGTCGCGCGACTTGCCGCGGCTCCGTGTCCGGGCGCCGGTTCACGTGCTCGAGTGCCGCTTCTCCCGCCACACGCCGTCACCCCGCGCGTCCGCCGCTCGGCCAGGCACCCGGCATACGCGAGGGCGGCGACGGCGGCCGCGAAGCCCATCGGCGCCAGCCAACCGAGGGCGTCCACGTCGGCGCCGTCGCCCGTCGGTGCCGTCGCCTGTCGGAGCTCTCCCCTAGGCTCGGGACGTCGGCCGACGCACCAGCAAGGACCCGCGATGACCCACCACACCACCCTCCCGACGCCGGTGGGGGACCTCGCGGTCGCCGAGGACGCGGGCGCGCTGACGGCGATCTGGTTCATGGACGAGGATCGCCCGCTCCCGGACGGATTCGGCCCGCGCGTCGAGCCGGGAGGCAGCGAGCTGCTCGGGGCAGCTGTGGCCCAGCTGACGGACTACCTCACGGGAGCGCGCAGGGGGTTCGACCTCCCGCTGCGCACGAGGGGCAACGCCTTCCAGGAGTCGGTCTGGGCGCTCCTGCGCGACCTGCCCTACGGCGCGACGACCACCTACGGCGCGCTCGCGGCCGCGCTCGGCGACCGCGCGCTCGCGCAGCCGGTGGGCCAGGCCGTCGGCCACAACCCGCTCGCGGTCGTGGTGCCCTGTCACCGCGTGATCGGCGCCGACGGCAGCCTCACGGGCTACGCCGGCGGCCTGCACCGGAAGCGCTTCCTGCTGGCCCTCGAGGAGCGCGACGCGGACAGCGCCGGGCGGCTGTTCTGACGGCCGAGGCCTGACCGCCGGAGACGGCGAAGCCCTCCCGGGCGGGCCGCGGGAGGGCTTCGTCGTCGTTGCGGTGGAGCTGAGGGGACTCGAACCCCTGACCCCCTCCATGCCATGGAGGTGCGCTACCAGCTGCGCCACAGCCCCGTGCGATCGCTCGCCGGATCCCCGTGAAGGGACTGCGAGAGTCTACCCGGTGGCCCGGGGCATCCTCCAAATCGGGTCCGGGATCCTCTGCCCCGTGGTCGAAAGTTTCCGCGAGCCGGCCGGTGCCCGCCGTTATGCCGGGCAGTCGCCGCCCATCCCCCGGTGACCGAGGCGCCTGCTCGCCGACGCTCAGGCCGAGGCGCCTGCTCGCCGAGGGTCAGGCCGAGGCGTTCCAGGTCTGGATCCGCCAGCCGAGCCGGCCCTCCACGAGCTCGGCCCAGTGGCAGTTCCCGAGGCCGGACAGGGCCTGCCACGCCAAGCCCTGCTCGAGGCCGACCAGCTCGGCGGCGACGGTGCGGCCGGTGACGCCGTGCGTCGCGATCACGACGCACTCACCGGCCCCCAGGTCAGCGAGCAGGTCGTCGAGGGCCTCCCGGATGCGGGCGGCCACCTCGGCCACGGACTCGCCATGGCCGCCCCGCCGGAAGTCCTCGCCGCGCAGCAGCCGGTCCTGGTCCTCGGGGTACTGGTCACGCACCTCGGCCGACGTCATGCCGGCCCACTCCCCCACGTGGATCTCGCGCCAGCGCGCGTCGGTGGCGAAGGGCACCGCGCACTCCCGGGCGA
This sequence comes from Dermatophilaceae bacterium, assembly GCA_025924375.1. Taxonomy (GTDB): domain Bacteria; phylum Actinomycetota; class Actinomycetes; order Actinomycetales; family Dermatophilaceae; genus JAICIN01. The sequence goes on along the minus strand of JAICIN010000047.1, from coordinate 10,592 downwards.
CGTCCTGCCCGGTCTCGGCCGCCCGCCGCAGGTCCGAGGCGACGACGCGGGTCGGCCCCAGCGCGACCAGCGCCCGGGCCGCGGCCCGCGCCTGCTCGTGGCCGAGGGCGGAGAGGTCGCTGTCGAGCTGGCCCTGCCAGATGCCCTGCGCGTTGTGGTCGGTCTGGCCGTGCCGCAGCACGACGATGCGGCGCGCGCCGCTCACTGGGCGCGACGGGTCTGCACGCCGAGGTCGATCTCGGGGCAGTCACGCCACAGCCGCTCGAGCTCGTAGTAGACGCGCTCCTCGTCGTGCTGGACGTGGACGACCACGTCGCCGTAGTCGAGCAGCACCCACCGGCCGTCGCGCTCGCCCTCCCGCCGCACCCGCGTGGCGCCGGCGTCGCGCAGCTTGTCCTCGACCTCGTCGACGATGGCGCCGACCTGGCGCTCGTTGTCGGCGGAGACGATGACGAAGACGTCGGTCAGCGGCAGCTGGGCGCTGACGTCGATCGCCGTGATGGTGGTGGCGAGCTTGTCCTCGGCGGCCAGGGCGGCCACCTTCGCCAGCTCGAGGGCTCGGTCGGTTGCGGTCACGGGACTCCTAGACGGGCTGGTGCGCGGGCGCCGGCGCACCGGCATACAGGTTGTACTTGTTGATGTACTGGACGACGCCGTCGGGGACGAGGTACCAGACCGGCTCGCAGCGGCGGACGCGGGCGCGGCAGTCGGTCGAGCTGATCGCCATGGCCGGCACCTCCTGGAGGGTCACCCTGTCACCGGGCAGCCCCTTGTCGGAGAGCTCGTGCCCGGGGCGGGTGACGCCGATGAAGTGCGCCAGCCGGAACAGCTCCTCGGCGTCCTTCCACGACAGGATCTGCGCGAGGGCGTCGGCGCCGGTGATGAAGAACAGCTCGTCGCCGGGGCGCTGGGCGTGGAGGTCGCGCAGGGTGTCGATCGTGTAGGTGAGGCCCCCGCGCTCGATGTCCACGCGGCTGACGGTGAACCGGGGGTTCGACGCCGTCGCGATGACCGTCATGAGGTAGCGGTGCTCCGCCGGGCTGACGGCGCGCCCCTCCTTCTGCCACGGCTCCCCGGTGGGGACGAAGACCACCTCGTCGAGGGCGAAGAGCGCCAGGACCTCGCTCGCGGCGACGAGGTGGCCGTGGTGGATCGGGTCGAAGGTGCCACCCATGACCCCGAGACGCATCAGCCGCGCTCGGGGGCCTCGGTGTGGGCGTGCTGTCCGAGCTTGTGGGCGCTGTGGCGGAAGAACCACAGCACCCCGAGGAGCGCCGCGAAGCAGCAGATCGCGATGAGGCCGTAGGCCCAGGTGGGCATCGGGAGCTCACGGTGCTCCTCGGCGGCGACGAACAGAGCGGCCACGGACGACGTCATGCGCCCCAGCCTACCGGCCCGCGGGTGCTGCCCCGCGGCACGACGACCCGTATGCCGGCGGCGCCGGACCCCGTCACCGGCAGCGCCGCGCGGCGGGCCACGCGTGACCACCCGCTGTCCACCGGTGTTGTGCACAGGGATGTGCACACGCGGTGGATCCTGCACGTCTCCCTGTGGAGATCCCTGTGGGCAACCGGTGGACAAACAATCTTCGTGAAACCGCTTGCGCACCAACGCGCCCGGGCACTAGACATCTCTCACGAGCTCCCGCCGCGGCGGCCCGGACGGGGAAACCCGGGACGGCCGCACCAGAGCAGGAGCTCCGGCCCACCGGACAACGGTGAGCCGCCGAGGCCGGGTCTCCCGGCCGAGGTCCGGGACGTCAGTCCCGGTCCGCGCTGCGACGGCGCGGGGGCGCACCGAGGCCGCGGGCCAGACCGCACCGAGCGTTGACCGGCTCCGGCCGGGCACCCCTCCAGCGACCTGCGCGCACAGGTCACCGCGGACGACCGGCTCGCCGGACGTGTGCGGCCGGTCGACCCCTGGCCGTCCGGCCGCTGGCTCGCCAGCCGACCGACCGGCCCGAGGGCCCCTCGAACTCATACCTCGAGGGGCCCTCACCCTTGTCCGGACCCCCCTCTAGGCTGGCAGCCATGCGGCTCGAGCTCAGCGTCGTCGTCCCCGTGTACAACGAGGAGGACGTCCTGCCGCTGCTCGCCGCGCGCCTGCGGCCGGTCGCCGACGCGCTCGGGACGCCCTACGAGGTGCTCGCGGTCGACGACGGCAGCAGTGACGGCAGCCCGGTCGTGCTCCAGCGGCTCCGACGCGAGTGGCCGGAGCTGCGCGTCGTCCGGCTCCGCACCAACGCGGGCCACCAGGCGGCCATCTCCGCCGGTCTGGCCCGGGCCCGCGGCGACTACGTCGTCACGCTCGACGCCGACCTCCAGGACCCCCCGGAGGTCGTGGCCGAGATGCTCGCGGTCGCGCGCGCCGAGCGTGTGGACGTGGTCTACGGCGTGCGCTCCGACCGCTCCACCGACTCCGCCTTCAAGCGTGTCTCGGCGAGGGCCTTCTACCGCCTCATCCGCTGGCTCTCCGGCACCCACGCCCAGGTCGACGCCGGCGACTACCGCCTGATGTCCCGGGCCACCGTCGAGGCGGTCAACGCCCTACCGGAGCACAACCGGGTCCTGCGGTTCGTCGTGCCGGCGCTCGGCTTCCCCTCGGCGTCGGTGACCTACCGGCGCGAGGAGCGCGCCGCCGGGCGCTCCAAGTACCCGCTGGCGAGGATGGTCCGCCTCTCCATCGACAGCGTCACGGGCTTCTCCATCGCGCCGCTGCGCGCCGCGACCTGGCTGGGCCTCACGGGTGGGCTCGCCGCGGTCCTCCTGCTCGCCTACGCGCTCGTCGCACGCGCGGCCGGCCACACCGTCCCGGGCTGGACGTCCACCGTGGTCGTCATCGCGGCCGTCGGTGCCGTCCAGCTGCTCTGTGTCGGCGTCCTCGGGGAGTACGTCGGCCGGATGTACGCCATGATGCAGGGCCGGCCGACCTACTTCGTCGCCTACGACTCGCTCACGGGGCCGGCGACCGACGCGGACGAGCCACTGCCAGCAGAGTCACCCCGGGCATCTGCTTGACGGGCAGGTAGCGCTCGGCGGTGACCACGGCCCGGAGCCCGAGGTTCACGACCGGGTGCAGCCGCTCGAGGTCGCTGCCCGTGCTGGTCCGGCGCCGCAGGGCCACCACGGGTCGCAGCAGCACGTTCCACGAGGCCATCCGGTCGACGTCGAACCCGCCCCGCTCGAGCACCCCCCGGAGCGTCGTGCGGGTGTAGCGGCGGACGTGGTCGACGGCCTCGTCGTGCGCGGACCAGAGCCGCGGGTCGGCCGGGACGGCGACGAGGAACGTGCCGTCCGGGCGCAGGACCCGGCGGACCTCCCCGACGCAGCGGTCGTGGTCGGGGATGTGCTCGAGGACGTCGAAGGCAACCACGAGGTCGAGGCTCGCGTCGTCGAACGGCAGGGCGGTGGCGTCCGCGCGCAGGGTGGACAGGCCTCGGCCGGCTGCGACCTGGGCGCCGTCCTCCCCGTACTCCAACGCGGCGACCGACCAGCCGGCTGCCTGCAGCACCCGCGTGTTGCCACCGCCGGCCGCACCGATGTCGACCGCTGTCCCCGGCGTCAGGCCGGCAACCGCGAGCGCCAGCAGGCGCCGCCGCTCGCGGTACCACCAGTGCGCGTCCTCGAGTGCGGCCAGCTTGCGGACCTCGGTGCCCTCCACGGGCGGTCATCCTTGCACGCGTCCACCACTCCACCGGCAGACGCCCCGGCCGGCAGGCACGCGCCGGACGTGCCAGGTGGCCGAGGCCGGACGTGCCAAATGGCTGGGGGCCGGGCGGCCGGGGGGGTGGCCAGGTAGCCGGGCGGCCGGGCGGCCAGGTGGCCGGGTCAGGCCCGGACCTGGCCGTCTCCCTCGACGACCCACTTGGTGGTCGTCAGCTCGGGCAGCGCCATGGGGCCGCGGGCGTGGAGCTTCTGCGTCGAGATGCCGATCTCGGCGCCGAAGCCGAACTCGCCGCCGTCGGTGAACCGCGTCGAGGCGTTCACCATCACCGCGGCCGCGTCCACCTCGCTCGTGAACCGGCGGGCCGCCGCACGGTCCTCGGTGACGATCGCCTCGGTGTGGCCCGAGCCGTAGCGGCGGATGTGGTCGAGGGCCTCGTCGAGGTCGTCGACGACCCGCACGCTCATCTCGAGGGCGAGGTACTCGGTCCCCCAGTCCTCCTCGGTCGCGGGCTCGTGCGCCACGCCCGCAGTCTCCGCCGCGGCGCCGGCGCGCTCGTCGGTGTGCAGCCGCACGCCGGCGCTGCGCAGCTCGGCCAGCAGCTTCGGCAGGAGGTCCGCCGCGACCGCCTCGTGGACGAGCAGCGACTCGGCGGCGTTGCAGACGCTCGGCCGGTGCGTCTTGGAGTTCACCGCGATCGGGACGGCCTTGGCCAGGTCGGCGCGCGCGTCGACGTAGACGTGGCAGTTCCCGACGCCGGTCTCGATCACCGGCACCGTCGACTCGGTGACGACCGTCTGGATCAGGCTGGCGCCCCCACGCGGGATGAGCAGGTCGACCTTGCCGCGCGCGGTCATGAGGGCGCGGACGGCGTCATGGCCTCCCTCGAGCAGGCTCACCGCGTCGGCCGGCAGCCCTTGCCCCTCGAGGGCTGTCCGCATGACGTCGACGAGCGCCCGGTTGGTCGACGCCGCCGCCGAGCCCCCGCGGAGGATGACAGCGTTGCCGCTCTTCAGGCCGAGACCGGCAGCGTCGACGGTGACGTTGGGCCGGGCCTCGTAGATCATGCCCACCACGCCCATCGGCACCCGCACCTGGCGGATCTGCAGCCCGTTGGCGAGCGTCGACCCGCGCACCACCTCGCCGACCGGGTCGGAAAGCGCGGCGATGTCCCGCAGCGCCTGCGCGACCCCGGCGAGCCGCTGCTCGTCGAGGGCCAGCCGGTCGAGCAGCCCCTGCGCCATGCCGCCGTCGCGGCCGCGCTCGAGGTCGACGGCGTTGGCGGCCACGACACCGGCGGTGGCCGCGTCGAGGGCGTCGGCCAGCGCCCGCAGCGCGGAGTCCTTCTCGGCGCGGGAGAGCAGCGCGACACGGCGCGCGGCGACCCGCGCGGCGTCGGCCAGCTCCGCGACGTGGGCGACGGCGGCGGGGTCGATCTCGGCCATGCGCCAAGGGTATGCCGCCGTCCCCGGCGCACGTCCCACGCATCCTCTGGGGGAGGTGTCGCACCGGACGACGTCGTGGCTCTGCGCACGTCCCCTGATTGAATGCCCACGTGAGCATCCTCAGCATCCAGTCCTCGGTCGCCTACGGCCACGTGGGCAACAGCGCGGCGGTCTTCCCGCTGCAGCGGATCGGGGTCGAGGTGTGGCCGGTCCACACGGTGCACTTCTCCAACCACACGGGCTACGGCCAGTGGCGTGGACCGCTGCTGTCGGCGGCGGACGTGCGCGAGGTCGTGACCGGCGTGGAGGAGCGCGGCGCGTTCCCGGGCGTGGCGGCGGTCCTCTCGGGCTACCAGGGCGGTGAGGACATCGGAGACGTCATCCTCGACGCCGTCGCCCGCGTCAAGGCGGCCAACCCTGAGGCGGTCTACTCCTGCGACCCCGTGATGGGCAATGCCAAGAGCGGCTGCTTCGTCCACCCCAGCATCCCGGTGCTGCTGCGCGAGCGCGTCGTCCCGGCGGCCGACGTCATCACGCCGAACCAGTTCGAGCTCGGCTTCCTCACCCACACCCAGCCCGAGAGCCTCCAGGACACCCTCGACTCCGTCGCGAAGGCACAGGCCATGGGCCCCCAGACGGTGCTGGTGACCAGCGTCCTGCGCCCGGACCGCCCGGAGGGCACCATCGAGATGCTCGCCGCCACACCCGAGGGCGCCTGGGTCGTGCAGACGCCGCACCTGCCGCTCAAGGCGAACGGGTCGGGCGACGTCACGGCCGCGCTGTTCACCGCCCACCTGCTCTCGACCGGCAGCGCCGCGGAGGCGCTGGCGCGAACCGCCTCGAGCGTCTTCGACCTGCTCAGGGTGACGCTGGAGTCCGGCGAGCGCGAGCTGCAGCTCGTGCAGGCGCAGGACCACTTCGCGCAGCCGCGGCTGCAGTTCGGGGTGACGCGGGTCGGCTAGTTTCGCGGTCGATGCAGCGTTTCCGGCACCCTCGAGCGTCTAGGTGGCAGGAGGGAGGCGCATGCAGACGTTCGAGCAGTTCGCCGTGGCGCGCGGGCCGGCACTGTTGCGCCTCGCCGTCATGCTGACGGGCAACGCCCACGACGCCGAGGACCTGCTCCAGTCGACCTTCGTCAGCCTGCTCCGGCACTGGTCACGGGTCGCCGGCGCCGGCCGTCCTGACGCATACGCCCGAAAGGTGCTCGTCAACGAGCACCTTTCCTGGCGCCGCAGGGGGACCTCGCGTGAGAACCCGTCGGATCCGGGCTCGCTGCCGGAACAGGCCATCCCGACGCGAGAGGCGGCCGGGCCCGACGACCCCGGCTGGCGGCTGCTCTCGACGCTGCCGCGAAGGCAGCGCGCCGTCCTCGCGCTGCGGTACTACGAGGACCTCTCGGACGCCGAGATCGCCGAGCTGCTGGGGTGCTCCGCCTCCACGGTGCGGTCCAACGCATCACGCGGGCTGGCGTCGCTGCGCACGGTCCTCGACCCCTCGGCCCAGGAGGTAGCGCGATGAACGCGGAACACGACGTGGAAGCATCAGTCCGCGAGCTCTTCCGGTCCCATGAGCACCTGGCCTCCAGCGCTGCTCCGCCCGACACGCTGGCCACCCTGGCCAAGGCTGCGCTGCGACGGTCACGCCGGACCACGCTCACTGCTGCGCTCGCGTCGGCGGCGTGCATCGGGATAGCGACCAGCGTGGCGGCATCCTCCCTCATGCCGAAGCACGTCGACACCCGTCCAGCGACCACGGCCGCCACGAGGGTCCCCGCGGACCTGCCCACCCCGTTGCGCGACCGTGCGCTCCTGGTGCTCGACAGGTTCCAGGCCGTCACAGGGCCCTCGTCAGGCCTCATCGTCGTCGCGGGTCCGCTCCTCATGCAGGTCGGGGACTGGGAACCTTCGGTGGGGCAGAACAAGCTGGCGCTCGCGGACGGCCAGGTCACGGCAGCGCCCGGCGGGCTGACGACGACGGCGCCCGCGTCCGGGGTGGTGCGGTGGCAGCGGGGGCGGGACCTCGAGGTTCCGCTGCTCACCGCCGAGGACGCGTTGGCCGCCATGGCCTCGCCGAAGCACGACTGCGACGGCTGCCAGCCACTCGTCGTCACGGGGGCAACCCTCAGCGCCATGACCCTGCAGACCGGTACGGGTACCGCCACGGTTCCGGCATGGGAGTTCAGCCTGAGGGGCACCGCTGTGCGACTGCGCTACGTCGCCGTCGACCCCGCTCACCTCGTCGACCCCCGACCCTTGAGCCAGCCGTCCAACGACGACTTCGTCTACCGGGTCGACAAGGCCAGCGTCTCGTCGGACGACAGGTCCGTCACCGTAAGCTTTGTCGGTGCGGCCCCGGGCACGGGCTCCTGCGAGTCGGAGTACCGGGCCGACGCGGTGGAGAGCGCGACGGCCGTCGTCGTCGTCATCCGTGCCCTGCCGAGACCCACCGCCACACCCGCCACGGTTCAGCCATGCGTGCTCGTGGGCCACCTGCGACAGGCATCGGCCGACCTCACCATGCCACTCGGTGACCGCCCGGTCCTCGACCCGCAGTCAGGCAGGGCGGTGCCGATCGCGCGGTGATCGAGTCTGGGGCCAAGGCCTCACCGGACGCGGAGGGTTCCGCGCGCCTCGCTGGCTTGGGCCAAGGTCTCACCGGACGCGGAAGGTTCCGCGCGCCTCGCTGGCTTGGGCGAACGTTGCAGGGGTGAGCGGGCGAACGTTGCAGGGGTGAGCGGGCGAACGTTGCAGGGACGTGCCCAGGAACGAGTGGCAGGGACGAGCGCAGACCGCCAGCGCGACCTCTCAGCGCAGCACCACGAGGTCGTCGCGGTGGACGACCTCGCGCTCGTAGGCGGGCCCCAGCTCACGCGCGAGGTCGCGCGTGGTCCGCCCGAGCAGCCCCGGCAGCTCGGCCGAGGAGTAGTTCACCAGGCCACGTGCGAACGGCTCGCCCTCCGGCCCACAGAGCTCGACCGGGTCTCCGTCGGCGAAGGTGCCCTCGACCCCGGTGACGCCGGCCGGCAGCAGCGAGGTGCGCCGCTCGCGAACCGCGCGCACCGCGCCCTCGTCGAGCCGGAGCCGGCCCCGGGGCGTCGTGGCGTGGGCGAGCCAGAGCTTGCGCGACGTGCGGCGGGAGCCGGTCGGCACGAACACCGTCCCGACGTCCTCGCCAGCCAGTGCGGCCTGGGCGTTCCCGGCGCTGGTGAGGAGCGTGACGATGCCGGCCGCGTTGGCGATCGAGGCGGCCTCGACCTTGGTGACCATGCCGCCGCTGCCGACCTGCGAGCCGGTGCCCCCGATCGTCACCTGGTCGAGGCCGGCCCCGCCGACGACGACCGGGACGCGCCGGCTGCCCGGCCGGCTGGGCGGGCCGTCGTAGAGCGCGTCGACGTCGGTGAGCAGGACCAGCGCGTCGGCGCCCACGAGGTGGGAGACGAGGGACGCCAGCCGGTCGTTGTCGCCGAACCGGATCTCCTGCGTCGCCACGGTGTCGTTCTCGTTGACGATCGGAACGATGCCCAGCTCGAGGAGCCGGTCGAGGGTCCGGCGGGCGTTGGTGTAGTGCGTCCGGCGGGTGACGTCGTCGGCGGTGAGGAGCACCTGCCCCACCGTGAGCCCGTGGGCGCCGAAGGCCCGCTGGTATGCCGTGACGAGGGCTCCCTGCCCCACGCTCGCCGCCGCCTGCTGGGTCGCGAGGTCCCACGGCCGCTTGGTGAGGCCCAGCGGCGCGATGCCGGCCGCGATGGCGCCCGAGGAGACGAGGACCACCGCGCTGCCCGCCAGCCGCCGCTTGGCGAGGACGTCCACGAGCTCGACGAGCCGGGCCTCGGCCAGGCCCCCGCCGTCGGCCTCCGTGAGCGAGGAGGAGCCCACCTTGACGACGAGGCGACGGGCCCCGGCGACGTCCCGGCGGCGCTGGGCGGCGGCGCCGGTCACGCCGGTCACCGGTGGGTCCTCACTCGTCGTCCTCCTCGCGCGCGGTGGCCCAGTGGCCGGCCCGTCGCTCGGCCTCCAGCTCCTGGCGGGCCGCCGACTTCGAAGCCCGCCGACCGGCATACTCCTCCCGCTTCTCGCCGCGGGTCGGGCGGTGCGCCTCGTCGAGGCGCAGGTCGGTGCCCCTCGTCCCGAGCAGCTCCGCGCCGGTCGCCATGGTGGGCTCCCAGTCGAAGACCACGGCGTCGTCGGCCGGTCCGATGAGGACCGTCGCGCCGGCGACGGCGCCCGCCTTGAGGAGCTGCTCCTCCACCCCGGCCCGGGCGAGGCGGTCGGCGAGGTAGCCGACGGCCTCGTCGTTGGAGAAGTCGGTCTGGCGCACCCACCGGGTGGGCCGCTCGCCCTCGACGCGGAACACCTCACCGTCGGCCGTCATCTCACGCACCACGCGGAAGCCGGAGTCGTCCACCGCCTTCGGGCGCAGCACGACCCGCTGTGGCGCCGGCGCAGCGGCCGCGAGCTCCGCACGGGCCGCGGTGACGTGCCGCGCCATGGCGAACGTGAGCTCCTTGAGGCCGCTGTGGGCCACGGCCGAGACGACGAAGACCTCCAGGCCCCGGGCCTCGAGGTCGGGACGGACCATCTCGGCGAGCTCCCGCGCGTCGGGCACGTCGGCCTTGTTGAGGACGACCATGCGGGTCCGCTCGGACAGGGGCCGGCCGCCGAGGGTGGCGTCGGGGACGTACTGCGCCAGCTCGTGCTCGATCGCCTCGAGGTCGGTCATCGGGTCGCGGCCGGGCTCCAGCGTGGCGCAGTCGATGACGTGGACCAGCACCGAGCAGCGCTCGACGTGGCGCAGGAACTCCAGCCCCAGGCCCCTGCCCTGGGCCGCGCCGGGGATGAGGCCGGGCACGTCGGCGACGGTGAACCGCGCGTCCCCGGCGACGACCACGCCCAGGTGGGGCACGAGGGTCGTGAAGGGGTAGTCGGCGATCTTCGGCCGGGCCGCGGACAGCGCGGAGACGAGTGAGGACTTGCCCGCCGAGGGGAAGCCGATGAGCGCGACGTCGGCGAGCGACTTGAGCTCCAGGACGACGTCGAGCACGTCGCCGGGCTCACCGAGCAGCGCGAAGCCGGGGGCCTTGCGACGGGGCGACGAGAGCGCCTTGTTGCCCAGGCCGCCGCGGCCGCCGCGGGCCACGACGTAGGTCTGGTGCTGGCCGACGAGGTCGGCGAGGACGCTGCCGTCGACCGCCTTGACGACGGTGCCCTCCGGGACGGGCAGCACGAGGTCGTCGCCGTCCGCGCCGTTGCGCTCGTCGCCGGCCCCCGGCTTGCCGTTGGTGGCGCCGCGGTGGGGGCTGCGGTGGTAGTCGAGCAGCGTCGTCGACTGCGGGTCGACCCGCAGGACGACGTCTCCCCCGCGCCCGCCGTTGCCGCCGTCGGGACCACCGAGCGGCTTGAACTTCTCCCGGCGCACGGACGCCACGCCGTGGCCGCCGTCGCCTGCGGAGACATGGAGCACGACCCGGTCGACGAACGTGGTCAT
>JAICIN010000046.1 GCA_025924375.1 Dermatophilaceae bacterium | reverse complement strand
GGCTGGGGGCTCTCGACCTCGACCATGGTGACCTCGCGGGTGGCGAGGGAGCGCATCAGGGCGGTCAGCGCCGGCACGTCGAAGACGTCCTGGACGCACTCCCGCACTGCCTCGAGGACGATGGGGAAGGACGGGTACTGGCTGGCCACCTCGAGGAGCTGCGCGGCGCGCTGCCGCTGCTGCCACAGCGGCTGCCGGCGGTCGGGTCGGCGCCGGGGCAGCAGCAGCGCTCGGGCCGCGCACTCCCGGAACCGCGCCGCGAACAGCGCCGACCCACCGATCTCCGCCGTGACGAGCTGGGCCACGTCGTCGGGGTCCAGCCGGACGAGCTCGAGGATCTGCTCCCCGACCGCAGCAGACCCACCGCTGCCCTCGTCGAACTCGAGGTCGGGGAGCCGGAAGACGATCCCGTCGTCGCCGTGCATCGCCTGGACGTCGACGCCGAACCGCTCCCGCATCCGGGCCGAGACGCAGAGGGCCCACGGGGCGTGGACCTGGCCGCCGTAGGGCGAGTGCACCGCAACGCGCCAGTCGCCCAGCTCGTCGCGGAAGCGCTCCACCACGATGGTGCGGTCGTCGGGCACGTGGCGCGTCGCCTCGCGCTGCTCCTCGAGGTAGGCGAGGAGGTTGTCGGTGGCCCACTCGTCGAGCCCGGCGTCGGCAACCCTGCGCCTCGCGGCCTCCCGGCCGAGCGCGACGACCTCGCGCACGAAGGCGCCCACCGCGCGGCCGAGCTCGGCGGGCCGGCCGACCTGGTCGCCCTTCCAGAACGGCAGCTTGCCCGGCATGCCCGGGGCCGGCGTGACGAGGACGCGGTCGGGGGTGATGTCCTCGATCCGCCAGGTCGAGGTGCCGAGCGTGAAGACGTCGCCGACGCGCGACTCGTAGACCATCTCCTCGTCGAGCTCTCCGACCCGCCGGCCGGGGCCCTCCCCACCGGCGAGGAAGACGCCGTAGAGCCCGCGGTCGGGAATGGTCCCGCCGGAGGTCACCGCGAGACGCTGCGCGCCACGCCGCCCGGAGAGCACGCCGGTCACGCGGTCCCAGACGATGCGCGGGCGGAGCTCGGCGAACTCGTCGCTGGGATACCGTCCGGACAGCATGTCGAGGACCGCCTCGAGGACCGAGTGCGGCAGGCCGGCGAAGGGGGCCGACCGGCGCACCAGCGCCTCGAGGTCGTCGACCGTCCAGTCGTCCATGGCGCACATCGACACGACGTGCTGCGCGAGGACGTCGACCGGGTTGGCGGGGACGTGGAGCGACTCGATGGCGCCCGCCCGCATCCGCTCCACGACGACCGCCGTCTGGACGAGGTCGCCCCGGAACTTCGGGAAGAGCACCCCGCGCGACACCGCCCCCACCTGGTGCCCGGCCCGGCCGACCCGCTGCAGCCCCGAGGCCACCGACGGCGGCGACTCGACCTGCACGACGAGGTCGACCGCCCCCATGTCGATGCCGAGCTCGAGCGAGCTCGTCGCCACGACCGCGGGCAGCCGCCCCGCCTTGAGGTCCTCCTCGATGACCTGGCGCTGCTCCTTGCTCACGGAGCCGTGGTGCGCGCGCGCCAGGACCGCGGGTGCTCCGGCGCCTGCACCGGCCTGCGCCATCATCTGGGCGGGCGTCTGCGACCCGGTGTGCCGGGGGCCCGCCGGCGCCTCCACGCGTCCCGCGACGTCGGCCCTCTGCGGCCCCTCCCCCGGGAGCACGGACTCGCCGGCCTGGGCCTCCTCGAGGCGCTCGTCCCAGATCTCGTTGAGGCGGCTGGTGAGGCGCTCGGCGAGCCGGCGGGAGTTGGCGAAGACGATCGTGGACCGGTGCGCCGCCACGAGGTCGACGATGCGCTCCTCGACATGGGGCCAGATCGACGCCCGGCGCTCGGCTCCCGCCGCCGGGCCGGCGAGGTCGTCGGGCACGACCTCGCCCAGCGCCGACATGTCGGCGATCGGCACCACGACGTCGAGGTCCCACTCCTTGTGCGAGGCGGGGCGCACCACCTCGACCGGCCGGCCGCCTGCGAGGAACCGCGCCACCTCCTCGACCGGCTCGACGGTGGCGGAGAGGCCGATCCGCTGCGCGGGCGACTCGAGGAGGGCATCGAGCCGCTCCAGCGACAGGGCGAGGTGCGCTCCGCGCTTGGTGCCCGCCACCGCGTGGACCTCGTCGAGGACGACCGTCTCCACTCCCGAGAGGGCCTCGCGCGCCTGCGAGGTGAGGAGCAGGAAGAGCGACTCCGGCGTGGTGATGAGGACGTCGCTGGGCGCCCTGGCGAAGGCCCTGCGCTCGCCGGCCGGCGTGTCGCCGGAGCGCACCCCGACGGTGATCTCGGGCTCGGGCAGGCCCAGCCGCGCGGCCGCGTGGCGGATGCCGACGAGGGGCGAGCGGAGGTTGCGCTCGACGTCCACCGCGAGCGCCTTCATGGGCGAGACGTAGAGCACCCGGCAGCGACGGAGGCGGTCCTGGGGCACCGGCTCGCGGGCCAGCCGGTCGAGGGCCCAGAGGAACGCCGACAGGGTCTTGCCGGAGCCGGTGGGCGCGACGACGAGGGCGTGGTGGCCGGAGCTGATGGCCTCCCAGGCGCCCGCCTGCGCGGCGGTGGGCGCGGCGAAGGAGTCCCGGAACCACGCGGCGGTGGCTGGGGAGAAGCGGTGGAGGACGTCGGCGGTCATGCTCCGCACAGCCTCTCACCCGCCACCGACACGCACACCGGAGCGCCGACGGCCCGCCGCTATCCTCCCTGTCATGCGGAGCCCGGCCTGGCGCGTGGTCCTGCCGCCTGCGGCCGTGCAGGCCCTCGTGCTGACGGTCAGCTCCTTCGGTTACGGCTACCACCGCGACGAGCTCTACTTCCGCATGCTCCCGCCGGCCTGGGGCTACGTCGACCAGCCACCCCTCACCCCGCTGCTCGCCCGCCTCACGACCCACCTCGCCGACGAGGTGTGGGCGATGCGGATCCCGGCCACCCTCTGCGCGAGCCTCTCCGTCGTCGTCCTGGCCCTGGTGACGGCGCGGCTCGGCGGTGGCCGCGGCGCCCAGGCCCTCTGCGCCTGGGGCTGCGCGACCGCCGCCGTCCCACTGGTGCTGGGCCACGTCCTCCTCACCTCCACGGTGGACCTCCTGCTGCTGGCCCTCGTCGTCCTGGCGGTCCTGCGTGCCACCCAGGGCGCCGCGCACGGCTGGCTCTGGGCCGGTGCGGCCGCCGGCGCGGCGTCGTACAACCGGCTGCTCGTCGGCGTCGTCGCGGCCGGGCTCGTGCTCGGCATGCTGGTCCTCGGTCCGCGACGCCCGTTCCGGTCGCTCGAGCTGTGGGCGGGGGCCATCCTGGGCGCCGTCGTGGCGCTGCCCAACCTCCTCTACCAGGCCACCAACGAATGGCCGCAGCTGGCCATGGGGGAGGCGCTCTCCCGGAACAACGCGGCCGACGTGCGGCCACAGCTGCTCCCCCTCCTCGTCATCATGATGGGTCCACCGCTGACCGTGGTGTGGGCCGTCGGGGTGGGCTGGCTGCTGCGGCGCGAGCGCCGCGCCCGCGTCGGCTACCTCGTCGTCGGGTTCCTGGTCCTGGTCGTCTTCACCTTCGTCTCGGGTGCCCAGCCGCACTACCCGGTCCACCTGGTGACGGTGATGTATGCCGCGGGGTGCGTGCCGGTGTCGCGCTGGCTCGCGAGCCGGCGCGCCTGGCGCTGGTCGGCCCTGGTGCTGCTCGCCGTCAACGCCGCCGTGTCCGTCGCACTGGCCCTCCCGGTCGTCCCGGTGCGCGAGGTGGGCAGCACCCCCGTCAGCGCCATCAGCCCCCTCGTCAAGGACCAGGTGGGCTGGCCGCGCTACGTGCAACAGGTCGCGACGGCCTACCGCACCTCCGTCCCCCGTCCCACCGAGGTCATCGCCTCCAACTACGGCGAAGCGGGCGCCGTCGCGCGTTTCGGCCCGGCCCTCGGCCTGCCCCCACCGGTGAGCGGCCACAACGCCCTCGGCGACGTCCGGCGGCCACGTGACGGCAGCAGCGTCGTCCTGGTCCTCGGCAACCAGTACCACGACGTGCGACCCCTCTTCGACAGCTGCCGGGTCGTCGCCCGCCTGGACGACGGTGTCGGGGTGGACAACGAGGAGCAGGGCGTGCCCGTGGCCCTGTGCGAGGGGCCACGTGCCGCGTGGGCCCAGCTCTGGCCGCGGTTCCACCACCTCGACTGAGGGACGCACCGCCGGCCAGCCGGTCGGCACGTCGGCCGGCAGCCCGGCACGGGGTCGGCAGGCACCCGGCCGTCCGCACACACGCCGGCCCGCCGGCATACGGGCCCCGCGCGGTTAGTCTCGGGTGGTGCCAGCCGAAGCGACGATCCGCCAGCAGCGCCCCGACAGCCCCTCCGACCTCTCCGCCATCCGGGAGGTGACCACGCTCGCCTTCGGCGACGAGGGCGCCAAGGTGACCCAGCTGGTCGACGCGCTCCAGGCGTCCGACGCCTACTCGGGCCTGTCGTTCATCGCCGAGCGCGAGCGGCGGGTCGTCGGCCACACGATGCTCACGCGGTCCTGGCTGGACGCGCCGCAGCGGCTCGTCGAGGTCCTCGTGCTCAGCCCGTTGTCGGTGCACCCGGACCACCAGGGCCAGGGCGTCGGGGCGGCGCTCGTCGCGCGGGCGCTGGACGAGGCCCGCGCGTCCGGCGCGCCGGCGGTCTTCCTCGAGGGAGACCCCCGTTACTACGAGGCGCTCGGCGTCCGCACCGCGTCCGCCGAGGGGTTCGAGCGGCCCAGCGCACGCATCCCGGAGTCGGCGTTCCAGGTGGTCACGCTGCCCGCGCACGAGCCGTGGATGACCGGGCGCGTGGTCTACTCTGACCGGTTCTGGGCCACCGACTGCGTCGGCCTGCGCGAGGGGTCGGCCTAGACTCGCGGCGTGCGCCTCAGCCGGTTCTGGACCCTCCTCAACGACGAGTTCGGTGAGGCCTACGCCGGCACCCTGGCGCGCGACCACGTGATCGGGGCGCTCGGCAACCGCACGGTTCTCCAGGCGCTGGAGGACGGTGAGCCGCCACGCGAGGTGTGGCTCGCCCTGTGCGACGACATGGGCGTGCCGGAGAGCCGTCGCCTCGGCGCCGAGCTGCGAAAGCACCGGTGAGCGGCATGGCTGCGCCCGACTGGTCGGCGACGCCCGTCGTCCTGGCGCCCATGGCCGGTGGGCCGAGCACCGTCGACCTCGCCGTCGCGGTCGCCGAGGCCGGCGGCTTCGCCTTCCTCGCCGGCGCCTACCTCACGACGGACCGCCTCGCCTCCGACATCGCGGAGTTCCGGTCGCGGTCGCGAAGTCCTTTTGGTGTCAACGTCTTTGCGCCGTCCCCGGACGAGCCGGCCATGACCACTGCCGCGCAGGCGTATGCCGGCCGGCTGGGTCCCTGGGCGGCGCGAGCCGGCGTCGAGCTCGGTGTCCCGCGGTACGACGACGACGGCTTCGGGCAGAAGGTGGAGCTGCTCCTGCGCGAACGGCCCGACGTCGTCTCGTTCTCCTTCGGGTGGCCCCCGGCGGAGGCGGTCGACCGGTTGCGCCGGGCCGGGGTGTCGGTGTGGGTGACCGTCAACGAGCCGGCCGAGGCGGAGTGGGCCGCGGAGCTCGGGGTCGACGGCCTCGTCGCGCAGGGGTGGGAGGCCGGCGGGCACCGCGGGGGCCCGGTGGACACCGGTGCGGAGCAGCTGCCGGTGCGCGAGCTCGTCACGGCGCTCCGGGCGCGGACGGGCCTGCCCCTGCTCGCGGCGGGCGGCATCATGTCGGGCGCGGAGGCGGCCGAGGTCATGGCCCTCGGCGCCGCGGCGGTCGCGTTCGGCACCGCCTTCCTCGCCTGCCCGGAGGCCGGCACGTCGGCGGTCCACGTCCACGCACTGCACCACCTGCGGGGGACGACCGTGACGCGGGCCTTCACCGGTCGCAGCGCACGGGCGCTGCGGACCACGTGGACCGAGGTCTACGGGCCACACGCCCCGGCCGCCTACCCGCACGTCCACCACATGACCGCGCCGCTGCGGGCCTACGGCCGGGCCAACGGGGAGCCCGAGCTCGTCAACCTCTGGGCCGGTGAGGGCCATGCCCGGCTCCGGGCACTGCCGGCCGGCGAGCTGTGCCGGGCGCTCGGGGAGGAGCTCGCCGCGGCGCGCTGACTCGCGGCGCGCGGGAAGTCGAGCACGCGCTCCGGCCCTGCCGCGGCCGTCGAAAAGCGGTGGGCCGCTGTCGGGGTCCTTGGCTAGCGTTGGCCCACGTGAGCGACGGCGAGACGACCCTGGTCCGGGCCAGGGGCCTGACGAAGACGTTCGGCGGCTTCACGGCCGTCGACGGCGTCGACTTCGCGGTGACCCGTGGCGAGTGCTTCGGCTTCCTCGGGCCCAACGGCGCCGGCAAGTCCTCGACGATGCGCATGGTCGGCTGCGTCTCGCCGGTCACCGGTGGCGAGCTGCGGCTGTTCGGGCTCGACCCGGCCACCGACGGCCCGGCGATCCGCGCGCGCCTCGGCGTCGTGCCACAGCGCGACACCCTCGACGAGGAGCTCACCGTCGAGGAGAACCTCTGGATCTACGGCCGCTACTTCGGCCTCTCGCGCCGGGAGGTCCGCGAGCGGGCCGGCGAGCTGCTGGACTTCGCGCAGCTCACCGAGAGGGCGGGCGACAAGGTCGAGCCGCTCTCCGGCGGCATGAAGCGCCGGCTCACGATCGCCCGGTCGCTCATCAACGGCCCCGAGATCCTCCTGCTCGACGAGCCCACGACGGGCCTCGACCCGCAGGCGCGCCACATCCTCTGGGACCGGCTCTTCCGGCTGAAGCGGTCCGGCGTCACGCTCGTGCTCACCACGCACTACATGGACGAGGCCGAGCAGCTCTGCGACCGCCTCGTCGTCATGGACCACGGGAGGATCGTCGCCGAGGGCTCTCCGCAGCAGCTCATCAAGGAGTACTCCTCCCGGGAGGTCCTCGAGCTGCGCTTCGACACCGACGAGCACGGCGAATGGGCTCCCGAGCTGGTCGGCGTGGGGGAGCGCGTGGAGGTCCTCCCCGACCGGCTGCTCGTCTACGCCGACGACGGCGACGCGGCCGCGTCCGAGGTGCACCGTCGCGGCGTGGAGCCGCTGTCCTCGCTGGTGCGCCGCTCGACCCTCGAGGACGTCTTCCTCCACCTCACCGGCCGCAGCCTGGTGGACTGATGGCCGTCCCGACGTCGAGACCCACGACCGCTGCACGCACCGACGCGCGAGCCCGTCCGGGGCCACGCCCTGCCCTGTCGGGCGCGGAGCGGTGCCTGGCGGTCATCGACTACCTGCTCGTGGTCTACCGCCGCACCTGGCGGGGCAGCATCATCGAGCGGTTCCTCTCCCCGGTGTTCTTCCTGCTGTCCATGGGGGTCGGCCTGGGCGCCCTCGTCGACCGCAGGTCCGGGGGCGTGGGCGGGGTGCCCTACCTGGAGTTCGTGGTCCCGGCGATCGTGGCGACGCAGGCGATGTGGGTGGCGATGGGGGAGTCGACCTACCAGGTCCTCGGCTACATCAAGTGGAACATGGCCTACCACGCCATGCTCGCCACGCCGCTCGGCGTCCGCGACGTCCTCGTGGGGCACCTGTTGGCGGTGGCCGGCCACATGACGGTCGCGACGGCGATCTTCATGGCCGTGGCCGCGCTCTTCGGCGGCTTCTCGTCGTGGTGGGCGCTGCTCTGCCTCCCGGTGGCGGTCCTGACCGGCATGGCGTTCGCCGTGCCGATCTTCGCCTTCACCGCACGGCAGGAGGGCGACAGCGGGTTCAACATCCTGTTCCGCTTCGTCATGACGCCGCTCATGCTCTTCTCGGGCACCTTCTTCCCGGTCGGCCAGCTCCCCGTGTGGATGCAGCCCGTGGCCTGGCTGACCCCGTTGTGGCACGGCGTGTCCGCCAGCCGGGCGGCGTCCTCCGGCGACGTCGACTGGCCGGTTCTCCTCGGCCACGTGGCGGTCCTCGCGCTGTTCATCGGCGCGGGCTGGTGGCTCGCCGTCCGCTCCTTCGCGGCGAGGCTCGTCCGGTGAGCTTCACGACCGCCCCGACCCGCGGCACGGCGTCCCGGCTGGCCCGGCTCCTCCCGGTCCCAGCCGGGGCGGGGCTCGGCCGCATGCTCGTCGAGCGCAACGCGACGTCGTTCCGCCACGGCTGGATCGCCCTCGTCACCGGCTTCGCCGAGCCGGTGTTCTACCTCTTCTCGCTCGGCGTCGGCATCGGCGCGCTCGTCCGCACCGTGACCACCGACAGCGGCGCCGTCGTCACCTACCCGGTCTTCGTCGCCCCCGCGCTCCTGGCCGCCTCGGCGATGAACGGCGCGGTGATGGACTCGACGTTCAACGTCTTCTTCAAGCTCAAGTACGCCAAGCTCTACGACTCCGTCCTCGCCACCCCGATGGGTCCGCGCGACATCGCGGTGGGGGAGATCTCCTGGGCGCTGATCCGCGGCGGCGTCTACTCCGCGCTCTTCCTCGTCGTCGCCCTGCTCGCCGGGGCGGTCCAGTCCTGGTGGGCCCTGCTCGCGCTGCCGGCCGCCGTCTTCATCGGCTTCGCGTTCGCCGCGGTCGGCATGTTCGCGACGACGTTCATGCGCTCCTGGGTCGACTTCGACTACGTCACGCTGGCGATCCAGCCGATGTTCCTCTTCTCGGCGACCTTCTTCCCCCTCTCGACCTACCCCACCGCCCTGCAGTGGGTGGTCCAGGCCACGCCGCTCTACCACGGCGTGGCGCTGGAGCGCGCCCTCATGCTGGGGGAGGTCGGCGTGGGCGTCCTGGGGCACGTCGTCTACCTCCTCGCCCTGGGGGTCGTCGGGCTCGTCGGCGCGGCCCGGCGCCTCGAGCGCCTCCTGCTGTCGTGACCGACCGCCACGGCCGGGCGCCGCGGGCCGCGGCCGGCCGGCATACGGTCGCGGGAAAGGAAGTCGGGGGCAGGTGTCGCATCCACGCCCCCTCGTTCGTAGCGATGGTGAGGGCAGGCAGCGGGCCGGCCCCCGAGCAAAGGAGCAGACCATGACCCTCTACCTCCTCTCCGTGATGGGAACCGCCGGCGACCCGGCCCCGAGTGCGGAGGAGACCGACAGGATGTATGCGGCCGTGGGCACCTTCAACAAGAAGATCCAGGGCAGTGGCGCGTGGGTCTTCGCGGGTGGACTGCACGGCATCGAGAGCGCCACGGTCGTGGACGGCACGGGCACCGAGACCATCGTTACCGACGGGCCCTACAGCGAGGCCAAGGAGTTCCTCGGCGGCTTCTGGGTCGTCAGGGCGCCCGACCTCGACGCGGCGCTCGAGCTGGCGGCGGAGGGCTCGGCCGCGTGCGGCGCCAAGGTCGAGGTCCGGCCGTTCCAGGACGACACCGAGGCCTGAGCGCCCGGTGGCTGGGGCGGACGTCGCGGCCGGCTCGGTGGAGGAGGTCTTCCGCGCCGAGTTCGGCCGTGTCGTCGCCGCGCTCACGCGTCGCTTCGGTGACCTCGACCTCGCCGAGGAGATGGCGCAGGAGGCGGTCGTCGAGGCACTGCGCCGGTGGCCGCGCGACGGTGTGCCGCCGAACCCGGGCGGCTGGCTGACCACCACGGCGCGCAACCGCGCGGTCGACCGGCTGCGCCGGGAGTCCACGCGCGAGGCGAGGCACCTGGAGGCGCACATGCTGGCGGAGGGGACGGACCCTATGGAGCCGGTCAGCTCCGTCGCCGACGAGCGGCTGCGGCTGCTCTTCACCTGCTGCCACCCCGCCCTGGCCCAGGAGGCGCAGGTCGCGCTGACCCTGCGGCTCCTCGGGGGACTGAGCGTGGCCGAGGTCGCCTCGGCGTTCCTCGTGCCGGAGCGGACGATGGCGCAGCGGATCACCAGGGCCAAGCGGAAGATCCGGGTGGCGAGGATCCCCTACCGGGTGCCGCGCGACGCCGAGCTGCCCGCTCGGCTGCGGGGCGTGCTGGCGACCGTCTTCCTCGTCTTCAACGAGGGCTACCTCGCGTCGTCCGGCGAGACGCTCGTGCGCACCGACCTGTGTGGCGAGGCGGTGCGGCTGGGGCGGCTGCTGCGCGACCTCATGCCTGACGAGCCGGAGGTGGCCGGGCTGCTGGCGCTCATGCTGCTCGTCGAGGCGCGCAGCGCCGCCCGGGAGGCCGGTGGCGTGCTGGTGCCGCTCGGCGAGCAGGACCGCCGACTATGGCGCCGCGACCTCCTCGACGAGGGGCAGGAGCTCGTGCGGTGGTGCCTCCGACGAGGGCGGCCCGGGCCCTACCAGCTCATGGCGGCGGTCAACGCGGTGCACGCCGACGCGCGGAGCGGGTCCGAGACCGACTGGGCCCAGGTGCTCGAGCTCTACGACCAGCTGTATGCCGTGTCGGCCAGTCCCGTCGTGGCGCTCAACCGCGCGGTGGCGCTGGCGGAGGTGGAGGGTGCGGCGGCCGCGCTGGCCGTGGTCGACGGGCTCGGGCTCGAGGGCTACCACCCGTTCCACGCCACCCGAGCGGACCTGCTGCGGCGGCTGGGACGCGCCGAGGACGCGGCGGGGGAGTACCGCCTGGCGATCGAGACCGCGGGCAATCGCGCGGAGCGGGCGTTCCTGCAGGGCCGGCTCGACGCGCTGTGACGGCGACGGCGTGTCGGCGCGCCGGTGACGCGCGTCGAACACGTGTCCGACTAGTCTTGTCCCCAAGAGACGGTGTCGACGTCCCACTGTCCCCAGGCTCGTGCCGGAGGGGCGGCGTTGTCGGTGGTGGCTCCTAGCGTCTGACCCGACAGCGGACATCCGGTGCAGGGTCGAAGGCAGGCGCGCTCGACTCGCGAACAGGAAGCAGGTGTGGCCATGGCTGGCGCAGCCCAGGGCGGGGTCTCCCCCAGGAACGGCAGCGGAGGAGCCCCCAGGAACACCGACCAGAGGGCCAGCTCCCTCAACACGGTGATGGGACAGATCGAGAAGAACTTCGGCAAGGGCGCGGTCATGCGTCTTGGCGACGACGTGCGCGCGCCGATCGAGGTGATCCCCACGGGCTCGATCTCCCTCGACGTCGCCCTCGGCATCGGCGGCCTGCCCCGCGGCCGGGTCGTGGAGGTCTACGGACCGGAGTCGAGTGGAAAGACGACTGTGGCGCTCCACGCGGTGGCCAACGCCCAGAGGAACGGCGGGATCGCCGCCTTCATCGACGCCGAGCATGCCCTCGACCCGGAGTACGCCAAGAAGCTCGGCGTCGACACCGACGCGCTCCTCGTGAGCCAGCCCGACACCGGTGAGCAGGCGCTCGAGATCGCCGACATGCTCATCCGCTCCGGCGCCCTCGACATCATCGTCATCGACTCCGTGGCGGCCCTCGTGCCGCGCGCCGAGATCGAGGGCGAGATGGGCGACAGCCACGTCGGCCTGCAGGCCCGCCTCATGTCGCAGGCGCTGCGCAAGATCACCGGTGCGCTCAACACCACGGGCACGACCGCGATCTTCATCAACCAGCTGCGCGAGAAGATCGGCGTGATGTTCGGGTGCATGTCCTACGGCACCCGCGTGACGCTCGCCGACGGCAGCACGGAGAAGATCGGCAAGATCGTCAACCAGAGGATGGCCGTCGCGGTCCGCACCTACGACCCCGCGACCAACGAGGTCGTCGCCCGACCGGTGACCAACTGGTTCGACAACGGCGTGACCGACCGCTTCCTGCAGTTCACCGTGGAGAAGTCGGGGGGCAACGGCCGGTCGCAGTTCGCCGCGACGGAGAACCACCAGATCCGCACGCCCGGAGGGTGGCGCGAGGCGGGCGAGCTGATGGCCGGCGACAGGGTCATGGTCGACGAGACGGCCCGGCTGAGTGACCAGCAGTGGCAGGTCGTCCTGGGTGGCCTGATGGGCGACGGTCACCTCGCACCCAACCCGCGGGGCCGGCACGGGGTCCGGTTCCGCATGGGTCACGGGGCCAAGCAGGTCGACTACCTCGACTGGAAGGCCTCGCTGCTCGGCAACATCCCGCAGACGCGGACCACCAACCCCAAGGGCGCTTCCTTCGTCGACCTGACGCCGCTGCCGGAGCTCGGCGAGCTGCGTCAGGTTATGTACTGGGGTGACGGCAAGAAGCACCTCACCGAAGACGTCGTCAAGGCCCTCACCCCCATGGCACTGGCCATCTGGTACATGGACGACGGCTCCTTCGCCCTGCGCTCCAAGGGGCTCCAGCAGCGCACCACTGGCGGCAGCGGGCGGATCGAGGTCTGCGTCGAGGCGATGAGCGAGGGCAGCCGTGCCCGGCTGGTCAGCTACCTCCGGGACACCCACGGCGTCGACTCGCATGTCACGCTGCGCGGTGCTCGCCAGAAGGCGGTGCTGCAGATGACGACCGCAGGGACGGCCCGCTTCCAGGAGATCGTCGCTCCCTACATCCATCCCTCGATGGACTACAAGCTGCTGCCGCGGTTCCGCGGTCAGTTCGCCGTGGAGCCGGAGCACGTGGAGCCCCGACAGGTCCTCGTCCCCGCGCGGGTGCTCGACGTGCACGTCAAGCCGAGGACCCGGTCGATGCACCGGTTCGACATCGAGGTCGCCGGGACCCACAACTACTTCGTCGATGGCGTCATGGTGCACAACAGTCCCGAGACGACGACGGGCGGCAAGGCGCTGAAGTTCTACGCGTCGGTTCGCCTCGACGTGCGGCGCATCGAGACGCTCAAGGACGGCAGCGAGCCCGTCGGCAACCGCACCCGGGTGAAGGTCGTCAAGAACAAGGTGGCGCCGCCGTTCAAGCAGGCGGAGTTCGACATCCTCTACGGCCACGGCATCTCCCGCGAAGGCGGACTCATCGACATGGGCGTCGACCACGGCTTCGTCCGCAAGGCCGGCGCCTGGTACACCTACGAGGGCGACCAGCTGGGGCAGGGCAAGGAGAACGCCCGGCAGTTCCTCAAGGACAACCCCGACCTCGCCGACGAGATCGAGAAGAAGATCAAGGAGAAGCTCGGCATCGGCCCGCAGATCGACAAGCCAGCCGAGGCAGTGACTGACGTCCCGGTCGACTTCTGACCGTGCCCGACCGGCATGACGCGGCCAGGGCTGCCCTCGAGGCAGCCCTGGCCGCGGCCTCCTCCACGCCGCCCTCAGGAGCGTCCGATGGAGGCCCCGGGAGACGCCGCGAGAGGACCCCGCGTACCTCGCCGGCCGCGCCAGACCCCGAGCAGGACCCGAGGACCCGTGGGGTGGAGCCCGACCCCCACGAGGTCGCGCGGGCGATCGTCCTGCGTCAGCTCACCCTCGCACCCCGCAGCCGTCAGCAGCTGCGCGACAAGCTCCGGCAGCGCAGCTGCCCCGACGACGTCGCCGAGGCCGTCCTGGATCGGATGACGGAGGTCGGGCTCGTGGACGACGAGGCGTATGCCGGCATGCTGGTGCGTTCCCAGCAGGCTGGTCGCGGCCTCGCGCGCAGGGCGCTCGCCCAGGAGCTCCGCCGCAAGGGCATCGAGGACGACGTCGCCGCGGTGGCCCTCGAGGGCATCCCCGACGACGACGAAAGGGAGCAGGCGCGCCGGCTCGTCGCCAAGAGGCTCAGGACCATGCACGGCCTCGACGCCACCGTCCAGACCCGGCGGCTCGCGGGCATGCTCGCCCGCAAGGGCTACCCCTCGAGCCTCGCGTTCTCCGTGATCCGCGAGGCCATCGCGGACGCGCCCGAGCACCAGCGCGACTGACCGGCTGGCCGACAGGAGCTCCGTCGCCGGTTAGGCTTCGCCCCGTGGACGGAAGCCGCCGCGGAGGCCCGCACCCTGTCGCGGCGGTCCGGAGCTACCTCCTCGACGTGTCCGGCCCCGAGCGGACCCGGCGGACGAACCTGCACCTGGCGAGCCTCCTGGCGTTCATCGCAGGGGTGCTCAACTCCGTGGGCTTCGTTGCCGTGTCGGTCTACACCTCTCACATGACCGGTCTCACCGCGTCGGTGGCCGACCACCTCGTCCTCGGGTCCGTCGCTCTCGCGGGAGTGGGTGTCGTGGGGATCACCTCGTTCGTGATCGGTGCGATGGCATGCGCCGTGCTCTTCAACTGGGGTCGCCGACGCCAGCTCCGGTCCCGCTACGCCAGCGTGCTCGTGCTCGAGGCGCTGCTGGTCCTGATGTTCGGGGCCCTGGCGGACCTGCTCGTCTGGCACCACCGGGCAGTCGTCTTCGTCGCCGTGCTCTGCTTCACGATGGGGCTCCAGAACGCCATCATCACGAAGATCTCCAAGGCGCAGATCCGCACCACCCACGTCACCGGCATGATCACGGACATCGGGATCGAGCTCGGCAAGCTCGCCTACGTCAACCGGCGTCCCGGGGTGGAGCCCGTCCGCCCCGACCTGCAGCGGTTGGGCACGCACGCCCTGCTCGTGGGGCTCTTCTTCGTCGGTGGCATGGCGGGCGCGCTGGGCTACCTCGGGCTCGGTTTCCCGGTGCTCATTGCGCCGGCCCTCGTGCTGCTGCTCGCCGCCACTGCGCCAGTGCTGTCCGACGTGCGCCGCCACCGCCGCGCCGCCGTGGCGGGATCGACGACGACGCCCGTGGCAGAGCCCGGCGTAGCGTGAGTGGCATGACCCACCGCTCGCAGGCGACCGACGTCCTGCCCGAGACCTTCAAGCGCCTCGTGGCACTCAACTCGCACATCGGGCGGGAGGCCGACGAGCATGGCGTCGACCACCGTGTCCTCGAGCTGGTCAAGACGCGCGCGTCGCAGGTCAACGGCTGTGGCTACTGCACCGACCTGCACGCGCACGACGCCCTTGCAGCGGGCGTCACCCAGCGTCAGCTCAACGTCCTCGCCGCCTGGCGCGAGACCGAGCTCTTCTCGGAGCAGGAGCGCGCCGCGCTGGCGCTCGCCGAGGCGATGAGCCGGCTCTCCCAGACGCAGGAGGTCGCCGACGACGTCTGGGACACCGCTGCCAAGGCGTTCACCGATGAGCAGCTCGCCGTCGTGGTGTGGGCGGCAGGGCTGATCCAGACCTTCAACGCCATCAACGTCGCGATCCACCGCCCGCTGCCGGCCGAGCGCTGAGCCCAGCGGTCGGTCCAGCGGTGCTTCCAGCGGTGGGCCGAACGGTGAGCCCGGCGGTGACCCCGGCGGTGACCCGGGCCCGGACATGAGGCTGCCCCGGTCCCGACTGCGGCGCAGTAGGGACCGGGGCACCCCGCCGGCGCCCCGGCCTGAGCCGGGGTCACCGTGGTGGAGCTGGGTCGGTGGCCCGACCGAGGCCGTCGGCTCAGGCGGTCTGCGCGATCGCGGAGACGTCGAACTCGAGCTTGATCTTCTCGCTCACGAGCACGCCGCCCGTCTCGAGCGCAGCGTTGAAGCTCAGGCCCCAGTCGGTGCGGTTGATGGTCGTGCCACCCTCGAAGCCGACACGCAGGTTGCCGTAGGGGTCCTTGGCGGAGCCCGTCT
Organism: Dermatophilaceae bacterium; assembly: GCA_025924375.1. Taxonomy (GTDB): domain Bacteria; phylum Actinomycetota; class Actinomycetes; order Actinomycetales; family Dermatophilaceae; genus JAICIN01. Next base: position 1,262 of record JAICIN010000046.1, on the reverse strand, counting down.
CCTCGAACACGAGGGTCACGGGGCGGGTGGTGCCGTTGATCGTGAGGTCCCCGGTGACGGTCCAGTCCGAGCCGTCGCGCGAGACGGCGGTGGAGGCGAAGGTGATGGTGTCGTAGCTCTCGACGTCGAAGAAGTCCGGCGTCTTGAGGTGGCCGTCACGCTGCTCGTTCCCGGTGGTGACGCTGCCGGCCTTGATGCTCACGGAGACCTGGGAGTTGGCCGGTGTGGTGGTGTCGAGGTGCGCGGTGCCCTCGAACTCGTCGAACTGGCCCCGGACGGTGGTCACCATGGCGTGGCGGGCCGAGAAGCCGATGCGGGTGTGGCTGGGGTCGAGCACGTAGTCGCCGGAGATGTCCCGGACGGCCTGCGTGGCGGCGTCGAAGCCGTCGCGGTCGAGGACCGCGGTGGCCGCGCCGGCGGCGACCGGGGTCGCGCTGCCCGCGGCGAGGGGGGCGGGGGTGGTGGTCTTGCTGCGGGAGAACAGGCCCATGGTGGTGTCTTCGTCCTTCTGGTGGGGAGTCGCCGGCCGGATGACCGGTTGCTTGAAGTTTCAACTAATGATGGCACCCGATCATTCCCCGGTCAAACCGCCGGGCTGGAGGCACAGGTGCAGGCCGTCGGCGCCCCGCTCCAGCCCGTACCCTTGTCCGTGCGATGAAGACCTACGACGTGCGTACGCACGGGTGCAAGATGAACGTCCACGACTCCGAGCGGCTCGCGGGGCTGCTCGAGACCGCCGGCTACGTGGACGTCAAGAGCATTCCCGCCGGCGCGCGGCCCGAGGCCGCCGACGTCGTCGTCTTCAACACCTGTGCGGTCCGGGAGAACGCGGACAACAAGCTCTACGGCAACCTGGGGCAGCTGCGTCCGGTCAAGACCCGCAACCCGCACATGCAGATCGCCGTCGGGGGCTGCATGGCCCAGAAGGACCGCGCCACCATCGTGGAGAGGGCTCCCTGGGTCGACGTCGTCTTCGGCACGCACAACATCGGCAGCCTCCCCGCCCTGCTCGACCGCGCCCGTCACAACGAGGAGGCCCAGGTCGAGATCCTCGAGTCCCTCGAGGTCTTCCCCAGCACCCTGCCGACCCGGCGCGACTCCGCCTACGCCGCCTGGGTCTCGGTCTCCGTCGGCTGCAACAACACCTGCACGTTCTGCATCGTGCCGAGTCTGCGCGGCAAGGAGAAGGACCGCCGCCCCGGCGACGTGCTGGCCGAGGTCGAGGCGCTCGTCGAGCAGGGCGTCCTCGAGGTCACCCTGCT
>JAICIN010000045.1 GCA_025924375.1 Dermatophilaceae bacterium | reverse complement strand
GCCGGTAGTCGACCTCGGCCTTGTGGAACAGCGGGTCTGCGAAGACGTTCATGCTTCTCTCCTTGGTGTGTGTCTCCTGTTCGGTGACCACGAATCTGCTCGGCTGAGGAGGGGTGGCACATGGGGAAGCCGCCCATGCCTGGGTGGCGGGGCGGCGGCGGGGCGGCGGCTAAGGCGGCTCGGTGCCGCGTAAGGCCGGCCAGGTGGGCCCGGCCGGGCCCGGCGAGCCGTGAGCGGAGGCCCGGGCCGGCTCCCGAGCCACGCCACCTACAATCTGGGCGTGCCACCCGCCGTCGACGTCCTCGACCTCCGCAAGCGATACGGGGACGTGACCGCCCTCGACGGCGCGAGCTGGTCGGCCGCCTCGGGTGAGGTGACGGCCGTGCTGGGACCCAACGGCGCGGGCAAGACGACGATGGTCGAGTGCTGCGAGGGCCTGCGCCGCCCGGACTCCGGCACGGTGCGCGTCCTCGGCGCGAACCCGTGGCAGTCCCCCGCCGCGCACCGCGCCCGGGTCGGCGTGATGCTCCAGGACGGCGGCCTCCCCAACGGGGCCCGGCCGGTCGCCCTGCTCCAGCACCTGGCGAGGCTCTACGCCGGCACCGCACCCGACGCCGAGCTCGTCGACCGGCTCGGCATCGGACAGTTCGCCGGCACCACCGTGCGGCGGCTCTCCGGGGGGCAGCGGCAGCGGGTCGCCCTGGCAGCGGCGCTCGTGGGCCGCCCGGACGTCGCCTTCCTCGACGAGCCGTCGGCGGGCCTCGACCCGCACGCCCGGCTCGACGTCTGGGACCTCGTCCGCTCCGTTGCCCACGAGGGCAGTGCCGTCGTGCTCACGACCCACTCCTTCGAGGAGGCAGAGCGGCTCGCCGACCGCATCGTCATCGTCGGCGGCGGGCGCGTCGTCGCCGAGGGCACGCTCGGCGAGCTGACCCGGGAGTCCGCCCTCGAGGACGTCTACTTCAGCCTCACCCGGAGCGCGGCGTGAGCGCCGCCGCCCCGGCCGCCCAGCGGGTGCGGGCGCAGGCCCGTTTCGAGGCGCTCACCATGCTGCGCAACGGCGAGCAGCTGCTGGTCTCCGTCGTCCTGCCGGCCATGGTGCTGCTCGGGCTCACGCTGGCGACGTTCGTCCCCCTCGGCACGGGACGCCGCGTCGACCTCGCCGTCCCCGGCGTCCTCGCCCTCGCCGTCGTCTCGTCCGCCTTCACCGGGCAGGCGATCGGCACCGGCTTCGACCGGCGCTACGGGGTGCTCCGCCTCCTCGGCGCCACCCCGCTCGGTCGCGGCGGCCTGGTCACGGCGAAGGCGCTCGCCGTGCTCGTCGTGGTGGCGATCCAGGTCGTGGTCCTCGGCGTGCTCGGCCTGGCCCTGGGATGGCACCCGCACTGGTCCGGAGTACCCGCGGCCGTCGTGACCCTCCTGCTCGGGACGTGGGCGTTCGTCGCGCTGGCCCTGCTGCTCGCCGGCACGCTGCGCGCCGAGGGTGTCCTCGCCCTCGCCAACCTCGTCTGGGTGGCGCTGCTGGCCCTGGGCGGGGTCGTCGTGTCCACCGCACGCCTTCCCGACGGCCTGCGCGAGGTCGTGCGGCTGCTGCCCTCCGGGGCGCTGGGCGACGCGATGCGGGCCGCCCTCACGGCCGGTCGCGCGGACCTCGCCTCCTGGCTGGTCCTCCTCCTGTGGGGCGCGGCCGCCACCGCGCTGGCCTCGCGCGTCTTCCGCTGGGGGGACTGACCGCCCGCCGCGTCGGCCGGGGCCCGATCGCGGTGCCGGTGAGCGCAGCGTGGTCGCGTACCCTCGTCGGGTGACCGCTGCACCACCCCGGCCGAGGCCCGCGGGCCTGGCCGTGCCGACGACCCGCACCTGGCTCCCGGCGATCCTCGTCGCCAACCTCGTGGCCGAGGTCGTCATCGTGGTGACCGGCGGGCTGGTGCGGCTCACCGGCAGCGGCCTCGGCTGCCCGACCTGGCCGCAGTGCGTGCCCGGCTCCTACGTGCCGGTGCCCCACCAGGAGCAGGGGTTCCACAAGTTCATCGAGTTCGGCAACCGCACCCTGACCGGCATGGTGGGCATCGCCGCGCTGCTCGTCGTCTACGCCGTGTGGCGCTGGAGCGGCCCGGCCCGTGAGCGCTGGTATGCCGTGTGGCGCTGGGAGGGGGTCCGCGCCGACCTCGCGCGGCCGGCGTGGGTCGTCCTGGGCGGCGTCGTGGTGCAGGCGGTGCTCGGTGGCATCACCGTGCGCACGGGCCTAAACCCGGCCACCGTGGCCGCCCACTTCCTCGTCTCGATGGTCCTGGTCGCTGCCTCGGCCTACATGGTCTTCCGCGCGCCCGAACCGCCCGGCCCACGCCCGGCCGCCGTCCCGAGGCTCGTGGAGCGGCTCGCCCTCCTGACCTCCGCGCTGGGGGCGGTGGTGCTGGTCCTCGGCACGCTGGTGACCGGCTCCGGCCCGCACTCCGGCGACGCCGACGAGCCCGCGCGGCTCGCGCTCGACCCCCGCACCATCTCCTGGCTGCACGCCGACGCCGTGATGCTCTTCGTCGGCCTCGTCGTCGCCGTCTGGCTGGCCGCCCGCCTCAGCGCGCGCTCGGCCGTCGTGCCGCGCGCCTGGCGGCTCGTCCTCGTCGTGACCCTGGCCCAGGGGGTCATCGGCTACACCCAGTACTTCGCCGGGCTGCCCTGGATGGTGGTCCTGCTCCACATGGCCGGCGCCGCCGCACTCGTCGTGGCGCTGACCAACGGCATTGTCCGGCTGCGCACGACCCGCCTGGAGGTCCTGCCCCGGACCCGCTGAACCTCGGGCTCAGCGAAGCGGCAGGTGCAGCAGCGGGTCGACCGCGACCGCGAGGAAGAGCACCGCCACGTAGGTGATCGAGAAGTGGAAGAGCCGCATGGGGCGCAGGACCTGCGGCCCCTCCCCTGAGCGGGATGCCCGCAGGAGCCGGTGCGCCTCGGCGACGAACAGCCCGCCGGTGACCACGGCCGTGACGAGGTAGAGCCAGCCCATCCCCGCGACGGGCACGAGGACGAGCGAGGCGGCGACCATCGCCCAGGAGTAGGCCACGATCTGCCGGGCCACGACGGCGAAGCGCTCGACCACGGGCAGCATCGGCACATGGGCAGCGGCGTAGTCGTCCTTGAACCGCATCGACAGCGGCCAGTAGTGCGGTGGCGTCCAGAAGAAGATGACGAGGAACAGCACCACCGCCGGCCAGCCGACGGTGCCCGTGACCGCGGCCCAGCCGATGAGCACCGGCATGCACCCGGCCGCTCCGCCCCAGACGATGTTCTGCGCGGTCCGGCGCTTGAGGATCATCGTGTAGCCCACGGCATACAGCGCGATCGCCGCGAGCGAGAGCAGGGCCGGCAGCCAGCCCACGACGGCGAGGAACCACGCCGTGGACACCACGGTGAGGGCCCACCCGAACAGCAGGCCCTGCCGCGGCGTCACCACGCCGGTCACCATCGGCCGGTTGCTGGTGCGGTGCATCTCCGCGTCGATGTCGCGGTCGTAGACACAGTTGAAGGTGTTGGCCGCGCCGGCGCTCAGGGTGCCCCCGACGAGCGTGGCGACGATGAGCCACAGCGACGGGACACCGCGCTGCGCCAGGAACATCACCGGGATCGTCGTGACGAGCAGCAGCTCGATGATGCGGGGCTTGGTGAGCGCGACGTAGGCACCGACGGTCCGCCTCCACCCCCGCACCGGGGTCGCCGACACCGGGGCAGACGGATCCAGAGCGGTCACGGCGTCCTTCGGTCGGGCACGGCAGGCATTCCCGCGCAGTCTATCCCGGCCGGTCGTGGGGCCCGAACGGCCCGGTGAGACGCACGACACCCTCGGGACTAGGCTCGGTGACGTTGCCGAGCGCCCCCTCGAGAAGGAGATCCGTCCGTGGCCACGAAGCCGACCGGGAAGACTGCCGCAGGACGGGGACGGGACGCCTCACTGAAGCCGCCGCTGGCCCGGAAGGCCGGCTGGAGCGACCTCGACGTCCGAGCGGTCGACACCGCCCGGGTCCTCGCCATGGACGCCGTCCAGAAGGTCGGCAACGGCCACCCCGGCACGGCGATGAGCCTCGCGCCGGTCGCCTACCTCCTCTTCCAGCAGGTCATGCGGCACGACCCCGCCGACCCGGCGTGGCTCGGCCGTGACCGCTTCGTCCTCTCCTGCGGCCACTCGAGCCTCACGCTCTACACCGAGCTCTACCTCTCCGGCTACGGCCTCGAGCTGGGCGACCTCGAGTCCCTGCGCACCTGGGGTTCGCTCACCCCGGGCCACCCCGAGGTCCACCACACCAAGGGCGTCGAGATCACCACCGGGCCCCTGGGCTCCGGGCTCGCCTCGTCCGTGGGCATGGCCATGGCCCAGCGCAGGCAGCGCGGCATGTTCGACCCCGACGCCAAGGCGGGCCAGAGCCCCTTCGACCACCACATCTGGGTGCTCGCCTCGGACGGCGACATGATGGAGGGAGTCTCCTCGGAGGCGTGCTCCCTCGCGGGCCACCAGGAGCTCGGCAACCTCACCGTCGTCTACGACGCCAACCAGATCTCCATCGAGGACGACACCGACATCGCGTTCTCGGAGGACGTGGGCAAGCGCTTCGAGGCCTACGGCTGGAACGTCGTCGACATCGACTGGCGCAAGGACGGCGACGGCGCCGGCTACGTCGAGGACGTCGACTCGCTCCTCGCAGCGCTCGAGCAGAGCCGCCGGAGCCCTCGGCCCACGCTGGTCGTCCTCCACACGATCATCGCCTGGCCGGCGCCGAACAAGCAGGACACCGGCAAGGCGCACGGCTCCGCGCTCGGCGAGGAGGAGGTCGCTGCCACCAAGGAGCTGCTCGGCTTCAACCCCCGCAAGACCTTCGACGTCGAGCGCGCCGTGATCACCCACACCCGCAAGGTCAAGGCGCGCGGCAAGGCGGCGCACAAGGAGTGGGACAAGACGTATGCCGGGTGGCGCCGCGCCAACCCGGAGCGCGCGTGCCTGCTCGACCGGGTCTTCGAGGGACAGGTGCCCTCGGGGCTGGAGAAGGCGCTCCCGACGTTCCCGCCGGACACCGAGAAGGGGATGGCCACCCGTGCCGCGTCCGGGAAGGTGCTCGGCGCCCTGGCCGACGTCATGCCGGAGCTCTGGGGCGGCTCCGCCGACCTCGCCGAGTCCAACAACACGACGATGGAGGGCCAGCCGTCCTTCATCCCCGCGTCCAAGCAGACGCGCGAGTGGAAGGGCGGCCCCTACGGCCGCACGCTCCACTTCGGGGTGCGCGAGAACGCGATGGGCATGATCCTCAACGGGATCGCCCTCGAGGGGCTCACCCGGCCCTACGGCGGGACGTTCCTCGTCTTCTCCGACTACATGCGCCCCGCCGTGCGGCTCGCGGCCCTCCAGGAGCTGCCCGTCACCTACGTCTGGACCCACGACTCGATCGGGCTCGGCGAGGACGGCCCCACGCACCAGCCGATCGAGCACCTCGCCGCGCTGCGCGCCATACCCGGCCTGGACGTCGTGCGGCCGGCGGACGCCAACGAGACGGCGGCCGCCTGGGGGCAGGTCCTCCGGAACGGCCACCCGGCCGGGCTCTGCCTGACCCGGCAGCCGCTGCCGGTGCTCGACCGCAAGCAGTTCGCCAAGGCGACCGGCGTCACCAAGGGCGCCTACGTCCTCATCGACGGCGGCCGGAGCGGCACCGAGGAGCCGGACGTCATCCTCGTGGCGACCGGCTCGGAGGTCTCGATCGCGGTCGACGCCCGGGCCCGGCTCGAGCGCGCCGGCGTGCGCACGCGGGTCGTGTCGATGCCGTGCCGCGAGTGGTTCGCGCGGCAGGGCAAGGGGTACCAGGACAAGGTGCTGCCACCGCACATCCGGGCCCGCGTGAGCGTCGAGGCCGGCGTCGCCCTCGGGTGGCGCGAGATCGTCGGCGACGCCGGGCGCTCGGTGAGCATCGAGCACTTCGGCGCCTCGGCCGACTACAAGACGCTCTACCGCGAGTTCGGCATCACCCCCGAGGCCGTCGTCAAGGCGGCCCGGGACTCCATCAAGGCGGCGAGCCGGGACACCGGCGTCCCGGAGCTCACGGCGACCGCGCCGTGGAGCGGCCGCCCGAGCACGACAGACACCACCGCCAAGGGCAGCGCCGCACGCAAGAGTGCTGTCAGCAAGGGGAAGTGACCATGACCGACAACAACCCAGCAGCCGACCCGAGCCCCGCCCCCCTCAAGAAGAGCGACAACCCGGCCCTGAAGGCGCTCGTCGCCAACGGCGTCTCCGTCTGGCTCGACGACCTGTCGCGGCTGCGCATCCAGAGCGGCAACCTCCAGGAGCTGGTCGACACCAAGGGCGTCGTCGGCGTGACGACGAACCCCTCGATCTTCCAGGCCGCGGTGGCCGGCAGCGACGCCTACGACAGCGACCTCCGGGAGCTCTCCACGCAGGGCAAGCCGCTCGAGGAGATCGTCCTCGACCTCACCACCGAGGACGTCCGCAACGCCTGTGACATCCTCAAGCCGGTCTACGACAAGACCGGCGGCCAGGACGGGCGTGTGTCCATCGAGGTGGAGCCGGCGCTCGCCCACGACACGCACAAGACCGTCGAGCAGGCCCGCCAGCTCTGGCAGGCCGTCGACCGCCCCAACCTCTTCATCAAGATCCCGGCCACCGTCGAGGGCCTCCCCGCGATCTCCCAGGTCCTGGCAGAAGGCATCAGCGTCAACGTGACGCTGATCTTCTCCCTGGACCGCTACCGCGGCGTGATGAACGCCTTCCTCACCGGCCTGGAGCAGGCCCGGGAAGCGGGACACGACCTGGGCCAGATGCGCTCCGTGGCGTCGTTCTTCGTCTCCCGCGTCGACACCGAGGTCGACAAGCGGCTCGACGAGGTCGGGGGCGACAACGCCGCCGAGGCGCAACGCCTGAAGGGCAAGGCCGGCGTCGCCAACGCGCGGCTCGCCTACCAGGCCTACGAGGAGGTGTTCGCGACGCCGAGGTGGAAGAACCTCGAGGACGACGGGGCACACCGCCAGCGGCCCCTGTGGGCGTCCACCGGCGTGAAGAACCCCGCCTACCCGGACACCCTCTACGTGACCGAGCTGGTGGCGCCGGACACCGTGAACACCATGCCGGAGAAGACCCTCGACGCGGTCATGGACCACGGCACGATCACCGGCGACACGGTCACCGGCCACTACGCCGAGTCCGCGGAGGTCCTCGACAGCCTCGAGCGGCTGGGCATCTCCTACACCGAGGTCACCGACGTGCTCGAGCGCGAGGGCGTCGAGAAGTTCGAGAAGGCGTGGGGCGAGCTGCTCGAGGGCCTCAAGGACGAGCTGGCGCAGGTCACCCGGTGAGCGCGCTCGGCGTGGTCGCCTCGGGGCCCGCCGCCGACGCCGTCGCGGCCCACGTCCCGCAGCTCGTCCAGGAGCGCTTCGCGAGCCGCCTCTTCGCGCAGGACAGCACGCTGTGGGGGCCGGAGGCCGAGTCGGAGGCGGGGATCCGGCTCTCGTGGGTCGGCCTCCCACGCTCCTCCCGGCCGCTCCTCGGCGAGATCGCCGCCCTGCGCGACGAGCTGCGCGCCGACGGCGTCGACCGGGTCGTGCTGTGCGGGATGGGAGGGTCCTCGCTGGCACCGGAGGTCATCTGTGCCACCGCAGGCGTCGACCTCGTCGTCCTCGACTCCTCGCAGCCCGACATGGTCCGCGACGCGATCACCGAGCTCGAGCGCACCGCTGTGGTCGTCTCCAGCAAGTCGGGGTCCACCGTCGAGACCGACTCGCAGCGCCGAGCGTTCCAGAAGGCCTTCGAGGACAAGGGCATAGACCCGACGCGGCGGATCGTCGTCGTCACCGACCCGGGCAGTCCCCTTGACAAGGAGTCCCGCGAGGGCGGCTACCGCGTCGTCAACGCCGACCCGCACGTCGGAGGACGCTACTCGGCGCTCACCGCCTTCGGGCTGGTGCCGTCCGGCCTGGCCGGGGCAGACATCGAGGCGCTGCTCGACGACGCCGAGTCGGTCGGCGACGTCCTCGCCCTCGACGACGAGGGAAACCCCGGGCTGCGCCTCGGGGCCGCGCTCGCCGGCACCTCGCCGTTGCGCGACAAGGTCGTGCTGCTCGACGCCGGCTCGGGCATCGTGGGCTTCCCCGACTGGGCCGAGCAGCTGCTGGCGGAGAGCACCGGCAAGCAGGGCACCGGTGTCCTGCCGGTCGTGGTGCACGCGCCCGACGACCCGGAGGTGGCCGACGAGCCGGCCGACGCGACCGTCGTGCGGCTCACCGGCGACCTGGACGACGTCGACGGCCCGGGCGCCCTCGAGGGCGAGGAGTCCGTCGACGGGAGCCGCTCGGCGGTCGAGGTCAGCGGAACGCTCGGGGCGCAGCTCCTCCTCTGGGAGGTGGCCACCGCCGTCGCCGGGCAGCTGCTCGGCATCGACCCCTTCGACCAGCCGGACGTGGAGAGCGCGAAGAAGGCGGCACGCGGGCTGCTCGAGCAGTCCGGAGGCGCCGGTGAGCCGGCTGCCTTCACCGACGGCGCCGTCGAGGTGCGTGCCCTCGGCGGTGGCTGGCTCGGCGACGCGCGCACCGTCCCGGAGGCGGTCGCCGCGCTGCTCGGCCAGCTCGACGACCGCCGGGGCTACGTCGCCGTGATGGCCTACCTCGACCGGCTCGCCGACGAGGAGCTCGCCGGCGTGCGCGCGGCGCTCGCCCGGCATACCGGCCGTCCCACGACGTTCGGCTGGGGACCGCGCTTCCTGCACTCCACCGGCCAGTTCCACAAGGGCGGCCCTGCGACCGGCGTCTACATCCAGGTCACCACCGAGCCGCGCGAGGACCTCGCCATCCCCGGCCGGGACTTCACCTTCGGCGACTTCATCGCGGCGCAGGCGGCGGGCGACGCCCAGGTGCTCGCCGAGCACGGCCGCCCCGTGCTCCGGCTCCACCTCGTCGACCACGACGCAGGCCTGGCGCAGGTCACCGCGGCGCTGTCATCCCGGAAGGGAGCTGCATGAGCCCATCCCGGGTGACCAAGGAGCACAACCCCCTGCGAGACCCCCGCGACAAGCGGCTCCCCCGCATCGCCGGCCCGTGCGGCCTGGTCCTCTTCGGCGTGACGGGCGACCTCGCCCGCAAGAAGCTCATGCCGGCGATCTACGACCTGGCCAACCGCGGCCTCCTCCCGCCGGGCTTCTCGCTCGTCGGGTTCGCCCGCCGCGACTGGGCGGACCAGGACTTCGGCAAGGTCGTCTACGAGGCCGTCAAGCAGCACTCGCGCACCCCCTTCCGGGAGGACGTGTGGCGCAACCTCTCCGAGGGATTCCGCTTCGTGCCGGGGGTCTTCGACGACGACGCGGCCTTCGACCTCCTCGCCGAGACCGTGCAGGCCCTCGACGAGGAGCGCGGCACCGGCGGTAACCACGCCTTCTACCTCTCGATCCCGCCGGGGTTCTTCGACGTCGTCTGCAAGCAGCTCGAGCGCTCCGGGCTCAGCCGGGCCCGGCCCGGCAGCTGGCGGCGCGTCATCATCGAGAAGCCGTTCGGGCACGACCTCCAGAGCGCGCGCGAGCTCAACGCCACGGTCGAGAGCGTCTTCCCGCCCGACGCGGTGTTCCGGATCGACCACTACCTCGGCAAGGAGACCGTCCAGAACCTCCTGGCCGTCCGGTTCGCCAACCAGATGTTCGAGCCGATCTGGAACGCCAACTACGTCGACCACGTCCAGATCACGATGGCCGAGGACATCGGCATCGCCGGCCGGGCCGGCTACTACGACGGCATCGGCGCGGCGCGTGACGTCATCCAGAACCACCTGCTGCAGCTGCTCGCGCTCACGGCGATGGAGGAGCCGGTGTCCTTCCGCGCCGAGCACCTGCGCATGGAGAAGGAGAAGGTCCTCTCCGCCGTGCGCCTCCCCCGCGACCTGTCGAGGAACGCGGCGCGCGGCCAGTACACCGAGGGCTGGCAGGGCGGCGAGCACGTCGTGGGCTACCTCCAGGAGGACGGGATCGACCCGCACTCCACGACCGAGACGTATGCCGCGCTGAAGCTCGAGATCGACTCGCGCCGCTGGGCGGGCGTCCCCTTCTACCTCCGCACCGGCAAGCGCCTCGGCAAGCGGGTCACCGAGATCGCGGTGGTCTTCAAGAAGGCGCCGCACCTGCCGTTCAACGACACCGCCACCGAGGAGCTGGGGCAGAACGCCTTCGTCATGCGGGTCCAGCCCGACGAGGGCATCACCCTGCGGTTCGGGTCCAAGGTGCCCGGGGCGCAGATGGAGGTGCGTGACGTGACGATGGACTTCGGCTACGGCCGCGCCTTCACCGAGTCCAGTCCGGAGGCCTACGAGCGGCTCATCCTCGACGTCCTCCTCGGCGACCCACCGCTCTTCCCACGCCACGAGGAGGTCGAGCTGTCCTGGGAGATCCTCGACCCGGTCGAGGACCACTGGGCCGCGAACGGCCGGCCCGAGCCCTACCCGGCCGGGGGCTGGGGGCCCTCGAGCGCCGACGAGATGATGCGCCGCGACGGGCGCCAGTGGAGGATGCCGTGATCGTCGACCTGCCCAGCACCACCACGGCCGCCGTCAGCAAGAAGCTCGTCGCCCTGCGCCAGGACGTGGGGGCGATGGCGCTGAGCCGGGTCCTGACCCTCGTCATCGTCGTCGACGAGCAGGAGGCCGACGAGGCCATCGAGGCCGCCAACGACGCGAGCCGCCAGCACCCGTGCCGGATCATCGCCATCGTCCTGGGCAACCGCCGCGGCTCCTCACGTCTCGACGCCCAGATCCGGGTCGGCGGCGACGCCGGCGCGAGCGAGGTGGTGGTCCTGCGGCTCTATGGCGCCCTGACCTCCCACGGCCGCAGCGTCCTCATCCCGCTGCTCCTGCCGGACTCCCCGGTCGTCACCTGGTGGCCGACCGACGCACCCAGGAACGTGTCCGAGGACCCGATCGGCGCGATGGCCCAGCGACGCATCACCGACGCCGCCGAGGCCAGGCAGCCGCGCGCCGAGATGCGCAACCGTGCCAAGACCTACACACCCGGCGACACCGACCTCGCCTGGACCCGGGTCACGCTGTGGCGCGGGCTGCTCGCCGCCGCCCTCGACCAGCCGCCCTTCGAGCCGATCACCGCCGCGACGGTCACCGGGGGCAGCGACTCCCCCTCCACCGACCTGCTGGCCGCGTGGCTCGCCCACACGCTGAAGTGCCCGGTCGTGCGCGCCCGGACCGACGCGGGCACCGGCATGGTCGGCGTCCGGCTCGAGCGCAGGACCGGCAACATCGACCTCATGCGGCCGGACGGCAACACCGCCACCCTCTCGCAGGCCGGCCAGCCCGACCGCCGGATCTCCCTCGCCCGGCGGGGCCTGGCCGAGTGCGTCGCCGACGAGCTGCGCCGGCTCGACCCCGACGAGATCTACGCCGAGGCGCTGGTGAAGGGGCTGCCGAAGGTCGCCGGCAAGGGCAAGGGCGTGCCGGCGTCGGAGGCGGTGGCCGAGGGCGAGGCGATGTCGCTCGACGAGGCCCGCCGGATCCGCCGGCGCGTGGCCCGCGAGGAGCAGGGCCAGCCGTCGAGCGCCATGGTGGAGAAGGTGCCCCCTCCCGAGCAGGCGGACGAGGGCACGGTCAAGAAGGTGGCCGCCAAGCGGCTCGCCGGCGCGAAGGCCGCCCGGGAGGACCGCGAGCACCGCGATGAGGAGTCCCACGAGGAGAGCAACCGGCCCGAGGGGCCGGACGGGCGCCGGCAGGAGGGGCCTGACGGCCAGCGCGACGGCGGTGAGGGCTCGTGACCGGTGCCGCCGGGGGCAGTCGCGTCGTCGTCCACCCCGGGCCTGCGGAGCTCGCCGCCGGGGTGGCCGCCCGCCTCTGCACGGTGGTCCTCGACGCCCAGGCGGAGCGCGGCACCGCAGACGTCGCCATCACCGGGGGCGGGATGGGAGCCCAGCTGCTACGGGCGCTGGCCACCGAGCCGGCGCGTGAGGCGGTGGACTGGGGTGCGGTCGACCTGTGGTGGGCCGACGAGCGGTTCCTGCCCCACGGGGACCCCGACCGCAACGAGACCCAGGCGCGCGAGGCGGGGCTCGACGTGCTGCCCCTCGACCCCGACCGGGTGCACCCGATGCCGGCCAGCGACGGCCCCGACGGCGACTCGGTGGAAGCCGCCGCCGCCCGCTACGCCGAGCTGCTCGCGGGGCGCGCCGAGGACGGCCAGGCCGTCCCGCGGTTCGACGTGCTGGTCCTCGGCGTCGGGCCGGACGCCCACTGCGCGTCGCTGTTCCCCGGCCACCCCGCCCTCGCGGAGGAGCGGCTCAGCGTCGTCGGGGTGCACGACTCCCCCAAGCCCCCGCCCACCCGGATCTCGATGACCCTGCCCGCGCTGCGCTCGGCACAGCGGGTGTGGTTCCTCGTCGCCGGCACCGACAAGGCGGGTGCCGTCGCCCTGGCCCGGTCCGGGGCTCCGGTGGAGCAGGCGCCGTCGGGCGCCGTGAGCGGCCGGCTGGAGACGCTGTGGCTGCTCGACCCGGAGGCGGCCACCGCACTGGCCTGACGGCCACCGCACTGGGCTGACGGTGGTCGCGCTACTGGATGAGGCCCCGGTCGCGCAGGCTCTGCAGCGCCTCGTCGAGGATGGCCTGCCCGTCGGCGTCGGAGCGGCGCTCCTTCACGTAGGCCAGGTGGGTCTTGTAGGGCTCGACCCGCGGCGGGGCCGGCGGGTTCTCCTGGTCCTGGCCGGCGGGGAACCCGCAGCGCGGGCAGTCCCACTGCTCCGGGACCGCGAGCCCCGGCTCCTCCGCGAAGCTCGGCCGCGTCTGGTGGCCGTTGGCGCACCAGTAGGTCACGAAGACGCGGGGGGCGGTCTCGCCGCGCTCAGCCTCGCCCATCGGCCCGGCGCCGACCCGGCTGCCCCGGATTGCGTTGCCACCTGCCATGTGTCGAAGTTCCTTTCGGGGTGGGGTCGGGGCTCGGTCAGCCGGAGAAGCGGTCGATGAGCCCGAGCCCGACGATGCACGCGAACCAGACCACCGCCACCGCGACGGTGAACCGGTCGAGGTTGCGCTCGGCGACGGAGGAGCCGCCGAGCGAGGTCGACATGCCGCCCCCGAACATGTCCGACAGGCCGCCGCCCTTGCCCTTGTGCATGAGGATCAGGAGGGTCAGGAACAGGCCACCGATGACCAGCAGCACCTGCAGGCCGATGCGCACCGCTTCCACGTGGTACTACCCCATCTCGTCGATGTCGTCGTGCTGTCGCCGAAAGCGGCAGCACGAGTCAGGATACCTGCTCCGGCCCGCGCCTCAGGCCCTGGCTGTCAGGTGGTCGCGGTCAGGTGGTCGCGGTAGCGGCAGATCGAGGCGAACTCGTCGGCGACCACCGAGGCGCCTCCGACGAGGGCGCCGTCGACATCCTCCTGCGCCATGATCGCCGCGATGTTGCCCGCCTTGACGGATCCGCCGTAGAGCACGCGGACGCCGTCGGCGAGGTCCCCGGAGTAGAGCTCGGCCAGCCGGGTCCGGATGGCGGCGCACACCTCCTGGGCGTCCTCGGGCGTGGCGACCTCGCCGGTGCCGATGGCCCAGACCGGCTCGTAGGCCACCACGACGCTGCGGGCCTGGTCGGTGCCGACTCCCGCAAGGCCCGCGTCGAGCTGGGCCAGCACGTGGCTCACCTGCTCGCCCGCCTGGCGGACCTCCAGGGGCTCCCCGACGCAGAGGATCGGCGTGAGCCCGTGGCGGTAGGCGGCGAGCACCTTCGCGTTGACCTCGGCGTCGCTCTCGCCGTGGTACTCGCGGCGCTCGCTGTGGCCGGCGAGGACGTAGGTGCAGCCGAGCTTCGCGAGGAACGCCCCGGACACCTCCCCGGTGTAGGCGCCGCTGTCGTGGACGGAGAGGTCCTGCGCCCCGTGGCGCAGCTCGAGCCGGTCGCCCTCGATGAGCGTCTGCACCGAGCGGAGGTCCGTGAACGGTGGCAGCACCGCCACCTCGACCGCGCCGAAGTCGTGCTTGCCGTCGCGCAGCGACCAGTCGAGCTTCTGCACCAGGTGCGTGGCCTGGAGGTGGTCGAGGTTCATCTTCCAGTTGCCCGCCATGAGCGGGGTCCGCCCGGACGTCTTCTTCGTGGCCATCAGCGCGCCTCCTCCAGGACGGTCAGCCCGGGGAGCTCCTTGCCCTCGAGGTACTCCAGGCTGGCGCCGCCGCCGGTGGAGATGTGTCCGAAGTCCGACTCCGAGAAGCCGAGCTGGCGCACCGCGGCGGCGGAGTCGCCCCCGCCGACGACGGTCAGGCCGCCTCGGGCCGTCACGTCGACGAGGGCACGCGCGACGGCTGCCGTGCCCGCGGCATACGGCTCCATCTCGAAGGCGCCCATGGGGCCGTTCCAGAACACGGTGCGGCAGTCCTGCAGCCTCTCTGCGAACAGGCGCGAGGACTCCGGGCCGATGTCGACCCCGATGCGGTCCGCGGGGATGCCGTCGGCCGGCACCACGTCGTGCTCGGCCCCGGCGGAGAACTCGGTGGCCGCGACGACGTCGACGGGCAGCACGATCTCGACCCCCCGCTCCTGCGCCTGCGAGAGGTAGCCGCGCACGGCGTCGACCTGGTCCTCCTCGAGCAGCGACCTCCCCACCTCGTGGCCCTGTGCCTTGAGGAAGGTGAACACCATCCCGCCACCGACGAGCAGCCGGTCGGCCGTCTGCAGCAGGTTGTCGATCACCGCGAGCTTGTCGGAGACCTTGGCGCCGCCGAGGACGACGGCGTAGGGCCGCTCGGGGTCGTGGGTGAGCCGCCGCAGGACGTCGACCTCCGCCTCGACGAGGCCGCCGACCGCCGACGGCAGGAGGCGTGCCACGTCGTAGACGCTCGCCTGCTTGCGGTGCACGACGCCGAACCCGTCGGAGACGTAGGCGTCGGCCAGGCCGGCCAGCTGACCCGCGAAGGCCGCGCGCTCGCCGTCGTCCTTGCTGGTCTCCCCGGGGTTGAACCGCAGGTTCTCGAGGAGCACGACGTCGCCGTCGCCCATGGCGGCCACCGCCTCGCGGGCGCCCTCCCCCACCGTGTCGGGCGCGAGGACGACGTCACGTCCGAGCAGCTCGCCGAGCCGGTCCGCCACGGGCGCCAGGGAGTAGCGCTCCTCCGGCGCCCCCTTGGGCCGACCGAGGTGCGCGCACACGACGACGCGCGCGCCGGCGTCGGACAGTGCCTCGAGCGTGGGGACCGACGCGCGGATGCGCCCGTCGTCGGTGATGGTGCCGCCGTCCAGCGGCACGTTGAGGTCGGAGCGGACGAGCACGCGCTTCCCGCGCAGGTCGCCCAGCTCGGCGATCGGCTTCATGTGGTGGGGCCCGGCATCCGGTCGGCGGCCCTCAGAGCTGCTGGCCGACGAGGAGGGTGAGGTCGGCGAGCCGGTTGGAGTAGCCCCACTCGTTGTCGTACCAGCCGACGACCTTGACCTGGTTGCCGATGACCTTGGTGAGGCCGGAGTCGAAGATGCAGGAGGCGGGGTCGGTCTCGATGTCCTTCGAGACGATCGGGTCCTCCGTGTAGACGAGGACGCCCTTGAGGGGGCCCTCGGCGGCGGCCTTGACCACGGCGTTGACCTCCTCGACCGTGGTCTCCCGGCCGGCCTCGAAGGTGAGGTCGGTGGCCGACCCGGTCGGCACGGGGACCCGCAGGGCGAAGCCGTCGAGCTTGCCCTTGAGCTCGGGGAGGACGAGGCCGATGGCCTTGGCCGCGCCGGTCGAGGTCGGCACGATGTTGAGCGCGGCGGCCCGGGCGCGGCGGAGGTCCTTGTGCGGGCCGTCCTGGAGGTTCTGGTCCTGGGTGTAGGCGTGGATGGTCGTCATGAGGCCCTTGACGATGCCCAGCTCGTCGTTGAGCACCTTCGCCATCGGGGCGAGGCAGTTCGTGGTGCACGAGGCGTTGGAGATCACGGTGTGCTTCGCCGGGTCGTAGTCGCCGTCGTTGACGCCCATGACGATGGTGACGTCCTCGTTCTTGGCCGGCGCGGAGATGATGACCTTCTTCGCGCCGTTGTCGACGTGGACCCTCGCCTTGGCCGCGTCGGTGAAGAGGCCGGTCGACTCGATGACGACGTCGGCGCCGAGCTCCCCCCACGGCAGGTTCTTGGGGTCGCGCTCGGCGAAGGCCTTGAACGCCTTGCCGTCGACGGCGATCTCGTCCTCGCTGGAGGTCACGTCGCCGTCGAGCCGGCCGAGGATCGAGTCGTACTTCAGCAGGTGCGCCAGCGTGGCGTTGTCGGTGAGGTCGTTGACGGCGACGACCTCGATGTCGGCGCCGGAGGCCCGCACGGCGCGGAAGAAGTTGCGGCCGATGCGGCCAAAGCCATTGATCCCAACGCGTACAGTCACGGTCTTCTCAGCCTTCCGACAGGGACGGTGTGCCGCGTGGTCACGCGGCGCTGTGCCGGCACCGAGCCTATGGGATGCCCGTGGGCGGCCACACCCCGGCCCGTGGGCGGCGGCGGCTCAGGCCTCGAGCATGTCCGCGGTGAGGTTGGCCTCGGTGTTGGGGATGCCGAGGTCCTCCGCGCGCTTGTCGGCCATCGCGAGGAGCCGCCGGATCCGGCCCGCGACCGCGTCCTTGGTCATGGCCGGCTGGGCGAGCTGGCCGAGCTCCTCGAGGGAGGCCTGCTTGTGCTCCAGGCGCAGCCGGCCGGCCTCGCGGAGGTGGTCGGGGACGTC
>JAICIN010000044.1 GCA_025924375.1 Dermatophilaceae bacterium | reverse complement strand
GCAATCACTCGGTTTAGGTGTGCGACGGCTCCTGAAAACGCGTGGTACCGCACGTTCTCCCGGGCGGCCGACGCGCAGTACTTCCATCGAAGCGTCCGGAGCCGGTCTTGCATGACCCGGAGCTCGGCGATCACGTCGGCGTAGTCCTCGCTCATGGTTCCCATGCTTGGTGATAGCAACGCCGATAGCAACGGAGCCAAACCGGACCAGATCGTGCCGGCCGCTCAGGGCCCGCCTTCGGTCGCACCCAGCCACTCCTGCACACCTGACCATGGACGCCGACACCTGAAAATCGGAAGGTCGGCGGTTCGACCCCGCCCCTGGCCACCACCCGCGCTCCCGAAGCGCCCGCGCTCCCAAGGCTGTGACCGAACAGGTGCGCCTCCGGAGACCTGCCCGCCAGGGGAGGCACCGCAGACCGCGGCCAACGAGCCCCCACCATGGGGCGTACAGCGCGTAATCCGTCCCCCCTTTGGCCAGTCTTCGCCGGATTCGTCCCTTCTTGGCCGGTTCCTCTGCTTTGCTCCCTTCGGCCCGCAGCCCGACGGGTTCCCATCCCGAACCCGGAGTGCATCATGCCTGTGCCCCGTCTCCGACGGCTCGCCATAGTGGCCCTGTCCACAGCGGTCGCGCTGCTGGCCGCGGCCGGCCTCGCCCTGCTGCCGCAACCCGCGGCCGCGACCGTGCTGCCCGCCCCGACCGCCGCGCACCCGTACAGCGACCCGCTCTGGTCGCCGCTGCGCACACCGGCCCTCATCTCGTGCGTCAAGACGAACTGCACGAGCAACGGCAGCGCGTACCACGGCTACTGGGCCGTCGACTTCATCGGCCACCGTGGCGACCCGGTCTACGCGGCCGGCGCCGGCATCGCGCACATCTACGCCAACCGGCCCGACTGCGTGACCTCCTCCTCGGAGATCGAGTCCGGCACGTCGGTCTGGGTCGACCACGGCGGCGGCAAGGTCACGAAGTACAACCACCTCGACGCCATCCTCATCACCGAGGGCCAGCGCGTGACGCCCACGACGATGATCGGCCGCATGGGCCACGCGGGGTCGATGCTCCCGTGCACCACCGACTACCTGCACTTCGAGGTCCGGGTCGGCGGCCTGAGCGGCACCCGCGTCAGCCCCGGCACGCTGCTGACCTGCACGAGCAGTGGCCTGGTGCGCATGCCGGCCGTCTTCGGCGTCACGAGCTTCGACGCCCTCCCGATGCGCAAGTTCGCCACGCCCGCCGCCAACAACGACTGCATCAGCGACACGTGGAACCGGACACCGGTGGCGCCCGTGACGAGCGTCCGTCCCGGCGTGAGCTCGGCCGTCGTCTCCTGGGGCACGCCGGCTGCAGGGACGACGGGCCACACCATCGCGACCGAGCTGTGGAGCCCGAGCGTCCAGAAGTGGAACGCCCCGGTCTACTCGTACGCGTCCGCGACGGCGACGAGCGCCACCATCGCCGGTCTGGTCAACACCCGGCTGTACCGCGTCACCGTCGCGGCCCGCAACGGCTACGGCGTCAGCGCCTGGTCCACCGCCCGCACAGTGGTCCCGGCCACTGTTCCCTCCACGCCGGTGGCGCCGCGGTTCCTCACCTCCCCGAACCCGACCTACGTCCACTACGGGTGGTGGAAGTCGGCAGCCAACGGGTCCACCGTGACGCGCTACCAGGTCGGCTACCGCTGCGCCGCCACGACGACCTACGGCTCGTGGCGCAGCGTCTACACCAGCGGCACCGTCTACTACGCCAACATCACGGGGCTCTCCGGCCTGGGCACCTGCCAGGTCAAGGTCCGCGCCGCCAACGCGATGGGCGTGAGCGGCTGGTCGGTCACCTCGACGATCCGCAAGCTGCGCTGAGGGGCGCGTCCGCACATGCGAAAAGCCGCCGGTCAGAGCGGACTCAGCTCTGACCAGCGGCTTTTCCGTATGCCGGGCGGCTGGGGGTGTGCCGCCCGGCGCCTCAGCCGGCGGCGCCGCCGGAGACGAGCGCCAGCGGACGGCTGGGCAGGCTGGAGGCGAGGTAGCCACCGGCGCTCGCGCCGAGCGCGAGCCGGCGTCGCACCTCACGGAGCAGGTCCTCGTTGGGCACCGCCGCGAGGGCGGCAGTGGCCGCGGCCTTGACCTGGACCGCGAGGCCGCAGGCCTTGGCGGCCTTGAGGACGACGTCGTCGACGCGGGCCCCGAGGGCGTCGGCCACGCCGGAGAGCAGCTCGACCGGCGGCATGTCCTTCAGCGTCTCGCCGGCGAGGAGGTCGCTCACGGCCTCCACGCTCACGCCGGCTCGCGCAGCCAGCTCGGCAGGACGCAGGCCCTGCTCGTGCATCTGCGTCCACACGTACTGCGAGAGGCTGTTCATTCGGTTTCCCTTCGGCTGAGCGTCGTTGCGATGGGTCGATCAAACTCCGCCTTGGTCAAGCGCGGAAGGCCTCTTTACCGTCCCTTTAACATCTGCCGTTCGTTCGGTTCACCGCGGATGGGCCGTTCGGTGGAGGACGGCGCCGTTTGCGGCTACGGGCATCACCGCACCGGATGCACCGAGCGGAGCAGCGGCACCACGTCCTGCGAGAACTGCTCGAGGAACCGGCGCTGGTCCTGGCCCGGCCCGTGCACGACCAGGTGGGTGAGGCCGGCCTCGACGTAGGGCCGGATCTGCGCCACGGCGTCCTCGGGGTCCGAGGCGATGATCCAGCGTCTGGCGACCTGCTCGATCGGGAGCTCGTCGGCGAGCCGCTCCATCTCCTCGGGGGAGTCCACGCTGTGCTTCTGCTCGGCGCTGAGCGACAACGGCGCCCAGAACCGGCAGTTCTCCAGGGCGCGGTGCGGGTCGCGGTCGTAGGAGATCTTCAGCTCGAGCATCGGGTCCACGGAACCGGCCGGGCGGCCGGCGGCCGACATCCCCTCCTCGAGCGCGGGAAGGAGCTTGTCGGTGTAGAGGTCCATGCCCTTCCCGGACGTGCAGATGAGCCCGTCACCGGACCGGCCGGCATACCGGGCCACCACCGGTCCGCCGGCGGCGACGTAGACCGGGACCGGCGCCTCCGGTCGGTCGTAGATGGAGGCGTTGACCGTGCGGTAGAACTCGCCGTCGAAGGTGACGCTCTCCTCGCTCCAGAGCGCGCGCATGAGGCGCACCGCCTCCCGCAGCCGGGCGAAGCGCTCCTTGAACTCCGGCCAGGGAGCGCCGCTCACCGCGGTCTCGTTGAGCGCCTCCCCCGTGCCGACCCCGAGGAAGACCCGGCCTCCGGTGAGCAGCGACATGGTGGCGAACGCCTGCGCGACGACCGCGGGGTTGTAGCGGAACGTCGGGGTGAGCACGCTCGTGCCGAGCTGGACCCGTGACGTCCGTTCGCCGACCGCCGCCATCCAGGCCAGCGAGAACGGCGCGTGGCCGCCCTCCTTGCGCCATGGCAGGAAGTGGTCGCTGACCGTGACGCTGTCGAAGCCCGCCTCCTCCGCGAGCACCGCGAGCTCGACCAGCTCGCGCGGGCCGAACTGCTCCGCCGATGCCTTGTAGCCGATCCGCAGCCCGCCGGAGCCGGCGCCGGGCCCGACCACCTGTGTCGTCTCTGTCGCCATGGCACCAACCTTGCAGAGGGTGGGTGCCGCGCGCGAGGCCGGGGCGTCGGCGGGGTGGTGCGCTGCCGGAGCCGCCGGGCACGCCATGATGGCCGCCATGAGACCGCCGCTCGACCCCAGGTACGCCAGCCGGTACGCCAGCCTCGCCCGGCTCCTCGTGAGGTACGGCCGGTCCGACCTCGTGTCCGGCAGCGGGCTCGACGAGCTCGTGGAGGACGGGCGCGACGCGGACGACGAGGCCGACAGCGGCAAGGCGGAGCAGCTGGCGGACGACCTCGAGGCGATGGGTCCCACCTACGTCAAGCTCGGACAGCTGCTCTCGACCCGCGTGGACCTCCTGCCCCGGGCCTACACCGACGCGCTCGCGCGCCTCCAGGACGCCGTGGAGCCGTTTCCCGTCGAGGAGGTCCGCGAGATCATCGAGGCCGAGCTCGGGGTCTCGGTCTCGCACGCCTTCGCGTCCTTCGAGGAGAAGCCGCTGGCCGCCGCCTCCCTCGGACAGGTCCACCGCGCCACGCTGCGCAGTGGCCGCGACGTCGTCGTCAAGGTCCAGCGCCCGGGCATCCGGGAGACCGTCCACGACGACATGGAGGCACTGGGACGCCTCGCCGACTACGCCGACGGCCACACCGACGTCGGCCGCCGTTACGGTCTCGGCGACCTGCTCAGCCAGTTCCGCCGCTCCCTGCTGGCCGAGCTCGACTACCACCGTGAGGCCAACAACCTCAAGCGGCTTCGCGAGCTCACCGCCGACTACCCCCACCTCCTCGTCCCCGCCCCCGTACCGGACTACACGACCGGTCGGGTCCTCACCATGGAGTACGTCCCCGGCCGGAAGGTCACCGACGTCGGACCGCTCGGGCTGCTCGACCTCGACGGCCGACCCCTCGTCACCGAGCTGTTCTCGGCCTACCTGCACATGATCCTCTCCGACGGGTTCCTCCACGCGGACCCGCACCCGGGCAACGTCCTGCTCACCCCGGACGGCAACCTCGCGCTCATCGACCTCGGCATGGTGGCGACCGTCCCGAACCGCCTCCAGGAGAAGCTCGTCAAGCTGCTCATCGCGATCGGTGACGGCGACGGGGAGGAGGCGGCCACCGTCCTCGCGACGATGGGTCAGCAGCTCGAGGGCTACGACAGCGGCCGGTTCCGCGAGGACGTGTCGACGCTCGTCACGCGTGCCGTGTCCCTCGGCGGCGACGTCGAGGCCGGCGCCGTCCTCGTCGACCTCAGCCGGCTCTCGGGGATGCACGGCCTGCGCCCGCCGGCGGAGATGGCCATGGTCGGCAAGGCGCTGCTCAACCTCGACCAGGTCACCCACCACCTCGACCCGGACTTCGCACCGGCACAGGCGATCCGCGACAACCTGAGCCAGATCCTCGACTCCGGCCTGCGGCCCTCCATGGCCGGTCTCGTGTCGGCCGCGATCGACGCCAAGGACTTCGCGACGAACTTCCCGCGCCGCGCCAACAAGGTCCTCGACGCGCTCGCCGAGGGCCAGTTCTCGGTGCGCGTCGACGCGCTCGACGAGGCGCGGCTGCTGCACGTGATGCAGCGGCTCGCCAACCGGCTGACGATGGGCATCGTCCTCGCGGCCCTCGTCGTCGGCGCCGCCCTCATGATGCAGGTGCCCACGACGACGCGCGTCCTGGGCTATCCGGCGATCGCCATGGTGTTCTTCCTGCTGGCCGCGCTCGGCGGGGCGGCCCTGGTCATCTCGATCGTCGTCACCGACCGTCGCGTCGCCCGGAAGAGCCACCGCTGACCAGCCGGGAGCCGCGCTAGGTGAGCTCGCCCATGTGGGTGAGGACCATCAGGACGGGCCCAGCCACGGCGACCGTGCAGACCACCGCGAAGAAGACCCAGGCCAAGGGCCGGGTGACGACTCCGCTGACGTGTCGGCCCATCAGCTCCCGGTCCTGCGAGACCCGGACGACCGGCCAGAAGGAGAGCGGCATGGCCACCGCCGACGCGATCACGGCATACTCGGTCAGCGACACGGGGTCGACGCGCGTCTGCACGACGGCGTAGCCCACGCCGAAGGCGCCGAGAAGGGTGGCGGTCCAGCGCTTGCTGTGCCGCCAGCCGTTCTTCTTGCCCCATGGCCATCCCTGGTGCTGGGCCAGGTTGTACGCACAGGAGAAGGCACTGTCGATGGTGGCGCCGCCGATGGCGAAGAACGCCCCGACGACGGCCGCCCAGAACGCGAAGGGCCCCAGCTCGTGCAGCGCCTGCATCAGGGTGGTGCCGAGGTTCTGCGGGGTCAGCTGCAGCGGGAGCAGCTGCTGGGCCGCCACCACGGTGAGCGCCACGGCGACCACGCCCCCGAGGGGGTAGCCGAAGATCGCGTTGGCACGGTTGGTCCCGAGATCCGCCTCCGTCCACCCCTCCTCGATGCCACCCGACGAGTAGAAGTAGATCTCGTAGGGCATCATGCCGGCCGCGACGAGTGCGACCACGAAGTACCAGTACTGCGCCGAGCCGCCACTGGGGACGAACCCCGCCCCGATGGCGTGCCAGGCCGGGCCGTGGTGAACCGCCGCCACGATGTAGACCACCAGCCCGAGACCGAGGTAGCCGTAGACGCGCTCGATCGCCTGGAACGGCAGCAACAGGCTCGACGCCACGAGGAGCACCAGGCCCACCAGTGTGAAGAACCCCTCGTTCCAGCCCAGCACGTAGTGCAGGACCAGGCCCAGGCCGCCGAGCTCCGCGGAGAGGGTGATCAGGCACACCAGGAGCCCGGCCACCAGCGTCACGCTCGACAGCCACCGGGGGTAGCGCTCCTTGACGAGGTCGAAGTTCGCCTTGTGGGTGACAATCGCGACGCGACCGCTCAGCTCGGCGAAGACCACCATGCCGACAACGCCGACCGGGACCGCCCACAGGGTCTGGTAGCCGAACACGGCCCCGGCCTGGCTGTTGAAGACCAGCTCGCCGATGTCGACGAAGCCGCCGAGGGCCGCGATCACGCCGAGCGCGACCTGGAGGATCTTGTTCACGAGCCGAGCTTCGCGAGCTTGGCCGCCAGCTCCGTCAACGCCGTCTCGGCGTGGCTGGCAGCCGGGCCGTCGTCGGGGTGGGTCGCGAGGTCCCCCAGCGCGCTCCCGAGCTGGTCGGCCAGCTGCTGGATCCGCTCCGCACCGGGGATGCTCTGGTCGGCGACGTTCTGCTCGACCTGGGTGACGTCGTCCTCGAGCTCCTGCGCGTGGGCGCGCGCAAAGACCCCGGTCGTCTGCCCACGGGCGATCAGCCCCGCGAGACGGGCTCCCTCCGCCGCATCGCCGTACAGGCTCTGGGTGTTCATCTCCTCCCGCTGCGAAGGGGACGCACAGCCGGTGGACGCAAGCAGCAGCACCAGAGATGCCACGGTGAGGCCGAGAGCACGTGCCACCCGCCGCTTCTACCCGCGCCCCCAAGGGCTACACGCCGGGGTCGCGAAGGCACCTCCGCCCGTCACTCGACACGTGCGGAGGAGACCCCCTGAGGCCACGTCGTATGCCGGCCGGCGCCCTCCCCCGGGGCCGGCCGGCATACGGGTCAGAGGACGTCGGAGAGGAGCGCGCGGACCTCGGCCTCGCGGTAGCGACGGTGCCCGCCGAGGGTGCGGATCGAGTTGAGCTTCCCGGCCTTGGCCCAGCGCGTGACGGTCTTGGGGTCGACACGGAACAGGGATGCCACCTCCGCAGGGGTGAGCAGCTTCTCGGCCTCCGAGGGACGAGCGACCATGACGACTCCTTGGTGAAAGCGATGTGGTCTCCATAATCGGACAAGCCCGTCAAGTTGGGAACAATCCATAAGTGTCAAACCCAGTGGTCCAAAGGGACTAGTCCACCGGTGGCGCAATACGCTTGGGGGAGCACGCAACCCGTGCCGACACCAGCAGCGCGCTCACCCGGCGCCACGGATGACAAAGGAGTCACCACCGTGACCACCCCCTTGCCCTCGTCCCCCACGTCGCCCACGTCGCCGCTGGGGGCGATGTCGCAGCACGAGCAGGTCGCCTTCTGCCACGACCGCACCACCGGCCTGCGGGCCATCATCGGCATCTACAGCACGGCGCTCGGGCCGGCGCTCGGCGGCACGCGGTTCTACCCCTACCCCTCGGAGGAGGCCGCGCTCGAGGACGTCCTGCGCCTCTCGCGGGGCATGGCGTACAAGAACGCGGTGGCCGGGCTCGACCTCGGCGGCGGCAAGGCGGTCATCATCGGCGACCCGGCCACCGACAAGACGCCCGACCTGCTGCGGGCCTACGGCCGTTTCGTCGAGAGCCTCGGGGGCCGCTACGTCACCGCCTGCGACGTCGGCACCTACGTCGCCGACATGGACCTCGTCAGTGAGACCACCCGCTTCGCGACCGGTCGCTCGGAGGCCAGGGGCGGCGCCGGTGACTCCTCCGTGCTGACCGCCTACGGCGTCTTCCAGGGAATGCGCGCGTGCGCACAGGAGGTGTGGGGCGAGCCGACGCTGAGGGGCCGCACGGTCGGCATCGCCGGCGTCGGCAAGGTGGGGCGCCTCCTCGCCGGCCACCTGCTCGACGACGGTGCGACGGTCGTCGTCACCGACGTCAGCGAGCGTGCCGTCATGGCGCTCCAGGAGACGCACCCCGGGATCGTGGCCGTGCCCGACACCGGCACGCTCGTCCGCTCGGACCTCGACGTCTACGCGCCCTGTGCGCTCGGCGGCGCGCTCGACGAGGAGACGGTGCGGGCGCTCCGGGCCGAGGTCGTCTGCGGCGCGGCCAACAACCAGCTCGCCGACGAGGGCGAGGACGGGACGGCGCGGCTGCTGATGGAGCGGGGTATCACCTACGCCCCCGACTTCCTCGTCAACGCCGGCGGGGTGATCCAGGTGAGCGACGAGCTCCACGGCTTCGACTTCGAGCGCGCCAGGAAGGGCGCCGCGGCGATCTTCGAGCACACCCTCACCGTGCTGCGCACCGCCACCGAGCGCGGGATCTCCCCCGCCGCTGCGGCCGACCACGTGGCGGAGCAGCGCATGGCCGCCGGGTCGAGCACGATCTGGCTGCCCCCGACGGCGCCGTAGCCGTTCGCGTCGGGCCGGGGCGCGCCGTGGTGGCGGCAGAACTTGCGGGACTCATGTAGCGTTGTCCCCACGACACATACCAGATTCCCGGGACCGCTCCGCGGCGCCGAAGGACCGTCGAGGTCCTCCGGTTCAGCGATGCCGTCCCGGCATACGCATGAGGGGGTCACGCCATGGGGCGCGGCCGGGCCAAAGCCAAGCAGACCAAGGTCGCTCGGGAGCTGAAGTACTTCTCACCGAACACCGACCTCAGCGCGCTCGAGCGCGAGCTCCACGGCGGGTCCTACGACCCGCCCGAGCAGGTCACCGACGACGGCGACGTCGACGAGTACGACGAGTACGGGAAGTGGGCCTCCGGGCAGCAGTGACGCCCGGGGCCACGCCCTCACCTCATGCGCGGGCCTCGTGCCCGTGTGTTCGCCCACTCGAGGCGATGCCGCGTGCCCGTCGGCCTGAGCACGGCTGGCGCGGTCTAGGCTCCCCGTCATGAGCACAGACCTCCGCTCGGCCGGTGAGGTGTCCCGGCTCGGGATCGAGACGACGGGCATCGAGATCATCGCCGAGTCCGAGCGCACCGCCCGGCCGGCCGACCTCTTCTGGCCCTGGTTCGCCGCCAACGTGTCGGTCTTCGGCATCAGCTACGGCTCGTTCGTCCTCGGCTTCGGGATCTCCTTCTGGCAGGCCGTCCTCGTGACCGTCGTCGGGGTGGTCCTGAGCTTCCTCGCGTGCGGCATCATCGCGATCGCCGGGAAGCGCGGCTCGGCGCCGACGATGATCCTCTCCCGGGCCGCCTTCGGCGTGCAGGGGCAGAAGCTGCCCGGCGTCGTGTCATGGCTCACCTCCATCGGCTGGGAGACCTTCCTCGCCATCCTCGCCACGCTCGCCACCGCGACCGTGTTCAAGGAGCTCGGCTGGGGCGGCGGCACCGCCACCAAGGTCGTCGCGTGCGTCGTGGTGGCCGCGCTCATCGTGCTGGCCTCGGTCGCCGGCTACCACGTCATCATGCGGATGCAGTCGGTCCTCACCTGGGTCACCGGCATCGTGACGGTCATCTACATCGGCATGACGCTCAAGGACATCCACCCCAGCGCCGTCATGGCGCTCCCCAGCGGCTCGGCGCAGTCGGTCATCGGGGCACTCGTCCTCGTCATGACGGGGTTCGGCCTCGGCTGGATCAACATCGCCGCCGACTGGTCGCGCTACCAGCGCCGCGACGCGTCGGGGGGCGGGGTCGTCTTCTGGAACACCTTCGGCGGCGCCCTCGCGCCGATGCTGCTCGTCGCCTACGGCCTGGGGCTGGCCGGCTCGTCGAAGCACCTGAGCGAGGGCATCGTCAACGACCCGGTCGGCACGCTCGCCACCATCCTGCCGACGTGGTTCCTCGTGCCCTTCCTCGTCGCGGCGGTGCTCGCCCTGGTCAGCGGGGCCGTGCTCGGCATCTACTCCTCGGGCCTCACCCTGCTCTCCCTCGGCGTGCGCATCCCCCGCCCGTCGGCGGCCTTCATCGACGGGGTCATCCTCACGCTGGGAACCATCTACGTCGTCTTCTTCGCCGAGAGCTTCCTCGCGCCGTTCCAGTCGTTCCTCATCACCCTGGGCGTCCCCCTTGCCGCGTGGGCGGGGATCATGATGGCCGACATCGCGCTGCGGCACCGTGACTACGACGACGACGACCTCTTCGACTCCCGCGGACGCTACGGGTCGGTCGACTGGACCGCGGTCGGGACCATGGTGGTCGCGTCGGTGATCGGCTGGGGCCTGGTGATCAACTCCTTCGCCGACGCCGCCTCGTGGAACAACTGGCAGGGCTACCTCCTCGGCCCGCTCGGCCTCGGCGGCAAGGACGGCGCATGGGCCTACGCCAACCTCGGCGTGCTCATCGCCCTCGTGCTCTCGTTCCTGGTCACCTACGTCGCGCGCCGAGGCACGGTGGCCCGGCAGGAGAGCGCCAGCCCGACGTCGCAGCGCCGCGCCCTCGAGGGGGAGGGAGCCGCGCCGTGAGCGACGCCTGGCTCGTCGCGGTCGACATGCAGGAGATCTTCCGCGACCGCAGCAGCGAGTGGGTCGCGCCGCGGTTCGACGAGGCCGCCGTCAACGTCGCACGCCTCGCGGACGCGTTCGGCCCGCGGAGCGTCTTCACGCGCTTCGTGGCGCCGGCGCGCCCGGCGGGGGCGTGGCAGCCCTACTACGAGCAGTACCCCTTCGCGCTCCAGCCCCCGGAGGCCGCGCTGTACAAGATCGCCGACGCGCTCGAGCCGCTCGCCCACACGACGGTGGAGGCGCACACGTTCGGCAAGTGGGGGCCCGACCTCGAGGCGGTCGTCGGCGAGCAGCCGGACCTCGTGGTGTGCGGTGTGGCCACCGACTGCTGCGTCCTGTCGACGGTGCTCGCCGCGGCGGACGCGGGGGCCTGCGTGACGGTCGTCCCGGACGCCTGCGCGGGCTCGAGCGACGACAACCACGCCAAGGCGGTCGCGGTCATGGCGCTCTACGAGCCGCTGGTCTCCATCCTCGGCACCGACGAGCTGCTGCGGACGCTGGCGGCCTGACCGGCCCGGGTGACCACCCCCGGCTCGGCCGCGGGCTCGGCACCGTCCCACCCGTCGTACCCCTCCAGGTGCGGGGCGGCGGCCGGGCAGGCGAGCACGGCGCCGGCGAGGCGGTCGAGGGCAAGGCTGTCGCAGCTGCGCAGCAGGCACCCGGGGTCACGGCGCTCGGCCCGCGTGAGGAGCCTCGCGAGGAGGGCGACGTCGTCCACCGACAGCGCGGGGTCCGCTCCGAGCCTCTCCCCGGCCGTGCGCAGCAGCATGGCGCGCACGACGGGCTCGGTCCGGGTCAGCGCCTCCACGTGGAGCGCCACCAGTGCGTCGGCGGACGCGGTGCGCAGGAGGAAGCGGTACCGGCGCACGAGTGCGCTCTCGACCGGCGCAGCCGGTGGGGAGTCATCGTGGCGCCGGCCGCGTGACAGCAGGCCCATGCCCCGACGTTAGGTGCGGCGGACCGGTCCCAGATCGAGCAGCGGCGGGAGGGCGAGGACCACATCGGTATGAGACCGGCTCTCGGCCCCGAGCAGACCGAGCTCGGCTCCGAGCAGTCCGAGCTCGACTCCGAGCAGACCGAGGTCAGGGCCGGATGATGCCGCGCTCCCTCGCGCTCGCCACCGCCGCGGTCCGCGAGTCGGCACCGACCTTGCCGAAGACGTGGACGAGGTGCGACTTCACGGTGGCCTCGCTGAGGAAGAGGCGCTTGGCGATGTCCCGGTTGGACAGGCCGCTGGCGACCAGCTGGAGCACCTCGATCTCCCGGGGGCTGAGGGCGGTCTGCGGCTGGCGCACGCGCCGCACGAGGCGAGAGGTGAGCGCGGGTGCCATGGTCTGCTCCCCGGCGGCTGCCGCCCGGACTGCTCGCGCGAGGTCCTCAGGCGGGGTGTCCTTCAGGAGGTAGCCGGTCGCCCCCGCCTCGAGCGCGGCGAGCAGGTCGGCGTCGGAGTCGTAGGTCGTGAGGACGAGCACGCGTGGCGCACCCGGCATCGCCGCGATCGCAGCCGTGGCGTCCAGCCCCTGGGGGCCGGGACCGAACTGGAGGTCCATGAGCACGACGTCGACGTCACCGGCCCTCGCACGGTCGATGGCGTCCCGGCCGCCCGAGACCTCGGCGACGACGACGATGTCCGGTTCGGCGCCGAGGACAGCACGCAGCCCGGCGCGCACGACGTGGTGGTCGTCGGCGAGCAGCACGCGGATCACGTCGGTCACCGGGCCGCACCGGCCTCGACCGGGAACGTGGCCGCCACCGCGCTCCCCTCATCCTCCGACGACTCCACGCTGACGGTCCCGCCGAGGGCCACGGCCCGGGCCCGCATGACGTCCAGCCCGTGGCCCCGGTCCCCCCGCTCTGCCGCTGCGGGCACCGCCCCTTCGTCGAACCCCGTGCCGTCGTCGACGACGTCGAGGACGACCTCGTCCTCCATGTAGGTCAGGGTCACCCGGACCCGGCTCGCCCGCGCGTGCTGCACGGTGTTGGCGACCGCCGACTGCGCGATCCGGACGAGGGCGGTCGCGACCGCCGGCGAGACCTCGCTGCTCCGGGAGCCCTGGACGTCGACCTCCCACTCGAGCGCGGAGCCCGCAACCGCCGCGCCGACCGTCGCCGACAGCGCCTCCTCCAGCGACCGGCCGGCCAGGGCGCCAGCCGGGAGGGCGCGCACGAATCGCCTTGCCTCATCCAGGTTCTCGCCGGCCGCGCGTCTCGCGACGTCGATGTGCCGGCGTGCCGCGTCGACGTCTTCCGGCAGCGCCCGCTCGGCCGCCCGCAGCAGCAGCTGGATGCTCGTCAGGCCCTGCGCCAGCGTGTCGTGGATCTCCCGCGCGAGGCGCTCGCGCTCCGCCAGGACGCCCGCGTCGTGCTCACGCGCCGCGAGCACGGACTGCGTCGCCTCGAGCTCCTCGATCAGCCGTTGCCGCGCCCCGCTCTCACGCAGGATCGCCTCGTAGCCGGCCACCGTGGCAACCGCCACCGCCGCGCCGATCACCGGTCCGATGACGGCGGCGGGGGTGAGCCGGTCGTGCCAGGCGTAGGCCGCCACGGCGGCCACCGTGGCTGAGCCGACCGCGGTGAGGCCGACGGCTCTAGGCAGCAGGTGGAGGTAGAGGAAGAACAAGGGGAACGCCAGCCAGACCCCGTCGACGCTCAGCACGAGCAGCAGCAGCCACACCACGGAGAGCGCGCCGAGCCACACCGCCTGCGGGACGGGACCGGGCCGGCGCAGCAGCGCCAGCCCACCGGCATACAGCAGGGCCATGGCGGCCGCGACGAGCACCGTCGCGGCCGGGTGGGCAGGGTGACCGGTGAGCTGGCGCGCGACCACGACGGCGAGCAGCGCGAGCACCAGCAGGTGCAGGCTGGTCCGCAGCCACCTCAGCGGCTGCCCCGGGAGGGATCTCATGTCGCGCCAAGGATAGGTGGCGCGGGCGGCACGCTCAGCCGCGCCGGTGCTCGCCCACGAGGCGGACCGCGCCGCCCTCGACGCCCTTGGCGCCGCGGACCGTGTCGGCATCGGTGCCGCCGTCATCCGCGGCCACCTCGCCGAGTGCCCAGGTCCGTATGCCGCGTGCCTCCAGGGCGCGCACCGCGGCGTCCGCCTCGTCGGCGGGCAGGATGGCGACGAAGCCGACGCCCATGTTGAGGGTGCGCTCGAGGTCGGCGAGGGGGACCCGGCCGAGCGAGCCGATCGTGGAGAAGACGGCGGGTGGCGTCCAGGTGCGGCGGTCGAGGGTGGCGAGGGTGCCGGCGGGGAGGACACGGGCGAGGTTGGCCGCCAGCCCTCCGCCGGTGACGTGGGAGAGCGCGTGGAGGGCGACGCCGTCGACGCGCAGGAGGTCGAGCAGGTCGGCGGCATAGACGCGCGTCGGCGTGAGGAGCTCCTCGCCGAGGGTGCGGCCGAACTCGGGGACTTCGCGGTCGAGCTGCCAGCCGGCGTCGCGGACCACCTTGCGCACCAACGAGAAGCCGTTGGAGTGCAGGCCGCTGCTGGCGAGCGCCAGGACGACGTCCCCGGGCACCACTCGGCCCGGCCCGAGGATGTCGGCGTGCTCCACGACGCCGGTGGCGGCGCCGGCGACGTCGTAGTCGTCGGGTCCGAGTAGCCCGGGGTGCTCCGCGGTCTCGCCGCCGACGAGGGCCACCCGGGCCTGCTCGCACGCGGCCGCGATTCCCGAGACGATGGCGGCGATGCGCTCGGGCACGACCTTGCCGGTGGCGATGTAGTCCGTCATGAACAGCGGCTCGGCGCCGCAGACGACGATGTCGTCGACGACCATGCCGACGAGGTCGTAGCCGATGGTGTCGTGCGTGTCGAGGGCCTGGGCGATGGCGACCTTCGTGCCGACGCCGTCGGTCGAGGTGGCGAGGACGGGGCGGTCCATGCCTCGCAGGGCCGAGGCGTCGAGCATCCCGGCGAACCCGCCCAGGCCGCCGAGGACCTCCGGCCGGGTCGCGCGCCTCACCGAGGCCTTCATCAGCTCGACGGCCCGGTCGCCGGCCTCGACGTCGACCCCGGCGGCGGCATACGTGGTCGGCTCGCTCACGCCGGCCAGCCTAGTGCCGCAGGACAACCTCTCCCCCTCGCCCTCTCCCCCTCCTCTCCACCTCCTCTCCACCGATTCGAGGTATAGGCGACCGCAATCCCGGACGTCTATACCTCGACCCGCGGGCCAGTTGTCCACAGATGTGCCGGGCCGGCGCCCTGGCCCCCTGGAGACGCGCCATCCTCGACGCATGGCCGAGCAGCTGCGCGATGAGCGCAGGCAGAACCGTCCCGGCCTTCCTGCCCTCTCCCACGCCGGGGTGCTGAGCCGGCGCGAGCTGCGGGGCCTGGGCTGGGACCGTCGCGCCGTCGCTCGCGAAGTGCGGGCGGGCCGGTGGGCGCTGCACGGGCACGAGACGGTCGCCATCCACACAGGGCCGCTGTCCGCCGAGGCGAGGCGGTGGCGGGCCGTGTGGGAGATCGGCTTCGACATCGCCTGCATCGACGGTGTCACGGCCCTGCAGGCGGCGGGTCTGACCGGCTACGAGGACGACGACGTGCACGTATCGGTGCTGCACACCATGTCGGTCAAGCCGGTGGACGGCGTGCGCGTCCACAAGGTCATCCGGAGGGTAGAGGGAGAACACGTCGGCTCCGGCCTCCCTCGCACCCGTCCCGCAGTGGCGGCCATCCGTGCTGCTCACTGGGCGAGGAGCGACCGACAGGCAGCCCTGTTGCTCGCGATGCCCGTCCAGCAGCGGCTCGTGACCGGCCGGCAGCTGGTCACATCGTCGCAGGAGGTCCGCGGCAGGACCCGCCGCCGCTTCATCGGCGTGGTCTGCCGCGACGTGGCCGACGGCGCGCAGTCGTTGGGAGAGCTCGACTTCGCGGTCCTGTGCCGGCAGCACGGACTGCCCGAGCCCAGTCGTCAGGTGGTGGTCCGCGGTCCCAGGGGGCGTCTCTACCTCGACGTGCGCTGGGATGAGGTGGACCTCGTGGTGGAGATCGACGGTTCCCACCACCAGCTCGGTCTCGGGCCGACCGACGACGCGCTCCGCCAGAACGCGGTCGTGCTGCGGGGCAGCGCGGTGCTGAGGATGACCCTGCTCGGGCTGAGGCTGGTGCCCGAGGAGTTCATGGCCCAGGTCTGTGAGGCCTACCGCCTTCGCTCCCTCGCCTGCGCCGGCTGACCGGGAGCTCCCTCCGTCGGTCGAGGTATAGGCGACCGCATTCCCGGACCTCTATACCTCGACCCGGGAGGGGAGACGCCAGAGGAGGAAGCGGACCCCCGCAGTCGAGGTATAGGCGACCGCAATCCCGGACCTCTATACCTCGACCCGGGAGGGGATCCGGTCAGGGGGTCGGGAGCGCGTCCTCGAGGGGCAGCGGCTCGAACAGGGTCTTGCCGAGACGGCTCTCGTCGGGCAGCTCGACCGGGTAGTCGCCCGTGAAGCAGGCGGTGCAGAGCGCCGAGCGGGGCTGCCCCGTGGCGGCGACCATGCCCTCCTCCGAGATGTAGCCGAGCGAGTCTGCGCCGATCGAGCTGCACACCTCCTCGACGCCGATGCCGTTCGCGACGAGCTCGGCCCGGGTGGCGAAGTCGATGCCGTAGAAGCAGGGCCAGCGCACCGGCGGCGAGGAGATCCGCACGTGCACCTCGGCGGCGCCGGCCTCGCGCAGCATCCGCACCAGCGCCCGCTGGGTGTTGCCCCGCACGATCGAGTCGTCGACGACGACGAGCCGCTTGCCGCGGATCACCTCGCGCAGCGGGTTGAGCTTGAGCCGGATGCCGAGCTGCCGGATCGTCTGCGACGGCTGGATGAAGGTGCGTCCGACGTAGGCGTTCTTGACCAGCCCCTGCCCGTAGGGGATGCCGGACTCCTGGGCGTAGCCGATCGCGGCCGGCGTGCCGGACTCCGGCGTCGGGATCACGAGGTCCGCGTCCACGGGGTGCTCGCGGGCCAGCGCCCGCCCCATCTCGACCCGCGCCTCGTGGACGACCCGGCCGCTGATCGTGGTGTCTGGCCGGGCGAGGTAGACGTACTCGAAGACGCAGCCCTTGGGCGCGGGCTCGGCGAAGTGACGGGACCGCAGGCCGTCCTCGTCGACGGCGATGAGCTCGCCCGGCTCCACCTCGCGGATGAACGAGGCGCCGACGATGTCGAGGGCCGCGGTCTCGGAGGCGACGACCCAACCCCGCTCGAGGCGACCGAGGACCAGCGGCCGGATG
>JAICIN010000043.1 GCA_025924375.1 Dermatophilaceae bacterium | reverse complement strand
GTCTGCAGGAACGTCTCGAACGCCTCGGCGGCGTTGAGCCGGCGCAGGATCCGCAGCTGCTCGCCGGCGGACGGCTTCGCGTACGGCCGCTCGATCCGCTCCTGCAGCCACCGGCGCTGCTCCGGGTCCTGGATGTGCATGTACTCGATGCCGACGGTCCGGCAGTACGAGTCGCGCAGCACGCCGAGGATGTGGCGCAGCTTCATCACGGGCTTGCCGCCGAAGCCGCCGGTCGGGAACTCGCGCTCGAGGTCCCACAGCGTCAGCCCGTGGCTCGTGACGTCGAGGTCGGGGTGGCGGCGCTGGCGGTACTCCAGCGGGTCGGTGTCGGCCATGAGGTGACCACGCACGCGGTAGGAGTGGATGAGCTCCTGCACGCGGGCGGTCTTGTTGACGTCGTCGTCGTGGTGGGTCGAGATGTCCTGGATCCACCGCACCGGCTCGTAGGGCAGGCGCAGGCTCTCGAAGATCTCGTCGTAGAAGCCGTTCTCGCCCAGCAGCAGCTGGTGGACGATCCGCAGGAAGTCACCGCTCTGCGCACCCTGGATGATCCGGTGGTCGTAGGTGCTGGTCAGGGTGAGGATCTTGGAGACGGCGTTGCGGTTGAGCGTCTCCTGGCTCGCGCCCTGCCACTCCGCGGGGTACTCCAGCGCGCCCACGCCGACGATGGTGCCCTGCCCCTCCATGAGGCGGGGGACGGAGTGGACGGTGCCGATGGTGCCGGGGTTGGTGAGCGAGATGGTCGTGCCCTGGAAGTCCTCGACGGTCAGCTTGGCGCCGCGGGCCTTGCGGACGATGTCCTCGTATGCCGTCCAGAACCGCGCGAAGTCCATGGCCTCCGCGCCCTTGATGGACGGGACGAGGAGCTGCCTCGTGCCGTCCTCCTTGGCGATGTCGATGGCCAGGCCGAGGTTGATGTGCGCCGGGACGCGCAGCGCCGGCTTGCCCTTCTCGTCGGTGGTGAACCCGTTGTTCATCTCGGGCATCTGGAGCAGTGCCTTGACGAGGGCGTAGCCGATGAGGTGCGTGAAGGACACCTTGCCCCCGCGGGAGCGCGCGAGGTGGTTGTTGATGACGATGCGGTTGTCGATGAGCAGCTTCGCCGGCACGGCGCGCACGCTCGTCGCGGTGGGGACGTGGAGGGAGGCCTCCATGTTGCTCACGACCCGGCCGGAGGCGCCGCGCAGGGGCTTGACCTCGTCGGCGTTCGGGGCGCTGGGCGCCTCGGGGGCCGGCATCTCGCGGGGGGTCGGGGTGGGGGAGGCCGGCTTGGGCGCGGCGGGGGAGATGGGCCGCACGGCTGCTGCGGCCTCGCCGCCCTGGGCGGCCTCCTTGTCCTCGGGCTTGGTGGCCGTGGCCTTGTCGGACTGGGCGTCGGGCTTGTCGGTGGTCGTCGACTGGGTGGTGCCCCGGCCCTCCTCGGGCGAGGGCGCCTGCGGACGGGCGGGGGCCGGTGCGGGCGCCGGGGTGGGGGTCCGGGTGGGGCTCTGGGGGCGGGCGGGGGCCTGCTGGTCGGTTGCCGCGGCCGTCGCCTGGGGAGCCGTGGCCGTGCCGGCGGCGGGGTTGGCGCCTGCGCGGTCGGTGTCGTCGGCGCCGTTCAGCCCGTTGTCGCCGGCGCTGCCCTCCTGTGGCCGGTAGTCCTCGAAGAAGCCCCACCAGGCCTTGTCGACGGAGTTCTTGTCCTCGAGGTACTGCTGGTACAGCTCGTCCACGAGCCACTCGTTGGGTCCGAAGACCGCGAGAGGGTCGTTGGTCGGGGACTGGTCAGGCACGGCGAATACGCCTCTTTCATAGCGTCGGCGAAGACGGAGCACGGGCGCGCCCAAGCCTATCCCGTGCCGTGCTCACCGGGGCATCCGCACGTGCTCCCGTGACGCACCCCACGCACTCGTCCCACGCTCCGAGATTGGGTGCCTGGACGACAGCTGTAGCCGTCGTCCAGGCACCCAATCCCGGAAGGATCCGGAGATGTCGGCGAGGGCGGCGCGGGGGCGAGGGCGAGGGCGGCGCGGGGGTGAGAGCGAGGGCGCGTCAGCTGATGTCGCTGCGCACGGTCCGCCACGAGCCCACGCCGGCCAGCACCGCGGCATACGCGGTCAGGACGAGGGCACCGGCCCACCAGCTGAGCTGGTGCACGGCGTTCTCGCCGCCCTGGGACACCCCGTTGACCATGGCGTTGGTCGCCGCCGTCGGCAGGTAGGGCACCACGTGGTCCCTGCCCC
The DNA here is from genome assembly GCA_025924375.1 of Dermatophilaceae bacterium. Lineage (GTDB taxonomy): Bacteria > Actinomycetota > Actinomycetes > Actinomycetales > Dermatophilaceae > JAICIN01. The sequence goes on along the minus strand of JAICIN010000043.1, from coordinate 14,712 downwards.
AGTCCCAGAAGCTCAGGCCGAACCCGGCGAGGGGCTCGACGATCCAGGCGACGCCCACGGAGATGAGCAGGGCCGCGACCTGGTTGGGGATGAGGATGCCGGCGCCGAGGCCGATCAGGGCCCACAACCCGAGGACGAGCAGTGCGAGCGCCAGCGTGCGGAAGACCGCCGAGGAGGGGAAGGCCTCGAACCCGCGTGCGTTGAGCACGATGGCCCCGGCGACGACCGACCCGACGAGCGAGATCAGGCCGTAGAGCGCGCCGATGACCAGGAGCGCGATGACCTTGGCGCCCATGACCTCGGCCCGCTTGGGGGTGCCGAGGAACGTGCTGCTGATGGTCTTGTGGCGGTACTCGCTGCCGATCTGCATGATGCCGATGACGAGGGTGAGCAGGTAGCCGAGGCCGAGGCCCGCGGTGTAGACGCTGTTGGCGACCTGCTCGTGGCTGCCCTGCGGGACGCGCTGGGCGTCCGCGGCGGCGCTGGGCTCCTGGGTGAGCAGGAAGCCGAACGCCACCGCGAAGGCGACGGCGCCGAGGAAGATCGCGATCGCCATGCCCCACCAGAGGCGGGTGGTGAAGAACTTGCGGAACTCCGCGCGGATGGCCGCGATCATGCGTGCGCTCCTTCCTGGGCGAGGGGTCGACCCGTGCTGTCGACCAGGTTGCGGTTGGTGCCCTCGGTCAGGGCGAAGAACGTCGCCTCGAGGTCGGTCGTGGCGGTGCGCAGCTCGTAGATCGGCAGGCCGGCTCGCAGCGCGACCTCACCGACGAGGCGCAGGTCGCCGCTGTCGACGAGGATCGAGCCGTCCTCCTGGGGCGTGCTGAGGACGTCGGCGACCCGCAGGGCGCCGACCAGAGAGCCGGCGTCACTGGTGCGAACGACCGCCTGGGCGCCGCCGTGGAGGGCGGCCATCGGCCCCTGCTTGACGAGGCGCCCGTTGGCGATGATCACCACGTCGTCGACGGTCTGCTCCACCTCCTGGAGCATGTGGCTCGAGATGAGCACCGTCTTGCCCTCCGTGCTCAGGTGACGCAGGAACCCGCGCAGCCACCGGATGCCCTCGGGGTCGAGGCCGTTGGCGGGCTCGTCGAGGATGAGGACCTGCGGGTCGCCGAGCATCGCCGCGGCGAGCCCGAGGCGCTGGCGCATGCCCATCGAGTAGCCGCCGGCCCGCTTCTTCGCCGCGGCCGGGATGCCGACGAGCTCGAGCATCTCGTCGACCCGGTTCGCGCCGACCCCCGCGGTGTCGGCGAGGACCCGCAGGTGGTTGCGGCCGGTGCGGCCCGGGTGGAAGTTGGTCGCCTCGAGCGCGGAGCCGACGACCGACATCGGCCTCGGGATGTCGTGGTAGCGCTGGCCGCCGATCGTCCCCACCCCCGCCGTCGGCCGGACGAGCCCGAGGAGCATGCGAAGGGTCGTCGTCTTGCCGGCGCCGTTGGGGCCGAGGAACCCCGTGATGCGGCCGGGCTCCACGCTGAAGCTCAGGTCGTCGACGGCGGTGAAGCCCCCGAAGCGCTTCGTGAGGTGCTGCACGTCGATGCGCCCGCCTAGCGCACCGGTCGTCATGGTCGCCCCGCCAGTCTGGTCATGCGCCCATCCTGTCAACTCCCGTGACGTGAGGGTCAACAGGGTTTGCGTGTCGCACCGTGTTCTCCCGGGTCGCCGGCGCCAAGCCCGTATGCCGCCTGGGCGCGCCTGGTGCCGGGGCGCACCGGCCCGGGTCGGCGCGCCCACGAGCGGCCGGCGATGCCGCGCGCTCACGACGCGGGCCGGGCGCCGGACCCTCATAGGATGGGCGGACTATGACCGAATGGCTGCTGGTCCTCGCCGGCGTGGCGCTGACCGCCGGCACGGCGGTGTTCGTGGCCACCGAGTTCTCGCTCGTGGCGCTCGACCGGCCCACGGTCCAGCGCGCCATCGACAGCGGTGACCGCGGCGCGGGGGCGGTGCTGACGTCGCTGCGCCACCTGTCCACCCAGCTCTCGGGGGCCCAGGTGGGCATCACCCTGACCACGCTCATCCTCGGCTACATCGCCACGCCGAGCCTCGGCCGGCTCCTGGAGGGACCCCTGGGCGCTGCCGGCGTCCACGGGGACGCGCGGGGCTCTGTCGCCGACGTCGTCGCGCTGGTCGTCGCCACCTTGTTCTCCATGCTGTTCGGCGAGCTGGTGCCGCAGTTCCTCGGCATCTCCGCGCCCCTCGGCACCGCCAAGGTCGTCGCCCGGCCGGTGCGGATCTTCTCGGTCGTCGCCCGGCCGCTCATCCGGCTGCTCAACGGCTCGGCCAACGCGGCCCTGCGGGGGATGGGTATCGAGCCGCAGGAGGAGCTCTCGGGCGCCCGCACGCCGCAGGAGCTGGGATCGCTCGTGCGCCACTCCGCCCAGGCCGGCACCCTCGACGAGGGCGTGGCGCGGCTCGTGACCCGGACCCTCGGTTTCGGCGCGCAGGCCGCGGTCGACGTCATGACGCCGCGCTCGCGGGCGACCTCGATCGAGCGGACGGCCACCGCCGAGGACGTCGTCAGCCTCGCGCGTCGCACGGGCCACTCCCGCTTCCCGGTGACCGGCGGCGACTGGGACGACATCGACGGCATCGTCCACGTCAAGCGCGCGATCGCGGTGCCCCACGAGCGCCGGGCCGACGTGCCCGTGTCGGCCCTGATGGTCGACCCGCTGCTCGTCCCCGAGACGATCCGGCTGGACCCGCTGCTGCTCATGCTGCGGGAGCACGGCCTCCAGCTCGCGGTGGTCGTGGACGAGTACGGCGGCACGGCGGGCGTCGTCACCCTCGAGGACGTCGTCGAGGAGATCGTCGGCGAGGTGAATGACGAGCACGACCGCTCCGGGACCACCGGGCGGGAGATGACCGACGGGTCGTGGAGCGTGCCCGGCCTGTGGCGCCCCGACGAGGTGCGGGACAGGCTCGGGGCGCTGGTACCCGACGGACCGGCATACGAGACCACGGGCGGTTTCGTCATGGCCGCCCTCGGCCGGGTCCCGGAGGTGGGCGACGCGGTCGAGGTGCCCGGGTGGACCATCACGGTGCTCGCCATGGACGGGATGCGGGTCGACCGGCTGCGGTTCGTGCCGAGCGCCGACGCCGCCGACATCAACGTCACGACCGACGCCGACGAGGCGGGGTCCTGATGCTCCCCGTCCTCGTCACGATCTTCCTTCTGCTGCTCAACGCCTTCTTCGTGGGAGCGGAGTTCGCCGCGATGGCCGCCCGGCGCAGCAAGCTCGAGCCGCTCGCCGCCGCCGGGTCCAAGCGGGCGCAGGTCTGCCTCGACGCGCTCGAGCAGATGGGCTCGATCCTCGCCTGCGCGCAGCTCGGCATCACGGTCTGCTCCGTGCTCCTTGGTGCGATCTCCGAGGCGGCGCTGCACCACTTCCTCGTGCCGGTGCTCGAGGCGGCGCGGGTGCCGTCGGGTCTCGCCGAGGGGCTGGCCCTCCTGCTGGCGCTGCTCATCGTCATCTACCTGCACGTCGTCGTCGGCGAGATGATCCCCAAGAACCTCGCGCTCGCCGGGCCCGACCGCGCCGCGCTCGCCCTCGTGCCGATGCTCGTCTACATCACGCGCGTGCTCCGGCCCGGGATCCGCGTGATGGAGACCCTCGCCAAGGGCGTCGTACGGCTCTTCCGGATCGAGCCCAGGGACGAGATCGCCTCGGCGTTCACCGCGGAGGAGGTCGAGCACATCCTCGCCGAGTCGCACCGCGAGGGGCTCATCGAGGAGGACCAGCGGGGGCTCGTCGGCGCGGCCCTGGAGTTCAGCGACAAGGACGCCGGCGACGTCGCCGTGCCCCTCGAGCAGCTCGTCACCCTGCCCGTGACCGCGACGCCCGACGACGTGGAGCGGCTCGTCGCCAAGCGGGGGTTCTCCCGCTACCCGCTGGTCGACGGCTCCGGGTCGCTCGCCGGCTACCTGCACCTGAAGGACGTCCTCTACGCCGACGGCGCCGACCGCTCGCTGCCGGTGCCCGTCAAGCGGGTCCGGCGGCTCGCGACCGTCCAGATGGCCGACGAGGTCGAGGACGTGCTGCGGGCCATGCAGCTGACCGGCTCGCACCTGGCCCGGGTCGTCGACCCTCACGGCGAGCCGGTCGGGGTCGTGTTCCTCGAGGACGTGCTCGAGGAGCTCGTCGGCGAGGTCACCGACGCCTCGCAGCGCTGAGCGCGGCACTCGCTGAGCCGGTCACGCGGCGTGGGGGAGCCACCCGGCATACAGGTTAAGGGGCCCGAAATCGAGGTTCGGCGCGGCAGGAAGGTCGATTTCGGGCCCACTGGTAAGGGGCTCCGGCGGTCCGGTTCAGCAGCTGCGGACTCGGCCCCTCAGCGGTCTCGCGGTATCGAGGGGTACGCGAGCACCGGTACCTCGAGGTGGCGCGCGATCCGGTCGAGGAGCGCGTGCCTCGGCCGCTGTTGTAGTAGTCGCGCTTGGTGATCTCGACGTAGTGCCAGCCCTCGTCATCGGCGAGCCGGCGCCTGGAGACGTCGTCGTCACCGCGGTCGAACGACCTGAAGTGGTCCTCACCGAGGTACTCACCGATGACCCGCTGCTTCCGCCAGACGAAGTCGGCCCGGCACATGAACTCGGCGTCGTGCCGGAACGGCACGCGACCGTTGAGCTCCGGCTCTGGAAGGCCGGCTCGGCCGAACACGAGCCGGCAGCGGGTCTCCATGGGCGAGTCCGAGCCCACGCGGATGAGTGAGAGCGCCGCCCGGAGCTTGTCGCGCTCCGGGCAGCGGCGGCGTCTCGAGAGCGTGGCACTCAGGGGGAGGGCCGACCCGGCGCGGCGCGCGATGGCGTCACCGAGCACGACCAGGTCCTCGACGTCGAGCTGGGGTGCGAGGTCGACCCACGTGTCAGAGCCGGCGACGACCACGAGGCCGCGGGTCGTCCAGGTGCGGCGGTGCTCGAGGCCCTTGTGCTGCTCGCAGCCACGGCGGCGGATCCGGCTGAGGTCGCTGTTCCTCATGACGTGCAGCGGCTGCCACGTCTCGTGACGGCGGGGGAGCGGCAGGTTGAGCAGGAGCGCGGCGGTCTGGTGGGAGAAGGCGACGTCGGCGGGAAGAGCCGGTCCCGTCGCCAGGGCCAGTGTCCGCAGCGAGTCGACCGGGCCGTCGTGGCGCACGCCGCGGCTCGGCCGGTCGAGGTCTCGGCCGTAGAGACGCGCCTCGCCCACGTCCGCCTCGCGGGCAGACCTCACCGAGAAGGCCTGGCCGCGCAGCTCCTCGGGCAGCGCGATGCGGGGCACGGCCCCAGCGTGCCGGGCACCCGGCATACGGGCCCTCGGCCATCCACAGGGCTGCCGCAAGGGGCCTGAAATCGAGGTTCGGCGCGGCAGGAAGGTCGATTTCAGGCCCACTACAGGGACCCGAGCGGACCGGCGGGCCGAGGGCAGCGGCCTGCAGACTCGGCCGCTCGACGCCGGAGCCGCCATCGTCTCGGCCGGGCAGAAGTGCCCCCGGCAGGATTCGAACCTGCGCTCCCGCCTCCGGAGGGCGGTGCTCTATCCCCTGAGCTACGGGGGCCGATGCGCCTTTTGCAGGGGCGCCCGGTGAGACTAGCAGCCTAGGGTTGCTTCCATGAAAGACGGCGGGGGGCTGGTCCTGGTGTGTGACGACACCGAGCAGATCCGCACGCTGATGTCGATCAACCTCAAGCTCGAGGGCTACGACGTGGAGGAGGTCGGCGACGGCCAGGAGCTGCTCGAGCGCCTCCAGAGGCCCGGGGCGCGCCGCCCGCGGGTCATCACGCTCGACGCCCACATGGAGCCCCGCGACGGCTGGTGGGCGATCCGGCACATCCGCGAGGACCCGACCCTGGCGGACATCCCGGTCATCATGGTGACTGCCTCCGTGCAGCAGCACGACCGCATCCAGGCAGGGGAGGAGGGGTTCGACGCGTTCGTCGCCAAGCCGTTCGACCCCGACTACCTCCTCGAGCTCGTCCACGGGTTCGTGGCCAGGGGCAGGAGCTACGCCCCCGAGCCCTAGAATCTGCCGGGTGACCCCCGAAGAGCTCTCCGCAGCCATCCGCGCCGCCCTGGGCGAGGGCGTTGCCGCGGGCGACTTCGCGGTCGAGGTGCCCGGCGAGGTCCGCGTGGAGCGCCCGAGGAACCGCGACCACGGTGACTGGTCCACCAACGTCGCCCTCCAGCTGGCCAAGAAGTCCGGTATGCCGCCGCGAGACCTCGCGGCCGCCCTCGCCTCACGCCTCGGCTCGGTCACGGGGATCAAGGCCGTCGACGTCGCGGGCCCGGGTTTCCTCAACATCACCCTCGAGGCCTCCAGCGCCGGGGAGCTCGCCCGGAGCATCGTCGAGGCGGGGGGCGCCTACGGCCGCAACGACTCCGAGTCCGGACACACCATCAACCTCGAGTTCGTCTCGGCCAACCCGACCGGGCCCCTGCACATCGGCCACACCCGGTGGGCGGCCCTCGGTGACTCGATGCGCCGGCTGCTCGGCGCCTCGGGTGCCGACGTGACCGCGGAGTACTACGTCAACGACGCCGGCACGCAGATGGACGTCTTCGGCGCCTCGGTCCTCGCCCGGGCCAAGGGGGAGGCGACGCCGGAGGGCGGCTACCCCGGCGCCTACGTCGACGACCTCGCGGCCACGGCGCTGCGCGAGCGGCCCGACCTGCTCGAGCTGCCCCACGACGAGGCGCTCGCGGAGGCGCGGCGGCTGGGCTACGAGGCGCAGCTCGACGACATCCGCCGGACGCTCGAGGACTTCGGGGTCCACTTCGACGTGTGGTTCTCCGAGACTCGGCTGCACGACGGCGGCGCGGTGCAGCAGGCCGTCGAGCGGCTGCGGGAGCAGGGCCACGTCTACGACCTGGACGGCGCGGTGTGGCTGCGCACCACCGGGTTCGGCGACGACAAGGACCGCGTGCTCATCCGGGCCAACGGCGAGCCCACCTACTTCGCCGCGGACGCTGCGTACTACCTGAGCAAGAAGGACCGCGGCTTCGACGAGAAGATCTACCTCCTCGGCGCCGACCACCACGGCTACATCAACCGGCTCAAGGCGATCGCGGCCTGCGCGGGCGACGACAAGGACCACAACATCGAGGTCCGGATCGGCCAGCTGGTCAACCTCGGTGGTGCCAAGCTCTCCAAGCGGGCCGGCAACATCATCGAGCTGCGCGACCTCATCGGATGGATCGGCACCGACGCGGTCCGCTACTCGCTGGCCCGCTACCCGGCGGACAGCCCGCTCTCGCTCGACGGCGAGGAGCTGCGCAAGCAGACCAACGACAACCCGGTGTTCTACGTGCAGTACGCCCACGCCCGGACCTGCAACGTCGCCCGCCTCGCCGGGGAGGACGGCGTCCACACCCGCGACGGCTTCGACCCGGGGCTGCTCACCGACCCCACCGAGGCCTCGCTGCTCGCGGTGCTCGGCGACTTCCCCCGGGTCGTCGCGCAGGCCGCCCGGCTGCGTGAGCCGCACCGCGTCGCCCGCTACCTCGAGGACCTCGCCGGCCACTTCCACAAGTGGTACGACACCTGCCGGGTCCGGCCGATGACCGCCGACGAGGAGGTCACCGACCTCCACCGGTCCCGCCTCATGCTCAACGACGCCACCCGCCAAGTGCTGGCGAACGGCCTTGACCTGCTTGGCGTCTCGGCGCCCGAGCGCATGTAGCCGGGGGGCCCAGCATGCGCGCCCACGAGGCCGGCGCCCTCCACGCCGAGGGCTACGGCGGTCCGCCCCACTGGCTGCCGTGGCCGACCGACGTCATGGAGCTGCTGCCGCAGCTGTGGCCGCAGACCATCGGACGCGACGACGCCGGGCGCCTCACGGTCGGCGGCGTCGACGTGGCGACGCTTGCCCGCGAGCACGGCACACCGGCATACGTCGTCGACGAGGCGGACTTCCGGGCGCGCGCCCGGGCGTTCCAACGCGACTTCGCCGCGCCCTTCGCCGACCACGGCATCGGCGTCGACGTCTTCTACGCCGGCAAGGCGTTCCTGTGCACGGCGGTGGCGCGCTGGGTGGCCGAGGAGGGCCTGAGCCTCGACGTCTGCACGGGGGGCGAGCTCGCGGTGGCGCAGCGGGCCGGCTTCCCTGGCGAGCGGATCGGCTTCCACGGCAACAACAAGAGCGTCGCGGAGATCCGCCAGGCGTTGGCCTCCGGGGTTGGTCGCGTGGTCGTCGACTCCTTCGAGGAGATCGAGCGGGTTGCTTCCGTCGCCACGGATCTCGGTGTCCGCGCGCCGGTCATGGTGCGCGTCACGGTCGGTGTCGAGGCGCACACCCACGAGTTCATCGCCACTGCGCACGAGGACCAGAAGTTCGGGTTCTCCCTCGCCGGCGGCCAGGCGGCCGAGGCGGTGCGGCGCATCCTCGCCCACGGCGAGGTCCTCGACCTGCGCGGCCTGCACTCGCACATCGGCAGCCAGATCTTCGACACCGCGGGCTTCGAGGTCTCGGCGCGCCGGCTCATCGGGCTGCACGCCGACGTCGCCCGCGAGCACGGGGTCGAGATGCCGGAGATGGACCTCGGCGGCGGCTACGGCATCGCCTACACCTCCGAGCACACGCCGCTCGGTCCGGGCGCGCTCGGCGCGCAGATGGCGGCCCTCGTCGCCCGCGAGCTCAAGGTGGTCGGCAACGGCGCCGGCCCGGCGATGATGCCGCGCATCTCGATCGAGCCGGGCCGGGCGATCGCCGGCCCCAGCACCTTCACGCTCTACGAGGTCGGCACCGTCAAGGACGTCGACCTCGGCGGGGGAGCGCTGCGCACCTACGTCTCGGTCGACGGCGGGATGAGCGACAACATCCGCACCGCGCTCTACGACGCCGACTACTCGTGCACGCTGGCCAGCCGGCGCTCGGACGCGCCCCCGCGGCTCGCCCGGGTCGTCGGGCGGCACTGCGAGAGCGGCGACATCGTCGTCATGGACGAGTACCTGCCCGCCGACATCGCGCCCGGCGACCTCGTCGCGGTGCCGGGCACCGGCGCCTACTGCCGCAGCATGGCCAGCCAGTACAACCACACCCCCCGGCCGCCGGTCGTCGCCGTCCGCGACGGGACGTCGCGGGTCATCGTGCGGCGGGAGAGCGTCGAGGACCTGCTGGCCCTCGACGTGGGGTGAGGCATGACAATGGCACGGCAGGCGGCGCCGGCCCGCGCCGTCGCTGCCCGGCGCCGGCAGCGCCGGGGTGCACAGTCCGGATGCCGGAATGACGGCGTCCACAGAGCGGACGCGACGACAGGATGACCAGGTGAGCGAGAGCGAGCACGAGACGACGGCGGAGCCGCTGAAGGTGGCCCTCCTCGGGTGCGGCGTCGTCGGGTCCTCGGTGGCGCGGATGCTCGTCGAGCACGCCGACGACCTCACGGCCCGCGTCGGCCGGCCGCTCCACCTCGAGGGCGTCGCGGTCCGCCGCCCCGGCAGGGACCGGTCCGACCTCCCCGTCGACCCCTCCCTGTTCACGACCGACGCCGAGAGCCTGGTCGAGCGCGCCGACATCGTCATCGAGGTCATCGGCGGCATCGAGCCGGCCCGCAGCCTCATCCAGGCAGCCATGAAGCACGGCGCCTCCGTCGTCACCGCCAACAAGGCGCTGCTCGCCGAGGACGGCCCGTCGCTCTACGCCGCGGCCGCCGATGCGGGCGTCGACCTCTACTACGAGGCCGCGGTCGCCGGCGCGATCCCGATCCTGCGCCCGATCCGCGAGTCGCTCGCCGGCGACGAGGTGCGCCGCGTCCTCGGCATCGTCAACGGCACCACCAACTACGTCCTCGACAAGATGGACACCACCGGCCAGGGCTTCCACGAGGCCGTCGAGCAGGCCCAGGCGCTCGGCTACGCCGAGGCCGACCCGACCGCCGACGTCGAGGGCTTCGACGCCGCCGCCAAGGCCGCGATCCTCGCCTCGCTCGCCTTCCACACCCGCGTCTCCGGCGACCAGGTCTACCGCGAGGGCATCACCGAGGTCAGCGCCGCCGACGTGCAGGCCGCGCGCGAGATGGACTGTGTCGTCAAGCTCCTCGCGATCTGCGAGCGCACGGAGGCGCTCGGCGAGGGAGGCGTGGGCACCCCGGGCGTCAGCGTCCGCGTGCACCCGGCGATGATCCCGCGGTCGCACCCGCTCGGCGGTGTCCGCGACGCCTACAACGCCGTCTTCGTCGAGGCCGACGCCGCCGGCCAGCTGATGTTCTACGGCAAGGGTGCCGGGGGAGACCCCACCGCGAGCGCCGTCCTCGGCGACGTCGTGGCGGTGGCCCGGCACCGCGTCGGTGGAGGCCGCGGACCGGGCGAGTCGGCATACGCGGACCTGCCCGTCCTCGACATGGGGCAGGCCCTCACCCGCTACCACATCAGCCTCGACGTCAACGACCGCCCGGGCGTCCTCGCCCAGGTGGCCACGGCGTTCGCGGAGCACGGCGTCTCGATCGAGACGGTGCGCCAGCAGCTCATCGAGACCGGCGAGGGCGAGGACGCCCAGAAGCAGGCGCGGCTCGTGGTCGTCACCCACACCGCGCCGGACGCCGCCCTCTCGGCCACCGTCGAGGCGCTCACCGGGCTCGACAGCGTGCACGAGGTGACGTCGGTGATGCGCGTGGAGGGGTCCTGATGGCGCACCTCTGGCGCGGGGTGATCCGCGAGTATGCCGGCCGGCTGCCGATGCTCGAGGGCGCGCCGGTCGTGACCCTCCAGGAGGGCGGCACCCCGCTCATCCCCGCCGAGTACCTCTCGGAGCGCGTCGGCGCGAGCGTCCACCTCAAGTACGAGGGGCTCAACCCGACCGGCTCCTTCAAGGACCGCGGCATGACGACCGCCATCTCGGTGGCGGCCCGGGCCGGCGCCAGGGCCGTCATCTGCGCGTCGACGGGCAACACCAGCGCGTCGGCCGCTGCCTACGCCACCAAGGCGGGGATGGCGTGCGGCGTCCTCGTGCCCGACGGCAAGATCGCCATGGGCAAGCTCAGCCAGGCGATCGCCCACGGCGCCACCCTCCTGCAGGTCGACGGCAACTTCGACGACTGCCTCACGCTCGCCCGCAAGCTCGCGGAGGCCTACCCCGTCGAGCTCGTCAACTCCGTCAACCCGGCGCGCATCGAGGGACAGAAGACGGCCGGCTTCGAGGTCGTCGACGCCCTCGGCGACGCCCCCGACATCCACTGCCTGCCGGTCGGCAACGCCGGCAACATCACCGCCTACTGGCGCGGCTACCGCGAGTACCACCACGGCTCCGACCAGCCGGGACCCGCGACCCGGCTGCCGCAGATGTGGGGCTTCCAGGCCGCCGGCGCCGCCCCGATCGTCAAGGGGCACCCGGTCGACCACCCGGAGACGATCGCGACGGCCATCCGCATCGGCAACCCGGCCTCGTGGAAGCAGGCCGAGGCCGCCCGTGACGAGTCCGGCGGCCGCATCGAGGCCGTCACCGACGAGCAGATCCTCCAGGCGCACCGGATCCTCTCGGCCCGCGAGGGCGTCTTCGTCGAGCCGGGGTCCGCGGCGAGCGTCGCCGGGCTGCTCCAGGCGCACGCGGCCGGCCAGGTCCCGCCCGGCGCCACGGTCGTCTGCACCGTCACCGGACACGGCCTCAAGGACCCGCAGTGGGCCCTGAAGAACGCCGACGGCTCGGACGTCACGCCGACCCGTGTGCCGGTCGACGCCGTCACGGCCGCCCGGGCGCTCGGGCTCGACGGCTGATGGGCGAGGCGCTCGCGCCGGGCACCAGCGTCGAGGTCACCGTCCCCGCGAGCAGTGCCAACCTCGGCCCCGGGTTCGACTCCGTCGGCCTCGCCCTCGGCCTCTGGGACACCTGCGTCGCCACCGTCACCGACGCGCCCGGGCTGCGCATCGACGTCGAGGGCGAGGCGGCTGCCGACGTCCCGCGCGACGAGAACCACCTCGTCTACCGCACGATGCTGCTCGCCTTCGACGAGCTCGGCGTCGCGCTCCCCGAGGGCCTGCACCTGCAGTGCCGCAACGGCGTGCCGCACGGCCGGGGCCTGGGTTCCTCGGCGACGGCGATCGTCACGGGAATCGTTGCGGCACAGGCACTTCAGTCCGTATGCCGTGGCGCCGGCGGGGTGCCTGACCTCGCCTTCGCGAACACCCTGGCGAGCCGGCTCGAAGGCCATCCGGACAACGCGTCCGCGTCCGTCTTCGGCGGCCTGACGCTCTCGTGGTCGGACGCGCCGGGGGAGACGACGACGCTGCGCCTGTCCCTGCACCCCGACGTCGAGCCCGTCGTCTTCGTCCCCGCCGAGCAGCTCTCCACCGCCAAGGCCCGCTCGGTCCTTCCCTCCCACGTGCGCCACGCCGACGCCGCCCTCAACTCGGCCCGCACGGCCCTGCTCGTCCAGGCGCTCGGCGCCCACCCGGCATACCTCCTCTCGGCCACGCAGGAGTGGCTGCACCAGGAGGCGCGGCGGGGGTCGTTCCCGGCGTCGATGGACCTCGTCGACCGGCTGCGCGGGGCCGGTCACGCCGCGGTCATCTCCGGGGCCGGGCCGTCCGTGCTGGTGCTGTCGACCAGCGAGCGTGCGGCCGACGCCGCGCGGTTCGCCGAAGGCGCGTGGCGGGCGCTGCGGCCCGGGGTGCCCGCCACCGGCGCGGCCGCGCGCGCGGTCACGACTTGACCACTTTCGGGGAACGTGTCACCTCACGGTGTGGCAGGAGTGTTACATTGAGCGTGCACGCGCAGCCGATGCAGGCCCAGCCGCATCCAGCAGTGCACACCACCACGCAATGGCAGTTCTCGACTGCCAGAGGTCTTCTGCGCCACGCGTGGCTTCCCAACGGCCAGAACACCTGGCCCAAGCACCGGTCTCGAATCTGAAGAGACCGCATACGAGGGGGAAGGATCCTTCGTGACAGACACCACCACTCTCGACGCGGCGCCGGACGGCGCCGCCGAGACTCCCCGCCGCTCCGGCGCCCTGAGTGCGATGCGGCTGGCCGAGCTGCAGGGACTCGCCGCCAGCATGGGGATCACCGGGACGGCGAAGATGCGCAAGGGTGACCTCGTCACCGCCATCAAGGCCCGCCAGTCCGGGACGTCCACCCCGTCGACCGGCACGGAGGCCCCGGCAGCCCCGGCTGCTCGTGAGGCCCGCGGGGCTCGCATCGAGGCTCCGGCCGCCCGTACCGAGGACGTGCCCGCTCGCACCGAGGCGTCCGCCGCTCACGGCGGGACCGCCCGCAACGGCTCGGCGCCCGTCGCTCGCTCCGAGGGCCCCGCTGAGGCCCGCGCCCCGCACGCCTCGCGCCGGGAGGCGCCCGCCGCGCGCACCGACGCTCCCACCGGCCGCGAGGACCGCCCTGCCCGTGAGGACCGCCCTGCCCGCGAGGACCGCCAGGACAGCCACCGCGACGAGAACCGCCGCCGGGAGCGGCCGGTCCGCGAGGACAGCCACCGTGACGAGAACCGCCGCCAGGAGCGACCGGCCCGCGAGGACAGCCACCGCGACGAGAACCGCCGCCAGGAGCGGCCGGCCCGGGACGACGACACCCAGGGCGAGCGCCAGGGCAACCGCGAGAGCCGCGACCGCCGGGACAACCACGAGCGCACCGACCGCGACCACCGTGGCGAGCGACAGGACAGCCGTAACGACCGTGGCGACCGCGCCAACCGGCAGGACAACCGGGACGACCGCGGCGACCGCCAGGACGGCCACAACGACCGCGCCAACCGGCAGGACGACCGGGGCGACCGGGGCGAGCGCGCGGCCGACAACCGCCAGGACGACGACGACCGCAACGGTCGCCGGCGCAACCGCAACCGGAACCGCAACCGCGACAAGCGCGGCCGCAGCGGCCGGGGCGACTTCGGTGGCGACTACGACAACGAGCCGTTGGTCGAGGACGACGACGTGCTGGTCCCCGTCGCGGGCATCCTCGACGTCCTCGAGAACTACGCCTTCGTCCGCACCAGCGGCTACCTCCCCGGCTCCAACGACGTCTACGTCCCGCTCGGCATGGTCAAGAAGAACGGCCTGCGCAAGGGTGACGCCGTCACGGGCGCGGTCAAGGCGCAGCGCGAGGGCGAGCAGCAGAACCAGCGCCAGAAGTTCAACGCGCTGGTCCGCCTCGACACCGTCAACGGCATGTCGCCCGACGAGGCGAAGAAGCGCGTGGAGTTCGGCAAGCTGACGCCGCTCTACCCGCAGCAGCGCCTGCGCCTCGAGACCGAGCCGCAGCACATCACGACCCGCGTCATCGACCTCGTCGCGCCCATCGGCAAGGGCCAGCGCGGGCTCATCGTCGCCCCGGCCAAGGCCGGCAAGACGATGGTCATGCAGGCCATCGCCAACGCCATCACGACGAACAACCCGGAGTGCCACCTCATGGTCGTCCTCGTGGACGAGCGTCCGGAGGAGGTCACCGACATGCAGCGCGCGGTCAAGGGCGAGGTCATCTCCTCGACCTTCGACCGCCCGGCCGAAGACCACACCACGGTCGCCGAGCTCGCGATCGAGCGCGCCAAGCGCCTCGTCGAGATGGGCCACGACGTCGTCGTGCTGCTCGACTCGATCACCAAGCTCGGCCGCGCCTACAACCTCGCCGCCCCGGCGAGCGGGCGCATCCTCTCCGGTGGTGTCGACTCGGCCGCGCTCTACCCGCCGAAGAAGTTCTTCGGCGCGGCCCGCAACATCGAGGACGGCGGCTCGCTCACCATCCTCGCGACGGCGCTCGTGGAGACCGGGTCCCGCATGGACGAGGTGATCTTCG
>JAICIN010000042.1 GCA_025924375.1 Dermatophilaceae bacterium | reverse complement strand
GTACTTGACGGACTGCGGGACCAACACGTCGAGCCGGTAGAGCCCGAGGTCGGGTGCCGACGTGGTGCGCGATGCCATGACGCACAGCGCGGTGTCGGCGGGCTCGGCCCGGAAGACCTGCTGTCGCAGCAGCCCCTGCTCGAGCGCCCGGGAGTAGAGCGGGGCGAGCGCGGCACACGAGGCGATGAGCGCCGAGAGCAGGACGAGGACCAGGGCCTGGGCGCGCCGGTAGCGGATCGCTGCCCACATGGCTGCGCCCCCACCCCCTCACCGGTTCCCTCGACTGACGACCACAGCACCCTAGGGGGCGCCACCGGCGCGCACGGGGGTTTCCGGTAACGGTTGCGCGACGACGGGGTCCGGGTGCGGCCGTGGCCCTCCGCGGTCCGCGCCGTCCCGCGCCCTCCAGCGGCTAGCGCTCCCGACGCAGCGCCGCCTCGAGGCGCTCGACCTTGCCCGTCATCTCCCCGGTGTGCCCGGGCCGGATGTCGGCCTTGAGGACGAGCCCGACGCGGGGGCCGTAGGCAGCCACGGCGTCGACCGCCCGCTTCACGACGGCCATGCACTCGTCCCACTCCCCCTCGATGCTCGTGAACATCGAGGTCGTCTCGTGCGGGAGGCCGGACTCGCGGACGACCCGCACGGCCGCGGCGACGGCCTCGCTCACCGAACCCGTGTCGTCGGCGGCCGTGGACGGGGAGATGGAGAAGGCGACGATCATGCCCCCACCGTATGCCGGGCGGCCGGCACAGCCTCGGCCGGCACCGAAGCGGTGCTCATCGCGTCGCCCGCTGCGACGCGGCGGTCACGAGCGCCTCCACGCGGCGCAGGAAGGACGGCACGACCTCGACGGCCCGGTAGCCGAGCCGCTCGTTGATGCCGACCATCCACGGGTTCTGCTCGGCGTTGCAGGTCTGGATCCGCGTGCGCTCCGGGCCGACCCGGCGCTGCAGCTCCCGCAGCCCCCGCGCCTTGACCGCCGTGCCGAGGCGGTGTCCGCGGTGCTCACGCCGGACGAGCGTGCCCCACTGGTAGACGTTGGGCAGGTCGCCGGAGGGGATCACGATGTCGCTGTACGCGACCACCTCGCCCATCGCCCCGTCAGGGCGAGCGTGGAGATCCTCGTCCGGCCCTGGCGCCGCAGGACCTCGTCGTGGTGACGGAGGAGCTCCGGCGTGAAGGCCTCCTCCTCGAAGTCCATGGCCCCCGTGGGGGCGTCGACCGCGAGCTGCGACTTCGTGGCGCACAGCGAGGGGAGCAGCTCGTCCGGGACCGGCCCGTCGAACGCCACGATGCGGTACCCCTCGTGACGCGCCGCGCTCTCGTCGACGAGGACCTGCAGCTCGGCGTCGGGCACGGGCAGCTCGAGGACCCGGCGCACCTCGGTGTTGGCCAGGACGAAGCCTCGGCGCTCGAGGAACCGTCGGTAGGGGTGGTCCTCCCGGCGCCCTGCCGGGTAGGCCGTCTCCACCACGAGGTCCGTGCGGCCCAGCGCTCGCGCCTCCTGCACGAGGTTGTCGAGCAGCGCGGAGCCGGTCCCCCGACCCCGAAGGGCAGGCGCGACCCACGTCATGAGCCAGGCGAAGTGCTCGTTGTCGAGCATGGGCAGGTGCAGCATGCCGGCGCCGACGACGTCTCCGCCGTCCTCCGCGACGAACCCGAGCAGCCGCTCGGAGGGACCGTCGTCGGTGAACATCACGCGCATCTCCTCGCGCGACCACATGGGGGCCAAGGGACGCTCGAAGCGCTCGGCCGCCTCAGCCGTGGCGTGGAAGGCGGCGAACTCGCGCTCGTCGTCGAGCCTCACCGGTCGGATCCTCATGCCGTCGACGGTAGGGACGTCGCGGACGCTGCGGCCACTGGTTTTCCTGCCCGCGGCCTCAGGCGAGGGCCGAGACGATCCTGTCCGCCGCGGCATACGGGTCGGTGCGGCCGTCCACGACCTCGGCGGCGAGCTCCTCCACGCCGCTGCCGTGCCGCAGGTCGCCCATGCGCTCGCGCAGCTGCGCGAGTGCGATCGCCTCGATCTCGTCGCTCGCGCGGCGCAGCCGGCGCTCCCGCAGGGTGCCGGTGCGCTCCATCCACGCGGTGTGCTTGTCGAGCGCCTCCATCACCTCGTCGATGCCGTCCCCTTGCACCGCAACGGACTTCACGACCGGTGGGCGCCACAGACCCGGTTCGGTGCGGTCCCCGAGCGAGATCATGTGGCGGATGTCGCGCACGGTGGCATCGGCTCCGTCGCGGTCGGCCTTGTTGACGACGAACACGTCGCCGATCTCGAGGATGCCCGCCTTGGCGGCCTGGATGCCGTCGCCCATCCCGGGGGCGAGGAGGACGACCGTGGTGTCCGCGAGCCCGGCCACCTCGACCTCCGACTGACCGACGCCGACGGTCTCGAGGAGGATGACGTCGCAGCCCGCGGCGTCGAGCACGCGCAACGCCTGGGGGGTGGTCCACGACAGCCCGCCGAGGTGCCCCCGGGACGCCATGGAGCGGATGTAGACGTCGGGGTCGAGGGCATGGTCCTGCATGCGGACGCGGTCACCGAGGAGGGCGCCCCCGGAGAACGGCGAGGACGGGTCGACCGCGAGGACGCCCACCCGCTTCGCCCTGTCGCGGAAGGCCCGGACGACGGCGTTCGTCGAGGTCGACTTGCCGACTCCCGGGCTGCCGGTGATGCCGACGACGTAGGCGTTCCCGCTGTGGGGCGCGAGGGCCGCCATCACCTCGCGCAGCGCGGGGTGGGCGTCCTCGACGAGCGAGATGAGCCGCGCCACCGCCCTCGGCGAGCCGGCGCGTGCGGACTCGACGAGGGCCGGGACGTCGACGGTGCGGGGCGCCAAGCTCAGCCGCGCTGCTCGGCTGCGGGCACCCGCACGACCAGGGCGTCGCCCTGGCCGCCGCCTCCGCACAGCGCCGCAACACCGACGCCGCCGCCGCGGCGCTTCAGCTCGAGGGCCAGGTGCAGGACCAGCCGGGCGCCGGACATGCCGATGGGGTGGCCGAGGGCGATCGCGCCGCCGTTGACGTTGACCTTCTCCGGGTCGAGACCGAGCTCCTTGGTCGAGGCCAGGCCCACCGCGGCGAACGCCTCGTTGATCTCGACGAGGTCGAGGTCGGTGGGCGCGATGCCCTCCTTGCCGCACGCCGTGACGATGGCGCGGGCCGGCTGCTGCTGCAGGGTGCTGTCGGGTCCGGCGACGACGCCGTGCGCGCCGATCTCGGCGAGCCACGTGAGTCCCAGCTCCTGAGCCTTGGCCTTGCTCATGACCACGACCGCCGCAGCGCCGTCGGAGATCTGCGACGCGGAGCCGGCGGTGATGGTGCCGTCCTTGGCGAACGCCGGCTTGAGCTTGGCGAGGGTCTCGGTCGTGGTGTCGGCGCGGATGCCCTCGTCGGTCTTGAACTCGACGGGCTCCCCCTTGCGCTGCGGGATCTGCACCGCGACGACCTCGTCGTCGAAGAGGCCGTCCTTCCACGCGCGCGCGGCCAGCTGGTGGCTGCGGGCGGAGAAGGCGTCCTGCTCCTCGCGGGTGAAGGCCTGGGCGCCGGTGTTGGCCTGCTCCGTCAGGGCTCCCATGGCCTGGTCGGTGAAGGCGTCCCACAGCCCGTCGAAGGCCATGTGGTCGCGCAGCGGCACGTCGCCGTACTTGAAGCCCTCCCGGCTCTTCTCGAGCAGGTGCGGAGCGTTGGTCATCGACTCCTGGCCGCCGGCGACGACGACCTCGAACTCGCCGGCGCGGATGAGCTGGTCGGCCAGCGCGATGGCGTCGAGCCCGGAGAGGCAGACCTTGTTGATGGTCAGCGCCGGCACGGTCATGGGGATGCCGGCCTTGGCGGCGGCCTGGCGCGCGGGGATCTGCCCGGCCCCGGCCTGGAGGACCTGCCCCATGATCACGTAGTCGACCTGCTCCGGCTTCACCCCGGCCTTGTCGAGCGCGCCCTTGATGGCGAAGCCGCCGAGGTCGGCGCCCGAGAACTGCTTGAGCGAGCCGAGGAGGCGGCCCATCGGGGTGCGGGCCCCCGCGACGATGACGGAAGTGGTGCGGTCAGCAGACATGGTCGGGGAGCCCTCCAGCGCCGTTGGTGTCGTCCTTCATCCTCACTCTAGCCGCGGCGCGGCGGCCGGGAGCCGGCGCGACGGGTGGCACCGGACACACCGGCGGCGGCGACCATGCACCGTATGCCGGCCGGCCGGCATACGGGGGCTCATCGCCTCTGTGTGTGGGATCGGTGACCCCTGGGGGTCACTGAACTCGCACAGCAGGGCGCCCGGTTTGACAGGTCACCGGAGGTCCGAGCGCGCGCGGGACTCGACGGTGATGGTGACCGAGCCCCCGAGGGCGGACAGGACCCGGCCGACCACGGGCAACCGCGCCTCGCCGACGAGACGGACCACGGCGGTCTCGCCGTCAGGCGAACCGGTGCCCGACGCGAGCTGCCAGGCGGTGACTCCGACCGGGAGGGTGCTGCTCGCGAGGTACTGCCGGGCGGCCGTGCGGACCGTCTCGTCGCTCAGGGCGACGGCGGCTCCGAGGCCCTGCGAGTAGGCGCGGGTGTCGAGGGCGTCGGAGGCGTCGAGGGCTGCCCCGTCGGCGGCATCGAGGAGCCTGACGCGGGCGAGCTGGGCCGACGTGGCCACCACCGTGCCGGTGACCAGGAGGATCGCGACGGCGGTGAAGCCGAGGATGAGCAGCGAGACCTGTCCGGACTCCCCGCCAAGGCGGCGGCCGGCCCGGCGACCACGCAGCAGATCACGCAGGCTGCTCATGGTGCGCCCCGGAAGCGGCCCACCACGGCGACGTGCTCGGCGGTGACCGGCACCTCGAGGGGAATGACCGCCCGAGCGAACGAGGGAATGAGCGGGAGCGGCACGGTGACGGTGGCTTCGGCCTCGACCCGCCCCTCGGGTCGCAGGCAGGGACTGCCGTCGCAGCCGATGCGCAGAACGCCCACATCGCCGAAGCCCTGATCCTCGAAGGCGATTCGTGCGGCCGACTGGGCGCGGGCGGGCGCGCTGGTGCCGTCCGGTGAGGTGACGTAGGCGCGGCCCGCCTCGCGAGCCGCGGCCGTCGCGGCGTAGGCGCCCGCCTGGAGGCGGCCGAGCGCCATGACGAGGTAGATGAGCGGGACCAGGAGCAGCACGGCGAGGAAGACGAACTCCACGACGGCGCTGCCGGACTCGGGGTGCGGTCGGTGGCGGAGGGTCAGCGGGCGTGGGGTCACTGGGACTCCTGGAACGCCCGACCGATGACCCGCAACCGCCCTTGTGGGCCGAGCGGCCCCAGCACCGGCAGTGGGGCCCGGACCCAGACGGCGACGGCCCGGACGCCGCCCGCGTCGACCACTCCGGCTGAGACGTCGCCCGCGAACCTCGGCGAGATGGAGGCGGCGATGAGGTCCCGCGCGCGTGCCGCCCCGTCCTCGGGAGTCGCGTCCGCCCGCGCGCCCAGCCGGGCACCCTCCGCGGCGCACGCGATCAGGGTGTTGCGGACGTGCAGGGCAAGACCGAGCTGGAAGACGGCGAGGAAAAGCACCGTGACGAGTGCCGAGACGAGGATGAAGTCGACGACCGCGCTCCCGCGGTCCGGCGGTCCGCGGAAGCGCACGGCTTCGTGCCGGCGCACGGCTCTGTCCGAGGGCAGGGCCTTGTCTTGGCGCACGGCTCAGGGGCCGGTGACCGAGTTCAGGGAGCGCTGGAACATCGAGACGAGCTGGTCGCTCGCGACAGCCCAGATCGCCGTCACCAGACCGGCGGTCATCAGGGTGATGAGCACCCAGCCCGGCACGTCGCCGCGCTCCGGGGAACCTCGGCGTCGGGTCCCGATGGTGTCGACAGCGTCCTGCAGGAGGCGCAACGCGGCGTGCTGGGCCCGTGCGGTCGCCCGGTTGATCGTCGGCATGGTGGTCCTCTCGTTGACGGGTCAGATGCTGAAGCGGAGGAAGGCGAAGCCCGGGTAGACGGCGAACAGCACGGTCACCGGCAGGATCATGAAGACCACCGGAAGCATCATCGCGATCTCCTTCTTGCCGCCGGACTCCATGACGGCCCGCCGCCCCGCCTCGCGGACGTCCTGCGCCTGCGAGCGCAGCACCTCGGCGAGCGGCGTGCCTCGCTGGACGGCGATGACCATGCCGTCGACGAACCGGGCGAGGCTGGGCAGTCCCGTCCGGTCGGCGAGGCCCTGCAGCGCGTTCTGCAGGTTGGCGCCGGCACGGGCGTCGGCCAGGCAGCGCGCGAGCTCGCCGGATAGCTCGCCGTGGGAGAGCCGGCAGACGCGCTCCAACGCCCCCACGGCGCCCTCGCCGGCGCCGACGGCCAGCGCGAGGAGCTCGGCGATCGTGGGGAACTCGGTGAGCATGCGCCGCTCACGCTCGGCAGCCTGGTGGCTCAGCCACTGGTCCCGGGCGACGACGCCGGCCCCGGTGCCGCAGAAGGTCATCACGAGGGCCGGGACGACCGAGCCGCCCTTGCCGAGCCAGATGAGCGCGCCGAGGGCGAGGCCGCCGACGGTTCCGAGCGCTCCCCAGAGGACCTGCTCGGCGCGGAACCGGTCGACATCCGGGGAGGCTCCCGCGCGCAGGAGCCGACGGCGAACGGAAGCCGAACCGCCGAGAAGCCGCTCGATGCCCTGGGCGAGCTCGCCGACCACGGGACGCAGCAGGGCCGCGAGCGCGCCGGACCCCGCGACCGGGGTCACCGCGAGGAGGCGTGAGGGTCGGGGGGCGTCGCGCAGGTAGGGGTAGAGGCGGTCCTCCAGGCCGGGGCGGCGGTGCCGCGGCAGCCCGACCCAGAGCAGCAGGAGGCCCAGGCCGAGCATCACGCCCAACAGGGCCCCGGTGCGCGACCAGCCGTCGGACACGGTCGACACCGCGGCGAGCCCGAACGCCCTCACCGGAGCACCCGCACGTCCTCGGGCAGCCGCCCGATGCGGATCATGAGGCGGTACGCCCCCACGCAGGTGAGGGCCCCGAGGAGGATGACCAGCGTGCCGGTCGCCGTGCCGTAGGCACGGACCGACTCGCCCCTCGTCGAGAGCATGGCCAGGATCGCCCACGGCGCCGCCGCCGCGAGCCGGGCCGCGTTGACCGTCCAGCCCTGTCGCGTCTCGAGCTCCGCCCGGGTGCGGGCGTCCTCGCGCAGGAACCCGGACAGCGTGCGCAGCAGCCGGCCCAGGTCGCTGCCGCCGACCTCGCGGGCGATGCGGAGCGACTCCACCAGCCGGTCACCGACAGGGTCGCTGAGACGCTCCTTGAGCCGGTCGAGGCAGTCCTGGAACCGGCCGCTGGCGCGGTAGTCCTCGGCGAACGCGGTGAACGCGGGTCGCAGCTCCTCCGGCCCCCGGTGCCCCAGCTGCGCGAGCGCCTCGGGTAGTGCCAGGCCGGCCCGGACCGCCGACGCGATGTTGTCCACGGCGTCCGGCC
This sequence comes from Dermatophilaceae bacterium, assembly GCA_025924375.1. Lineage (GTDB taxonomy): Bacteria > Actinomycetota > Actinomycetes > Actinomycetales > Dermatophilaceae > JAICIN01. The sequence continues at coordinate 9,587 of JAICIN010000042.1, read as the reverse complement.
ACAGGTCGCGCATGACGGCCCGACGGCGGCGCGCACGCATCCGCACCAGGGCCAGCGGCGCGTAGCCCGCCACGAGCCCGAAGGCCAATGCGATGACCGCCACGCTGGTCGTCGCGAGGAGCAGGACCGCGACGAGTGCGAAGGCGAGAAGGCAGGCGGTCAGCAGGCCCCGTGGGCCCATGCCCTCGTAGCCCGCCTGCACGAGCTCGTCCTGCAGCCGGTCGATGAGGCCGCCGCGTTTGCGTCGCGGTGTCGCGGCCTCTCCCGGCACCCAGCACGACCACCAGATGCAGAACAGTCCTGTGCCGAGGGCGAGGCCGAGCAGGAGACCGCGCACGGCGTCACTCCTGCGCCAGGAGGGCGGCCACGTCGTAACCCGCCCTTTCGAACCGGTCGGTGTGGGGTGGGAAGCCGTCGGCACGGCGCAGCTCGCCGTCACGCTGCACGAAGAGGTCGGCGATCTCCACGACGTCGCCCTCGACCCGGCCCGGCACGGCGGCGATCTCGCGGACGCGTCGCACACCGTCGTGCTCGAGCGCCGCGTGGACGACGAGGTCGATGCAGCCGGCGACCGTCGGCACCACGAAGCGGCTCGCGACGTTCTCACCGGCCAGCAGCGGGAGCGTGCACATCTTGGTGACGGCCTCGCGGGCGCTGTTGGCGTGGACGGTGGCCATGCCCGGCAGGCCGCTGTTCAAGGCGATGAGGAGGTCGAGGCTCTCGGCCTGCCGCACCTCGCCGACGATGATCCGGGATGGCCGCATGCGCAGCGCCTCCTTGACCAGCCGGCGCAGTGGCACCTCGCCGGTCCCTTCCAGGCTGGGCTGGCGACACTGCATCGACGCGACGTCGCGGAGCGGGATCTTCAGCTCGAAGACCTCCTCGCAGGTCACGACCCGCTCCCGTGGAGGGATGGCGGCGGCGAGGCAGTTCAGCATGGTCGTCTTGCCTGCCTGCGTCCCGCCGGCCACGAGGATGTTGAGGCCGCTGACGACGGCTGCCTCGAGGAAGCGTGCCGAATGGCGGGTGAGGGTGCCGAGCGCCACGAGGTCGTCGAGCTGGTCGGCCTTCACCACGAACTTGCGGACGTTGACGAGCCAGTGGGTGCGAGTGATGTCGGGGATCACCACATGGAGCCGCGAGCCGTCGGGCAGAACGGCATCCACGAAGGGCGAGGACAGGTCGACCCTCCTCCCGGAGCTCTTGAGCATCCGCTCGACGAGGTCGCGCACCTCGTCGGCCGAGAGAATCGTGGTCGTGAGCTCCGCCACCCCGCCGCGGGCGACGAAGACGCGCGACGGCTCGTTGATCCAGATCTCCTCGATCTCCGGGTCGTCGAAGTACGGCTGCAGGGGACCGAAGCCCGCGACCGCGTCGAGCACCGTCTTGACCGCCCCGTCGCGGTCCACGAGGACCGGCAGCCCGCCGTGCAGGGACCGCTCGTCGTAGTCGGCGACGGCGTCGCGAACCAGCCTGTCGACGTCGCGGGTGTCCCTCGCGGGGTCGAGGCCCGAGCGCCGGATCAGCTCGCGGACCTCGGCCTCGACGTGGCGAACGGCCTCCACGGCACCCCCTCCCCGCGCCCCGTCGCCTCGCCCCTTCGCGAGAACGCGCCTGCTCACCCGGACAGCAAGCGTGAGCATAGGAGCCGACTCGTGCAAGTCGGAGGGTTGTCCACAGGCCGTGTGGACAGCGCAGCCCGAGCGTCGGTGGGCGGACCTACCGTCCTTCCATGCGCCTTCGACTGAGCCTCGTGCGGTGCGACCGGGCGGACCCCGCGGTGGACGTGGAGGTCACCTGCGCGTCCGGCACCCCCCTACACGAGGTGCGGGGCTCCCTGGTGCGCGCCGCCGGTGCCGAGGACCTTCCGATCTCGATCCGCGGCGAGGTTCTCGACGGTTGCCACGCCGTCGGTGATCCGCCCCTGCTCGACGGCGCGGTGCTGGTCCTCGGGCCGCCGGGCACGCCACCACCGCCGTCCAGCCCTCTGCTCCTCGCCGTCACCGGCGGGCCGGACGCGGGCCAGCACCACGAGCTGCGCCCCGGCACGGTGCGCATCGGTCGCGGTGCGGCCGATGTCGCCATCGACGACCCGAGCCTGTCCCGCAGGCACGCCGAGCTCGTGGCCGGACCAGACGGCATACACGTGCGCGACTGCGGCTCCACGAACGGCACCCGACTCGACGGCCGTCCGGTCGGCACAGGCGGCGCGGCCATCGACTCCGGCATGGTCCTCACGCTCGGCGCCAGCCGGCTCCAGGTGCGGGCATCCGGGGCGCGCCCCGCCGCCACCCGCCCGACGCACGAGGGCACCATCACGGTCAACCGCAGCCCCCGCATCCCGGCGGCCCTCCCCGAGGCCACCATCACCTACCCCCGCCGCCCCGAGCAAGCAGGCCGTGCCCGTATGCCGTGGCTCGCCATGCTGCTGCCCGTGCCGGTGTGCGGCGTGCTGGCCCTGCTCTACGGTCCGCAGCTCCTCGCCTTCGCACTGATGAGCCCCCTCCTCATGGCCGGCAACGCGCTGAGCGACAGGTTCTCCGGGAGACGCTCGTATGCCGTGCAGCTGCGTGAGTTCGAACGGCGCCGCAGGGAGGCCGTCCGCTGCCGAGACGCCGCGTTGGCTGCCGAGCGGCGGCACCGCCTGCGGTCGGCGCCAGACCTCGCCGAGGTGCTGACCATCGCGGTGACGCCGTCGGCGCGACTGTGGGAGCGCAGGGCGGAGGACGACGACTGGCTACTCGTCCGGCTCGGCACGGCCACGACTGCTTCGGCGGTGACGGTGGTCGACGAGGACGGTCGCCGGGACTGGCCGCCCATCGCGGAGGTGCCGTGCGCCCTATCGCTGGCGCAGGGTGGGCCGCTCGGGGTCACAGGGTCGCGACGGAGCCGCGTCGGGCTGGCCCGGTCCCTCCTCGGCCAGCTCGCGGCGCTCCACTCGCCGCTCGACCTCGGCGTGCGGGTGCTCTGCGCCGACGACGACTCGGCCCACTGGCGCTGGGTTGAGCGCCTCCCGCACGCGGGGCGAGGTGACGTGGCGGATTCTGCGGTCGCCGTCGGCGCCGTGCCGGGTGGGGCGTGCGACAACGCCCTGGCACGACTGAATGCCCTTGTGGCCCAACGAAAGGCGGCCCAAACAGGAGCGGCTGCGGGCTCGGCTGGGCGCCGGTGGCCGGGGCCCTGGACGGTCGTCCTGCTCGACGGCGCGGAGGCGCTGCGCCCGCTGCCCGGCCTCGCGGCCCTCCTCGAGGAGGGGCCTGCCGTGGGCGTCGTCGCCATCGCGCTCGACGCCGATGCGGCGCGGCTGCCGACGGAGGTCCGGGCGACGGTCGAGCTGGCCGACGACCCCGCCCTCGCGCGCCTCCACAGCGCCAGCGGCGGGCCGTGGTCCTCCCTCGTCCCCGACCTGGCGGGACCGCCGTGGGCAGAACGGCTGTCGCGGGCGCTCGCACCCCTGCGTGACGCCACTCCCGAGCACCAGACGGGCGTCATCCCCGAGCAGTGTCGCCTCGTCGACATCCTCGAGGTCGACGCGCTGGACCCCGGTGCCGTCGCCAGCGCGTGGGAGCGGCGGCCCAGCGCCACGTCCGCGGTCATCGGCATGTCCTCGCGGGGACGCCACGTCGTCGACCTCCTGGCGGACGGTCCGCACATCCTCGTGGCGGGCACCACCGGCTCCGGGAAGTCCGAGCTCCTCCAGACCCTCATCACCTCGCTGGCCGTCACCAACCGCCGGGACCGGCTGGCGTTCGTCCTGGTGGACTACAAGGGCGGTGCCGCGTTCCAGCAGTGCGCAAACCTGCCGCACACCACCGGTGTGGTCACGGACCTCGACGCCCACCTCTCCGAGCGCGCGCTGGCCTCGCTCACCGCCGAGCTGAAGCGCCGTGAGCGCCTGCTGGCCGAGGTCGGCGCCACCGACTTCGACGCCTACGCCGACCATCCGCGTCGGGAGGCACTGCCGCGACTGGTGATCGTCGTCGACGAGTTCCGGATGCTGGCCGAGGAGCTGCCGGCGTTCCTCGAGGGAATCGTCCGGGTGGCGGTGGTGGGCCGGTCCCTTGGGGTCCACCTGGTCCTCGCCACGCAGCGACCCGCGGGCGTCGTCTCGGCCGACATCACCGCCAACGTCAACCTCCGTGTCGCGCTGCGGCTTCGCGACCGCTCCGACTCCGATGACGTCATCGACGCCCCGGACGCCACCAGCATCAGCGAGCGGACGCCCGGTCGCGCCGTCGCGAGAGCCGGCAGCGGCGGGCCGCTCGTCATGTTCCAGGCCGCGCGTGTCGGAGGTCGCGCAGGCGACGACGCCGAGGCGCCGGTGGTCCGTCTGCTGGCCTGGCCGCCGGACCGCACGGCACGGCTCGTCGTCCCGGGCCCGCCCGGCGGTGAGACCGACCTCACCCGCGTCGTCTCGGTCCTGCGACGTGCCGCAGAGCTGGCCCGGACGTCGCGGAGCCGGCCGCCTTGGCTGCCACCGCTGCCCGACCTGGTGCACCGGGTGCCGGCGGAGCTGCCGTGCCTCGGGCTGGCCGACCATCCCGAGGAGCAGGCACAGCGGCCGCTCTGCTGGGACCTTGCCGACCCCGGCCACTGGGCCGTGGTGGGGGCGTCGGGATCGGGGCGCTCCTCCGTGCTTCGCCTTGCTGCCGCAGAGGTCGCGCGGGCACACCCCGTGGCGAGCGCGCACCTGTATGCCGTGGACTCCGGTTCGGGGCTCCGTGGGCTCGCCGTCCTCCCGCACGTCGGGGCCGTCGTGCCGGCGGACGACCTCGGGCGCCTCGAGCGGCTCGTCAGAAGGCTGGAGCGCGAGGTCCGGGAGCGGCAGGTCGCTCTCGCGAGCCGCGGGTACTCCTCCCTGGCCCAGTGGCACGAGCTGGCTGACGGATCCGCACGGGTGGAGGTCGGTGAGGCGGGGCCCGTCCCACCACCGTGGATCGTCCTGCTCATCGACGGCTGGGAACGCCTCGTCGACGCCTCGGACGGCTACGACCACGGTTCGCTCACGGACCGGCTGCTGGCTCTCCTGCGCGACGGAGAGGCCGTCGGCGTGCGGGCGATGGTGAGCGGCGGGCGGGGTCTGCTGTTCGGTCGGCCGGCCGCGGTACTCGTCCACCGCGCGCTCCTCCGGCTTCCCGACCCCACGGATGTGGCGCTCGCGGGCATCGCGCCGAGCGCCGTCCCCCTGCGCCAGCCACCGGGCCGTGCGGTGCTCGCGCCTCAGGGCACCGAGGTCCAGTTCGCCATGCTCCACCCGGCACGGCTGGGCGCCAGCCCGCCAGAAGGCGGCGGCGCGTTGCCCGCACCCACCGCCAGGCCTCCCTTCAGGGTGGACCCGCTCCCCGAGCGCGTGGACTGGGCTGACCTGGTCCCGCTCCTCGCACCTGCCGGCACGTCCGCTCTTCCGCTCGGCGTCGGTGGTGACGAGGCCGGCCCGGTGGTCCTCGATCCCGACCGCGACGGCCGTCAGGTCCTCGTCGTCGGGCCGCCGAGGAGCGGCCGTTCCACCCTGTTGCGCAGTCTTGCCGCGGGGCTGTGCCGCGTGGGGTGGCCGTTCGCGGTGGTGACGGCCAGACGCGGCCCGCTCGACGACCTCGGAGACATCCCCGTGGTGGCGTGCGCACCGGAGGACAGCGGCGCGCTCCTCGAAGCCAGGCGCGCCTTCCCCTCCCTCGCGGTGCTGGTCGACGACGGTGACCTGCTGAACGACACGCCCATCGACGCCCTGCTCCGCGACGTCGCCCGCCGCGTCGAGCACGACCGAGGCCTGCTGGCGTGCGCCACATCGACCTCGGCCCTCGCCCTGCAGTTCCGCGGCGTCGCCGTCGAGGTGGGCCGGGCGCGCACGGGCATCCTGCTCAGTCCGACCCAGCCGTCGGACGGCGAGGTCTTCGGGTTGCGGCGTGCACGCGTGTCCGAGCGAGTTCCGGGTCGTGGTCTGTGGGTCAGTGGAGGCGCCGCCGTCGAGCTCCAGGTGGCGTGTCCTCCACCGACGCGCTCACCGGCGCAGAGCGCGGGTCAGTCGCTCTTGGGTGCCCCGTGAGTGCCGTCACCGGCCGCGAGGGCGGACACGATGCCCCCGACCGCGACCACGGCGAGGACGACTGCCGCCCAGCCGAAGCCGCCCTGCTTCAGGCCCCAGGCGACCGGCAGAAGGAGAAGGTTCCAGACGACGGTGGGCGTGTTGGGCCAGCCGGCGCCACCCCACCACGCCCGGGCCAGGATGAGCAGCAGCGCCCCGAAGACCGCGATGAGGATCGCGGACATCACGGCGCGGGTGACGTCGTCGCTGTGCCCGGTGGCGACCTCCCAGAGGTAGAAGGCGCACAGGCCCCACAGGCCGAGCGCCTGCGCGACGCACACCAGGGCCGCGACGGCCCGCGAGCGGTCCACGGGCTGGGATGCCTCGGCGGTGGGCGAGTCCTTGCGCGGGGTCACGGGCGAAGGGTAGCCGAGCGCAGATTCCACCCTTCGGACACCCGATGTGACGGAAAACTCACGGTCCTGAGGCGAATCACGCGGTCAAACCCCTCCCGAAACGTCCGACTTTCTGTGAGGGTGGAACAGAAACGCGGCGCAACCCGTTGGCAGACACGGGTCTCTTGGCCGAGAATGATCGGCGGCACGCGTTTCACGTTGTGCGGATCTGACGTCATCGGCCACCGTTCGACCGGGCGCGAGGCCGCACGTCTGCTGGACCCAACGACGCAACGATGCGCCGGCATGCCGCCGGACACCCCTCCGCGGCGTGCCCCTGCGACACCCCGCAAACCGACAAGGAGCACGATCTTCATGGACTGGCGCGACCGCGCTGCCTGCCTCGACGAGGACCCGGAGCTGTTCTTCCCGATCGGGAACACCGGCCCGGCCATCCTCCAGATCGAGGAGGCAAAGGCCGTCTGCCGGCGGTGCCCGGTCATCGAGACCTGCCTGAAGTGGGCCCTCGAGTCGGGTCAGGACGCCGGGGTCTGGGGTGGCATGTCCGAGGACGAGCGCCGGGCGCTCAAGCGACGCAACGCCCGAGCCCGTCGGGCCGGCTGACCGCACCACCGGGAGGACCGGCCCTACCCAGACTCTCGCCGCAGTGGCCGAAGCCGCGCGAGGAACCGCACCCGGGTCCCGCGCGGCTTCGCCGTCTCCCAGGTGATCCGTCCCCGGAGGTCCTGCACCAGGGACTGCACGATCTGCGTCCCCAGGCCGGACCTTCCGGGGGCGAACCCCTCGGGCAACCCCTCCCCGTCGTCGGCGATCGTCACCGTCAGGACCTCGTCGCCCTCCTGACCCGACCGCTCGACCGTCACCTCGATGCAGCCGCCTCCGTCGCGGAGGCCGTGCTCCGCGGCGTTCTGGACGAGCTCCGAGAGCACCATGGCGAGCGCGGTCGCGTCCTCGGGCCGCAGCAGCCCGAAGGACCCCTTCACCCGCGACTCGATCGGGTGCTCCCGCCTCGCGACCTCGATGATGGCGGCCAGGCCACGCGCCGCGATCTCGTCGAAGTCCACCATCTCGTCGAAGCCCTGGCTCAGGGTCTCGTGGACGAGCGCGATGACACCTACCCGCCGCACCGCCTCGTCGAGTGCGGACCGGCCCTCTCCCTCGGGCAGCCGCCGGGCCTGCAGGCGCAGCAGGGCCGCGACGGTCTGGAGGTTGTTCTTCACCCGGTGGTGGATCTCGCGGATCGTGGCGTCCTTGGTGATGAGCTCGCGCTCCCGGCGCCGCAGCTCCGACACGTCGCGCAGCAGGAGCAACGCCCCGGTGCGCTGGCCGCCCTCCGTGAGGGGGATCGCGCGCATCGACACGCTCGCCCCCCGCGAGCTGACCTCGGTGCGCCACGGCGCCCGGCCCGTGACGACGAGAGCGAGGGACTCGTCGACCGGGGACTCGTCGCGCAGCAGGTCGGCGACGACCTTGGCCAGCAGCTCCCCGATGACGTCGCCGACGTGCCCGAGCCGGTGGATCGCCGAGAGGGCGTTGGGGCTGGCGTAGGTCACCACGCCGTTGACGTCGAGCCGCACCACCCCGTCACCGACCCTCGGGGCGCCCCGTCGCATCCCGGTGGGGGCCGAGGCGTGGGGGAACTCGCCGGCGGCGATCATGCGGGTCAGCGCGTCTGCGAGGGCCTGGTAGGTGAGCTCGAGCCGGCTCGGCGTTCGCATCGCCGCGAGGTTGGTGTGCCGCGTGATCACGGCCAGCGTCCGCCCCGCCCTGACGACGGGCACGGCCTCCTCCCGGACGGGCATGTCGTCGCGGAAGCTGGGGTCCTTCGCCCGGATGATCCGCTGCGCCGAGAAGGCCTCGTCGAGCATGGTGTCCAGGCCGCGCGGGCTGCGCCGGCCCACGACGTCCTCGAAGAACACCATCTGGCCGGTGGTGGGACGCACGTGTGCGACGGCGACCCAGCCGTCATCGGACCGCACCCACATGACGAGGTCGGCGAACGAGAGGTCCGACATGAGCTGCCAGTCGCCCACGAGCAGGTGCAGCCACTCGACCTCGGGGGCAGCGAGGTCGGTCGCGGCGGTGAGGACCTCGGTGAGCGTCGGCACGGTCTCACCCTAGTGAGCGCCGCTGCGCCCGAGCTGCGGGCGCCTCACGCCGTGACGGGCCATGGATTCAGGTCGCGCCCGAGCTGCGAGCGCCTCAGGCCGTGACCGGGTCGCCGACGTGCAGGGTGCCGGGCTGGACGACGTCGAGGTACACGCCTGCCATGAGGTGCCGGTGGGCCGAGACGGTGCGCAGCAGGCCGGGCACGGGCGGCAGGTCCACCTGCGCCACGTCGACCATCCGGCAGCGAGGAATCGTCTCGGTGACGACGAAGCGCACCTCCCCGATCCGGACCTGACGGCCGACCCACGAGTCCTCGACGAACGCCTCCTGCGTCGTGACGAGGAGGTTCGGCCGCAGGTGCCGCGAGTCCACCCCGGTGTCCAGGCCGTGGAGCCGGCCCAGCTCCTCGAGGGTGGCGGTGCCCACCAGGCTCACCGGCGCCGCGTCCTGGTGCGGCACGCCGCTCTCGGCCATCACCTCCACCTCCTCGCCGAAGTGGTCGGACAGCGCGAGGTCTGCGGTCGTCTCGCCGGCGATGACCTCCCGACCGTCCGGCAGCGTCACCACGACCCGGTCTACGTCGGTGCGCGCGCGCAGCGTGAAGACCGGGTCCATGCGCCGGAAGCGGCGGCTGTCCTTGCCGCTGGCGAGCTTGCCGGCCTCGTCGTAGACCGCCCACTCCCGGTCGCCGACGATGCCGGTGTCACCGACGATGGCCTCATCGAGCGGCTCTCCTCCCATCGACTTCACGGGGTAGCGGACGAGCCGCTCGAGGATGTCCGCCATCAGGAGGCCGCGGCCCCCGACCGGATGACCGAGCGCAGCGTCCGCAGCGCCACGGACAGTGCGGCGATGTTGGGCCGCTCCAGCCGCTCGATCCCGGAGAGGGCCGTCCGGGCCCGGGTGAGGGACTCCGCGTTGGCCGTGGCCCACTGCTCGTAGCGAGCGCCCGGCTCGTCACCGGCCGTCGTCGCCTCGATCACGGACCGCGTGAGGGACTCCACCACGGCATACAGGTCGTCGCGCAGCGCACCGCGAGC
>JAICIN010000041.1 GCA_025924375.1 Dermatophilaceae bacterium | reverse complement strand
GGGCCTGCTCCGCGGCGGCGGCCGCGGCTGCGCGCGCCTCGGCAGCGGCCTGGAGGCCGGCCTGGCGCTGGCGCTCGAGGTCCACCGAGGTCTTGCGGAGCGTCGCGAGCTGCGTCACCACCGACTGCTGCTCGCGCTGGACCCGCGCGGCCTCGGCGGCGGCGGCGTCCGCCTGCGCCTGGGCGGCCCGGCGCTTCTCCTCGGCCCTGGCGGCAGCGGCGTCGGCCTGCGCCTGGGCCTGGGCGGCCTGCCTGCGCATGGTGTCGGCCACCGCCGAGGTGGCCTGGGCCTCCTGGAGCGTCCGGTTGCGGGCGTCCCCGACCGACTCCAGGGCCGCCGCGCGGTCCATGATCTCCTGCGGGCCGTCGCTGCTGAGGAAGGCCTCGAGCTCGCCGAGGCTGCCGTTCTGCTGGTAGACGGCCGCTGCGTACTGGCGCAGCTTCAGGGACGCACCGTCGGCGGCGGCCTGGGCCTGGTTCGCGCGCTGCCGGGCGGCGGTGGCTGCCGCGGACCGGCGGTCGAGCTCGAGCTTGGCTCCGTTGTAGTCCTCCGCGGCGGCAGCCGCCTGGGTCTGGACGTCCTCGAGGTGGGCGCTCGAGGCAGCGAACTGGGCGTCGAGCGCGGCGACCTTCTGGCTGGTGCTCTGGACCGCGGCCTTCGCGTGGTCGACCTCCGACTGGGAGGGGTAGACCGGCTGGGGGTCGGCGCTGGCGGCCGTGGACACGCCGAGCGCGAGCGCGACCGCGGTGCAGGACGTCACGCCAAGGCGGGTGAGGCGGCGGGCGGCCAGGGTGCTCGGCACGGGCAGGACCTCTCGAGTCGGGTGGGACAGCCGCTCGAGCGTATGGTCGTTTTGCCACACTGGAAACAGCCGTCACAGGACCGCACGGCAGTTTCGGGGCGCAACCAAAAATCACACCAGTGTGGTTCGCGAATCACATCGTTGTCTTTCTGCACGTCGGCAGGCCCGCTCGAACGGATGGCCGAGGCAGGTCACGAAACGGTCACAAAACTGCGGCCGGGTCAACCGTTCGGGCGATGGAGGGCCCTACGAGGGGATGCGCGCGACGCCCGCCCGCAGCGCGGCATACGTCTCCGGGTCGTTGGTGCGCAGCTCGCGGCGCACCCACCGCCGGTAGCGCAGGATCTGGAAGATCCCGACGCCCCACACGAGGTACTGGACCGACATCGCCACCCGGAAGGAGTCCACCGTGTAGGTCGAGGGCCCGCCGGGCGCCACGCGGTCGAGGACCACGCCGATGAGGGTCACCGTGGAGAGCGAGGCGAAGAAGCCCCCGATGTTGACGATGCCCGTCGCGCTGCCGAGCCTGGTCGGCGGGTTGAACGTGCGGGCGAGGTCGAAGCCGACCATGGAGCCGGGGCCGCCGACCGCCGTGACGACGACGAGGACCGTCAACATCCACAGCGGCGCACGCCCGGGCCACACCAGCACGACCGTCCACACCGTGACGATGGCCCCGACGATGCCGAGGATCAGCGTCGAGCGGGAGAAGGGGTACTTCGTGACGAAGCCCCCGACGAGCGGGCTCGTCACCACCGTGGTCAGCGTCATCACCATGAGGAGGATGCCGGCCGTCCGCGGCGAGACGCCCTCGCCGGCCACGAGGAAGGGGAAGCCCCACAGCAGGGCGAAGACCGTCGCCCCGAACTGCGCCGAGAAGTGCGACCACAGCCCGAGGCGCGTGCCGGGGGTGTGCCACGCCGTCCGGACGGCACGGGCCAGCGCGCGCACCTTGATCTGGTCGAGCTCGTGGTCCGGGTTCGGGGAGTCCTTGACCACCAGGACCAGGACGACGGCGAGGACGATGCCGATCGAGGCGGCCGTGGCGAACGACGGGGTCCAGCCCCAGGTGTGCAGCGCGTAGACCAGGGGGGACGCGGCGACGAGCGCACCGCCCTGCCCCAACAGTCCGACGAGCTGGGTGACCATGGGGATGCGCACCGGCGGGAACCACAGCGTGACGACGCGCAGCAGCGGGATGAAGACCATCGAGTCGCCGATGCCGACGACGATCCGGGCGAGCAGCCCCGTCCCGAAGCTCTGCGCGAAGGCGAAGGAGAACTGGGCCGCCGTCATGAGGAGCAGCCCCACGAGGAGGAGGCGCTTCGAGCCGAACCGGTCGAGGAGGGCGCCGACGGGGATCTGCATCGCGGCGTAGACGAGCAGCTGCAGCATGGTGAACGCCGACAGCTGCGTCGACTCGATGTGGAAGCGCTCGGCCGCCATGAGGCCCGCGACGCCGAGCGAGCTGCGGTGGAAGACCGCGAGGACGTAGACCGCGACGGCGGCGGCGAAGACCACCCAGGCCCGCCGCCCGCCCAGTGGGTGCGCGGCGCGCGGGTCTGTCACGGTGCCATTGTCCCCGACGCCGGCGGCAGCCCGCGCACGCCCTCCCGCGGGGTAGCGTCGCGCCATGAGGCAGTTCCGGCGCGGCGACCTGCGGTTCGACGTCGTGGACCGCGGCCCGCGCGCCGGTGAGGTGGCCGTGCTCCTGCACGGGTGGCCGCAGGACCACACGGCGTGGGACGGGGTCACGCCGTGCCGGGCCGAGGCCGGGCTGCGCACGCTCGCTCCCGCCCAGCGCGGGTACTCGCCGGGCGCCCGTCCCGCCGGCCGCAGGGCATACGCGATCTCGGAGCTCGTCGCCGACGTCGTCGCGCTCGCCGACGCGGCGTCGCAGCGGCGGGTGCACCTCGTCGGGCACGACTGGGGCGGGGCCGTCGCGTGGGCGGTGGCCCAGCGGCACCCGGAGCGGCTGGCGTCGCTGACGGTGGTGTCCACGCCGCATCCCGCCGCGCTCGCCTGGGCGATGACGCACAGCGACCAGGCGCTGCGCAGCTGGTACATGCTCGCGTTCCAGCTGCCGTGGCTGCCCGAGCTGGTCCTCGGCCCGACGCTGCCGGCGCTGCTGCGGCGGCTGGGGCTGCCCGGGCCGGAGGCGCAGCGGTATGCCGTGCGCTTCCGGGAGCCGGGCGCCGGCACGGCCGAGCTCAACTGGTACCGCGCCATGCCGGCGTCCGGGATGCTCGAGGGTGCGGCGCGGCGCCTCCTCGCGCCGCGTGGACCGGGCCGACGCCCGGCCCGGATCACCGTGCCCACGACGCTGGTGTGGGGCTCGGGCGACCCGGCGCTCGGGCGCGCCGCGGCGGAGCGCACGGGCGAGTGGGTCGTGTCGGACTACCGGTTCGTCGAGGTGCCGGGCGGAGGCCACTGGCTCCCGGAGACCGAGCCGGCGGTGGTGGCCCGTGAGGTGCTCGAGCGGGCCCGCGGCTGAGCCGAGGGACTGCTCAGGCGTCGATGCCGAGCAGCTCGTCGATCTCGCGGTCGCAGAGTCGGTCTGGGCTGGCGGAGGCGGCGACGACGAGCGAGCCGACGAGCTCGATCTCGTCGAACAGGGCGTGGTCGGTGAGCTCGCCCAGGGGGACTACGCGGTTCATGGGCGCAACGCTACGGCGGGTCGTGGACGGAACGCCGGCTCCCTTGCCGTCTCTGAGGAAACTCCCAGTCGACACCAACCGAACAGCGGAGGTGGCTCTCCGCCGGCCGGTCGGAGGGCCCGTCCGGAGCGGGCCCGAGGGGCGGCTCGGAGGCCGGCACGAAGGGCGGCTCGGAGGGCAGCAGCTCGGAGGGCCGAGACTGCGACCGGGCTAGCGGGCCTTCCCCCGGGCGGCCCTCGCCCGCCGTGCCGCGTCCACCCTGGCGGCGCGCTCGCGCTTGAGCTGCCGGTGCGGGTCGTTCTCCTCGCCGAGCTGCGCCGGCCCGAAGACGTGGAGCGCCATGTACCTGAGGCGGTACGTCAGCCGGTACCAGAGCGAGAGCCCCTCCGACTCGGCCTTGCTGCCCATCGTGCACTCCGATCCTCCGCCGCGCCGCGCAGCGCGACGCCCACGCCTCAAGCATCCCCCATCGCACCCCGGACACGAGAAGGGCCCCTCCCGAGCAGGGAGGGGCCCTTGTCATCGGAGCCGCCTAAGGGAATCGAACCCTTGACCTATTCATTACGAGTGAATCGCTCTGGCCGACTGAGCTAAGGCGGCAGGTGCCCGGGGGCACGCCGCACGAGTATACGGACCGCCGCGGGAATCTCCGAACCGGCTCAGCAGTGCAGACCGTCCTTGGGCACGGTGCCCTTGACGTAGTAGGCGTCGATCGCGTTGTCGACGCAGCGGCTCCCGCGCATGTATGCCGTGTGGCCGTCGCCGTCCCACGTCACCAGGCTGCTGTTGGCCAGCTCCTTGGCGAGGCGCACCGACCACTCGTAGGGCGTGGCGGGGTCTCGGGTGGTGCCGACCACCACGATCGGACCGCTCCCGGCAGCGGTGATCGTGTGGGGCCCGGCGCCCTTCTCCTTGACCGGCCAGTAGCCGCACGGCAGCGAGCTCCAGGCGAGGAACGGCCCCCAGGTGGGCGCGCTGCGGCTCCAGTCCCTGGCACGCTGCTCGTAGGTCGCCACGTCGCTGGTGTCGGGGTTGTCGAGGCAGTTCACCGCGTAGAGCGCCTCGAGCAGGTTGCCGGTGTAGCGGCCGGTGCTGGTGCGCTCGGCGTACTGGTCGGCGAGGGCCATCAGCGCCGTGCCGTCGTGGCGTCGCACGACGTCGCCCAGCGCCTTGGTCAGCTTGGGCCAGAACGACTGCTCGTACATCGCCTCGGCGATGCCGTTGGACGCCCACCCCTCGGACAGCGACGACAGCCGGGCGTCGGACATCGGCACGGGCTGGCTGTCGAGGCTCTTCAGCAGCGACCGCATCCCCGCCATGACGGCGTCGACGGAGTCGCCGAGCGGGCAGTCGCCCTGCTCGACGCAGCTGGCGGCCCAGGCGCGCGTCGCCCGCTCGAACCCCTCCGCCTGGCCCTGTCCCACCTCGGCGGCGGTCAGGTCGGGAGGGAGCACGCCGTCGAGGACGAACCGGCCGACCTGCTTGGGGAAGAGGCCGGCATAGGTGGAACCCAGGAAGGTGCCGTAGGACTTCCCGAGGTAGTCGAGCTTCTGCTCGCCGAGCGCCGCGCGCAGGATGTCCAGGTCGCGGGCGGCGTCCTGGGTGGACACGTGGCCCAGCAGGGCGCCCGTCTTCTCGAGGCAGCCCTGGGCGAACTGCTTGGCGTTGGTGACGAACGCGCTCTCCTCGGCCGAGTCGTCAGGCGTGGGGTCCTCCCCGAGGAAGGCGTCCATCCCGCGGTCGTCGAGGCAGTCCACCGGGTCGGACCGCTGCACGCCGCGCGGGTCGAAGCCGACGATGTCGAACCGCTGCCGGACCGCCTTGCCGACGATGAAGTCGGCGGCACGCGCGTAGTCGACGCCGGAGCCGCCGGGCCCCCCGGGGTTAACGACGAGCGAGCCGATGCGACTGTCCTTGCGCGTGGCAGCCATGCGCAGCACCGCGATCCGGATCGTCTGTCCGCCGGGGTCGGCATAGGACAGCGGGACGGTCAGGCTGGCGCACTGCCCGATGCCGCACCCCTTCCACTCCAGGCTCTGGGAGTAGAACCGGGCCAGCGGCTCTGCCCCGGGTGGCGGCGTGTGGGCGGCGGCGCTGGTGCGGCTCGCCTCGGGGTTGGCCGGGGGTTCGCCTCCTTCGCCGACCACCGAGCACGCCGAGAGGGCCGTCACCGCCGCAAGGGCCACGGCCACCGGCGCCGTCGCGCGTCGCCTGAGCGTCATGCGCACGACGCTATCCCGGGGGCCTGTCACGGCGCGTGACGCCGCTCCAGTCACCGGGGCAGGCGCAGCGAGATCGCCATGGCCTCGAGCGCGAGCAGCGGCGTGACGTTGACGCCGATGCGCTCGCGCGCCGTGCCGATCGCGTCCATCGCCGCCAGCAGCTGCTCGGGCGTCATCGCCCTCGCCAGCTCCTGCACCAGCGCCGCGCTGTCCTGGTTGACCAGGCCGATGGGAGCGCCGGTGTGCAGGACGAGCGCGTCGCGGTAGACCGAGAGCAGGTCGAGCAGCGACCGGTCGAGGACGTCGCGGGCCTGGCGAGTCGCCCGGCCCTTCTGGTCCTTCTCGAGTGCGGCGAGCTGGGAGCGGATGTGCGATGGCTGGGTGCGGGCGGCCGGATCGGCCCCCAGCACCTCGAGGAGGCGCTGCCTCTCCGCTGAGTCGCGCTCCGCGCTCGCCGCCCCGGTCTCCTCCTCCGCGAGCTTCGCCAGGTCGGCCGCTGCGGCCACCGCCTCCGGCACGCCACGGATCAGGGTCGGCAGCCTGGTGATGTCGCGGCGGCGGATGCGCGCGCCCTCGTCGCGGGCCAGCCGACGCGCGAGACCGACGTGGCTCTGGGCCGCGCGCGCGGCATACATCGCCATGCCCTCGTCCACGCCGTCGCGGCGGTGGAGCAGCTCGGCCACCGCCTCCAGCGGCGGGGTGCGCAGCCGGAGGTGGCGCGAGCGCGAGCGGATGGTGATCATGACGTCCTCCAGTGAGGGCGCACAGAGGATCCAGATCGTCCTCGGCGTCGGCTCCTCGAGTGCCTTGAGGAGCGCGTTGGCCGGGGCCTCGGAGTAGGCGGTCAGCCGGTCGGCGTCCTCGATGACGATGATCCGCCACCGGCCGACGGACGGGCGCAGCGCCGCCAGCTGGACGAGGTCGCGCGCGAGGTCGACCTTGATGGAGAGGCCCTCGGTGGCGATCACGTCGACGTCGGCGTGGGAGCCGTCGAGCGCCGTGCGGCACTCGCGGCACTCCCCGCAGCCGCCCTGCGGGCACTGGAGGGCCGCGGCGAAGGCCCGCGCGGCGACGGACCGTCCGGACCCGGGTGGCCCGGTGAAGAGCCAGGCGTGCGTCATGGCGGCCGGGTCCTCGACCGCCCGCCGGAGCGTCGCGATCGCGGCGTCCTGGCCGATCACGTCGCGCCACACGCTCACGGGAACGCTCCCCTGCTGCGGAGCGCCTCGACGACGCGCTCGTGGACCCGCTCCGGTGGCAGCGTGCCGTCGACCACGGCGTAGCGCTGGGGGTTCCCCCGGGCCATCGCGAGGAAGTGCCCGCGCACCGACTCGTGGAAGCTGTCGGCCTCCGCCTCGAGGCGGTCGTGCACCTCGCCGCGCCGGCGCCGCCCCTCGGTGGCCGGCACGTCCACCACGATGGTGAGGTCGGGGGCGAGGTCGCTCACCGCCCACATGTTGAGGTCGTGGATCTCCTGCGCGCCGAGGGCCCGCCCAGCGCCCTGGTAGGCCACCGAGCTGTCGGTGTAGCGGTCCGTGATGACGACGTGCCCGGCGGCGAGGGCCGGGCGGAGCACGAGGTCGGCGTGCTGGGCCTTGTCGGCGGCGTAGAGCAGGGCCTCCGCCCGCGGTGAGACGTGGCCGCCGTGGAGGACGAGCTGACGGATCTCCTGCCCGAGCGGGGTGCCACCGGGCTGCCTCGTGACCGTCACCTCGCGCCCGGCGGCGGTGAAGGCGTCGCGGAGCAGCTGGACCTGCGTCGACTTGCCCGCGCCGTCGCCTCCCTCGAGCGCGATGAAGAGTCCGTCCGTCACGGGGCGAGCCTAGGACAGGAGTGTGTCACCTCCTGGAGGCGCTCGGCGACGTAGCCTCGTGCCAGGAGTCCGGTTCGGAGGTGGGTGTGGTGGCGGTGCGGGTCGTGCGGCTCGGGGAGCCTCGGGAGGCGGGCGAGGAGCTGCGCATCGGCACCGTCCGGCGCCCCCCTCGTGGCGTGCCCAAGGAGGAGTTCGCGTCCCGCGACTTCTACGACACCTGGCTCCCGGAGCTCTCACCGAGCCAGGAGTTGGTCAACCTCGCCCACCAGGCCCGGTCCGACTCCGACTGGCGGGCCTTCTTCGCGCACTACCGCAAGGAGATGTCCACGCCCGAGGCCCGGCACCTCCTCGACCTCGTCGTGGCCGTCTCGCGGGCCACCGAGGTCGCGGTCGGGTGCTACTGCGAGGACGAGGCGCACTGCCACCGGCGGGAGCTGCGGCGGCTGCTGGAGGAGCACGGCGCGGAGGTTCGCTGACGGCCCGGGCCGTGACAGTCGGCGGCTCAGACGTCCGCGGCGCCCGCCCGGTCGAGGCGGCGGTGGTAGCGCATCCCGAACGCTCCACCGGCAAGGGCCCCCAGCAGGCTCACGACGAGCAGCACGACGAGGGCGACGATCCCGCCCCGGGTGAGGTCGCCCTGCTTCACCGGCAGCCGCGGGAAGGTGTTGAGCGAGCTGAGGACGTCGTACTTCGCCCCTGCCACGTAGGCGAGGACCGCCACGATGATCGCGATGACGATCGCCCAGATCCACACGCCGAGGCCCTGCTTGGCGCCGCTGAACCTCGCCATCCTGCCCGCGACGTAGCCGCCACAGAAGTAGGCGATGAAGAGGATGACGACCAGCGCGACACCGCCCACGACCCCGACCGTGGGGACGTTCGTCGAGGCCTGGTTGGTCAGCTCCTGGACGCTGGCGTGCTGGGAGACGCCGACGGCGGTCCCGATCGCGGCAAGGATCGCGGTGAGGATGACCGCGAGGCCCACGGCCGTGAGCCAGCCGAAGAACGCCGAGCCCCACCGGATCCCGCCGAAGTCCGCGGAGGTCGCGCCGTCGCGGCCCGCGTGGTCGGCCCGGCGCGCATCGGCGTAGCCCTCGTCGTACCTGTCGTCGGTGTCGTCTCCGCGCACGTTCATGGCGCCTCCTCCGGGGGTGCTGCACACGGCATACCCCGGGCCCCGCTGCGCCAACCCTGCTGCAGCGGGTCACCCGAGGTCCGGGGGCGCGGGGGTCGCGGTCAGGCGCGGCCCCGGTCAGCAGGCGGTCAGGACGCGGACTGCCGGGCGGCGTTGGCGTGGATGGCTTCGTGGACGTACTGCGCCATGCGCGGACGGATCTCGTCGTAGGACGCGGTGAAGCGCGGGTCGCTGACGTACAGGTCGCCGAGCGCCTTGTGGAGCTCGGGCGGGCAGTCGTAGAACCGGTCGTGGATGTGCCGGCGGTGCAGCTCGGCCGCATCCATCGCCGCCTCGCTCGTCGGAGGCTCGCCGGCGTCGATGGCGTCGGTGAACGCCTTGTGCAAGGCGTCCGACTCGGCCTTGACCTCTGCCCAGTCGGCCTTCGTGTAGCCCTTGGTGCGCTGCTGTGACTGCTTCCACGCGTCGGAGTCGCCCCAGCGCTCCTCCGCCTCGGCCTGGCTGTCGTGGAACCCCTCGCCGAAGAGCTCCTTCATGTCCTCGGGCGTGGCTGGCTCGTTGCTCATCTCTCTCTCCAGTGCTCGGTCGATGGCCGCGACGAGGTCGTGCAGCTCGTCGAGCCGGCGCACGACCGCGGCGCGCTGCCGGCGCAGGTGGTCCACGGCGCTCTCGGGGTGGTCCAGGAGGAGCGCGACCTCCTCCAGGGTGAGCCCGAGCCGTCGGTAGACCACCACGTGCTGCAGCCGCGTGAGGTCGTCCGGGGTGTAGAGCCGGTAGCCCGCCGGCGACCGCTCGCTCGGGCGGAGGAGGCCGACCTCGTCGTAGTGGTGCAGGGTGCGCACCGTGACGCCGAGCTGCTCCGCCGCCTGGCCCACCGTCAGCGTCAGCCGTGTCGCCTCGGTCATGCCACCACTGTGTCGCCTCACGCCGCGTGAGGGTCAAGCATCTTTCGTATGCCGGGTGGGCAGCTGCCGCGCCCACCGAGCTGCGCTGTGCCCACGGAGCTGCGCTCTGCCCACGCCGTTCCGTGGGCTGGGCGCACTGTGGTGGGCAGAGCGGCTCGTCAGGAGCCGCCTGCGCCCGACCGCCGCCGCCGCATCCACGCCGCGACGCCGTTGCGGGCCGTGCCCCAGATCCCGTGCCGGAAGGCGAGCACGATGACGATGAAGATCGCACCGGTGATGATCCCGACGCCGTTGAAGCCCGACGAGGCCAGCCGGTCCTCGAGCACCACGACCAGGCCCGCGCCGATCGGCCCGCCCCACAACGTGCCGATGCCACCGAGCACCGTGATGAGCACGACCTTGCCGGACGTCGTCCACGCCAGCTCCTGGAGCGAGGCGAAGCCGTGGCTGATCGAGAACACGCCACCGGCGAGGCCGGCCAGGCCGGCGGACAGGACGAACACCATGATCTTGTAGCGCTCGACGTCGTAGCCGAGCGCCCGTGCGCGGGCGGGGTTGTCGCGGATCGCGACGAGCACCTGCCCGAAGGGGCTGTTGACGGCGCGCCAGGCGACCAGCACGCCGAGGAGGATGACGGGCAGCGCGGCGTAGTAGAAGTAGAAGGAGTCGGTCTCGATGGCCTCGATCCCGAAGAACGACTTGGGGATCCCCTGCAGGCCGTTCTCGCCGCCGGTGAGCGAGCGCCACTGGTTGGCGATGAAGTAGACCATCTGCGCGAACGCCAGCGTCACCATGGCGAAGTAGATGCCGGTGCGGCGCACCGAGAGGTAGCCGATCGGCACGGCGAGCGCCATGGCCGCCAGGGCTCCCCCGAGGACGGCCAGCGGGAACGGCACCCCGGCGTTGATCGCGATGAGGCCCGTCACGTAGGCGGACGTGCCCCAGAACGCCGCGTGCCCGAACGACAGCAGGCCCGTGTAGCCCAGCAGCAGGTCGACCGAGATCGCGAACAGCGCCCACGCCGCGATGTCCATCGCCACCGGCGGGTAGATGAACCAGGGCAGGGCCAGCGCGACGAGGAGGCCGACCGCGAGCATCGCCCAGCGCAGCCCCGGCCTGCTCGCCGGGATGACCGGCTCGCCGGCCAGCTCGAGGTCGGCGCGGGCGGTGAGCTGCTCACTCATGCCGCCTCCTCCCTCCCGAACAGGCCCGAGGGACGGACCAGCACCACCAGGGCCATCAGCACGAAGATGAGGACTTGGGCGAAGCTCGGCGCGTAGGCCTGGCCGTAGGCCTCCACGAGGCCGACGAGGAAGCCCGCGACCACCGCGCCGAGGATCGATCCGAGGCCGCCGATCACGACGACCGCGAACAGGATGATCACGAAGTTGCTGCCCATGTCGGCGGTGATCGCGCGGAACGGCGCGGCCAGCACGCCCGAGAGCCCGGCGAGCCCGATCCCGAAGCCGAACACCGGTGTCACCCAGCGACCCACGTTGATGCCGAGGGCCCGCGACCGCTCCGCGTCCTCCGTCGAGGCCCGCACGATCATGCCGATCCGGGTCTGGGTCAGCAGCGCCCAGACCGCCACGCAGACCAGCACCGCGAAGAGCGTGACGAAGACCTGGTACAGCGACAGCGACACCGAGCCGACCGTGACCCTCCCGTCGAGCCCGGGGGGCAGCTGGTAGGGCAGCCCCGAGACGCCGTAGCGGCGCTTGACCAGGTCGACGAGGACCAGCGTGATGCCGAACGTCAGCAGGAAGTTGTAGAGCGGGTCGAGCCGGAGCAGCCACTGCACCAGGAGCCGCTCCATGAGGACGCCGAAGACGAACATCAGCACCGGCACGACGAGCAGCGCCCACCAGAAGCTCAGCCCGAGGGTGTCGAGCAGCACGGCCGAGGCGACGGCTCCGAGCATGTAGCAGGCGCCGTGGGAGAAGTTGACGACGCCGAGGACCCCGAAGATCACCGCGAGGCCCAGCGCGGCGAGGGCGTAGAACCCGCCCGCCGCGAGGCCCTGCAGCGTGTACTGGAGGAAGGCGCTCATGGTGCTCCTGGTGCTCTCGGGCCCAGCTGTGGGAGGTGCGGTATGCCGGGTGGTCACCACCCGGCATACCGTCACCGACCGCGCGGGGTCAGGTCACATCTTGCAGTCGCCGGAGACCGGTCCGAAGGCCTCCTGGGCCGGGATGGTCTCGAGGACCTTCTCGTAGTCCCAGTCCTCCTTGACCTCGCTCTTGTTCTTCACCTGCACGAGGTAGGCGTCGTGGAGGACGCTGTGGTCGGCGGCGCGGATCTCGCCGTTGCGCAGGAAGACGTCGTTGATCTTCTTGCCCTCCAGCTGCTTGACCACGGCGTCGGCGTCGTCGGTGCCGGCCCGCTGGACGGCCTCGAGGTACTGCAGGGCCGCCGAGTAGTTGCCCGCGTGCGCGAAGGACGGGCGGGTGCCGGTCTTCTCCTTGAACTTGTCGGCCCAGGCGCGGTTCTGGTCGTCGAAGTTCCAGTACCACGCGTCGGTGAACTTCGTCCCCTGGAACTGGTCGACGCCGAGGCTGTGGATGTCGGTGATGAACATCAGGCCCACGGCGAGGTCGGTCTTGCCCTGGAGGCCGGCCTGGTTGAACTGCTTGACGAAGTTGATGAGGTCACCACCGGCGGCCATGATCCCGATGACGTCGGGGTTGGTCGACTGCGCCTTGGTGATGTAGGTGGCGAAGTTGTCGTTGGGGAACGGCGTCGGGATCGACTGCTGGATCGTGCCGCCGGCCTGCTGGACCGCCGCGGTGAAGGACTTGTTCATGTCCTGGCCGAAGGCGTAGTCGGGGTACACGATCGACCACTTCTTCCCGCCGTTCTTGACGACGACGCCACCGGTGCCGTGGGCCAGCATGTAGGTGTCGTAGGCCCAGTGGAACGTGTACTTGTTGCACGACTTGCCGGTGAGGGCGGTCGTCCCGGCACCGATGTCGATGAAGAGCTTCTTCTTCGCCTTGGCCTGGTTGGCCACGGCGAGCGCCGCGGAGGACGTCGGCACGTCGAGGATGATGTCGGCCTTGTCGCGGTCGTACATCTCCTGCGCCTTGGTGTTGGCGATGTCGGGCTTGTTCTGGTGGTCGGCCGTGACGATCTCGATGTCCTTCGCGACCGCCTTGTCGCCGTACTTGGCCTTGTAGTCGTCGATCGCCATCTGGATGGCGACCTTCGAGTTCGGGCCGGAGAGGTCCTTGTAGACGCCGGACTGGTCGTTGAGCAGGCCCAGGACGACCTTGCCGTCGCTGATCTTCCCACCGCTCGCGCTCGGGCCGCCGCCTCCGCAGGCGGCGAGGACGAGACTCCCGCTGACAGCAGTGGCCGCGAGGGCCAGGGTCTTCTTCCGGTGCATGTCCACTCCTGGGTGTCGGTTCCGAACGGGTGCGGTGGGGCTGGGCCTGGTTGCGGGGTGCTCGCTTCGGCCTCGGCGCTAGATGCCGAGGTACTCGAGGAGCTGGGTCGTGCGGGACTGGAAGGTTTCGTTGTCAAGCGACTCCACGACGCGCCCCTGGGCGAGGAGGTAGTGGCGGTCGGCGACGGTGGAGGCGAAGGCGACGTTCTGCTCGACGAGCAGGACCGCGACGCCGGACGCCTTGATCTGGCGGATGATCTCCCCGATGCGCTGCACGATGACCGGCGCGAGTCCCTCGCTGGGCTCGTCGAGGAGCAGGAGGCGGGCGCCCATCCGCAGCACCCGCGCCATGGCGAGCATCTGCTGCTCGCCGCCCGAGAGCTTGGTGCCGGGGAAGGCACGGCGCTCGTGGAGCACGGGGAACTGCTCGTAGACGCGCTCGAGGCTCCACGCGTCGCCGGGGCTGACGACCGGTGGCAGCGTGAGGTTCTCCTCGACGCTGAGGCTGGCGTAGATGCCGCGGTCGTCGGGGACCCAGCCGATGCCGGCCTTGGCGCGGGCGTCGGCGCGGACCCGTCGCAGGTCGCGGCCCTCGAAGGTGACGGTGCCCTCGACCTGGTGGTGCAGCCCCATCACGGAGCGCAGGAGGGTCGTCTTGCCCGCCCCGTTGCGGCCGACCAGGGTCACGACCTCGCCGGGCGCGACGGTGAGCGAGACGTCGGCGAGGACGCGCGCCTCGCCGTACCAGGCCGACAGGCCGTCGACCTCCAGCATCACCCGCGACATCCCGCTCACCCGGCCTGTCCGAGGTAGGCCGTGATGACGCGCTGGTCGGCGCGGACCTGCTCGTAGGTGCCTTCCGCGAGGACCTGCCCCGACTGGAGGACGGTGACGGTGTCGGCCAGCGACCCGACGACGTGCATGTTGTGGTCGACGAAGACCACGGTGCGTCCGGAGGACACCTTCTTGACGAGGGCGATCGTCCGGTCGACGTCCTCGAGACCCATCCCGGCGGTGGGCTCGTCGAGGAGCAGCACGGTCGGGTCGAGGGCCAGCGCGAGCGCGAGCTCGAGGGCCCGCTTCTGCCCGTAGGCGAGCGAGCCGGCGTCCTGGCCGGCCCGGTCGGCGAGCCCCACCTGCTCCAGCAGCTCCATGGCACGCTCCCGGAAACGGCCGAGCCGCTTCGAGGACTGCCAGAACCGGTAGCCCAGGCCGGTCGGGGAGGCCAGCGCGAGCTCGAGGTGCTCGAGCAGCGACATCTGGTCGAAGAGGCTGGTGATCTGGAACGAGCGCGCGACGCCGAGGTGGGCGATCTGCTCGGGCTGCATCCCGGTGATGTCACGGCCCTGGAAGAGGATCTGGCCCGAGGACGGCTCGAGGAAGCCGGTGAGGAGGTTGAACAGCGTGGTCTTGCCGGCGCCGTTGGGCCCCACGAGGGCGTGGACGGTGCCCGCGGCAACGGTCAGGTCGACGTCGGAGACCGCCCTGAAGCCGCGGAACTCCTTGCTGAGGCCCCGGGTCTGGAGCACCACCGGGGACGGCTGCCTCGCGTCGTTCGTGTCGCTCGACACCGTCACCTCCCCGTGCAGCCTCGGTCGCGGCGGGTGCCGCGGTCCTGCTGAACCCTAGGGCGGCTGCCCGGGCCGGCCCATGTCGTGCGTCGCCACACAACCCTGCCAGAACATGGCGGTGGGGCACATCACGAGGGGGTGACGATCACCGCGTGCCGGCCGTCCGGCACACGGTGTCGCCGCGAGGCGCTCAGCCGTCGGTGGCGGTGGTCCTCTTCGCCGTGGACTTCTGCGCGGTCGCCTTCTTCGCCGTCGTCTTCGTCGCCGTCGCCTTCTTCGCCGTCGCCTTCTTCGCCGGCGCCTTCCTGGCCGGCGCCTTCTTGGCCGCGCGCTTGCGCGTCGTCGGGCCCTTGGCCCGCTTCTCGGCCAGCAGCTCGGAGGCGCGCTCCGGCGTGACGGTCTCGGGCTCGTCGTCCTTGCGCAGCGTCGCGTTGGTCTCGCCGTCGGTGACGTAGGGACCGAACCGCCCGTCCTTGACCACCATGGGCTTGCCCGACACGGGGTCCGCCCCGAGCTCCCTGAGGGGGGCGGCTGCCGCGCGACCGCGCTGCTTGGGCTGCGCGTAGATCGCCAGCGCCTCCTCGAGCGTGATGTCGAAGAGCTGCTGCTCGGTGGCCAGCGAACGGGAGTCGGTGCCCTTCCTCAGGTAGGGCCCGTAGCGACCGTTCTGGGCGGTGATCTCGACCGTGCTGCCGTCCTCCTCGGTGGACGTGCCGACCACCCGGGGGAGGCTGAGCAGCTTCAGCGCCGTCTCGAGGTCGATCGTGGCCAGGTCCATGTCGGAGAAGAGGGACGCGGTCCTCGGCTTCGCCTTGGCGCCCTTGCGGCCCTTGGCGGCCCCGCTCTGCTCGTCGTCCTCGGCGAGCACCTCCGTGACGTAGGGCCCGTAGCGCCCGGCCTTGGCGACGACCTCGCGCCCGGTCCCGGGGTCGGTCCCGAGGACGCGGCCGTCGTCGGCAGACTGGGCGAGGAGCTCCCGGGCCTTCTCCGGGGTCATCTCGTCCGGCGCGATGTCGTCGGTGATCGTCGCCCGGCGCGGGGTGTCGGAGGCGCCGTCGGGGATCTCGCCGGTCTGCGGGTCGACTCCGCGCGGCGTCGTCTCCTCGACGTAGGGCCCGTAGCGGCCCACCCGCACGACGACACCGTCGCCGATCGGGATCGTGGAGATCTCGCGGGCGTCGATCTCGCCGAGGTCCTCGACGAGCTGCTTCAGGCCCTGCCCAGAGCGCGCCTCGTCGCCGAAGTAGAAGCGCTTCAGCCACTCCGCCCGGTGCTCGTCGCCCCCGGCGATCCGGTCGAGGTCCTCCTCCATCGAGGCGGTGAAGTCGTAGTCGACGAGCTCCTCGAAGTGCTCCTCGAGCAGCCTGGTGACCGCGAAGGCCAGCCAGGTCGGCACGAGCGCCGACCCGCGGTGCCGGACGTAGCCACGGTCGATGATCGTGCCGACGGTCGAGGCGTAGGTCGACGGGCGTCCGATGCCCTTCTCCTCCATGGCCTTCACGAGCGTCGCCTCGGTGTAGCGCGGCGGAGGCGTCGTCTCGTGGCCGTCGGCGTCGGCGCGGAGCACCCGGGTGGCGACGCCCTCGCCGAGCTTCGGCAGCCGCCGCTCCTCGTCCTCGGCGCCGGCACGCGCGGCCTCCTCGACGTCGCGCCCCTCCTCGTAGGCGGCGAGGAAGCCGCGGAAGGTGATGACGGTGCCGGATGCCGAGAACTCCACCTCGCGGCCGTCCGCGAGCGTGGCGCCGAGGCGCACCGTGGCGGTGGAGCCCCGGGCGTCGGCCATCTGCGAGGCGACGGTGCGCTTCCAGATCAGCTCGTAGAGGGCGAACTCGTCGCCGCGAAGCTCCCCGGCCACCTGCGCCGGGGTGCGGAAGCGGTCACCCGCCGGACGGATGGCCTCGTGCGCCTCCTGGGCGTTCTTGACCTTCTTCTCGTAGCGGCGGGGCGACTCGGGCACGTACTCGCCGCCGTAGAGGTCGCGCGCCTGCTGGCGCGCCGCGGTGAGCGCGGCCTGCGACAGCGTGGTGCTGTCGGTACGCATGTAGGTGATGTAGCCGTTCTCGTAGAGCCGCTGCGCGACCCGCATGGCGTTCTTCGAGCTGAGGCGCAGCTTGCGGGAGGCCTCCTGTTGCAGCGTGCTCGTCGTGAAGGGAGCCGACGGGCGCCGGGTGTAGGGCTTCTCCTGGACGCTGGTGACGCGGACCTGCGCCTCGAGCACCTGGGAGGCGATGGCGTTGGCCACCTGCTCGTCGAGGTGCACCGCGCCCTTGGTGCGCAGCGTGCCGTCGTCGGCGAAGTCCCGGCCCGTCGCGACGCGGGCACCGTCGACCCCGGTGAGCCGCGCCTGGAAGGCGTTGGCCTCGGCGTCCGGGGTGAAGTCGCCGACGACGTCCCAGTAGGAGGCCCGCCGGAACGCCATCCGCTCCCGCTCCCGCTCCACCACCATGCGGGTCGCGACCGACTGCACGCGGCCCGCGGAGAGGCCCGCCTTGACCTTGCGCCACAGGACCGGGCTGACCTCGTAGCCGTAGAGCCGGTCGAGGATGCGCCGGGTCTCCTGGGCGTCGACGAGGCGGGTGTCGAGGTCGCGGGTGTCGTTGGCGGCCCGGCGGATCGCCTCGGGGGTGATCTCGTGGAAGACCATGCGCTTGACCGGGACCGTGGGCTTGAGCACCTCCAGGAGGTGCCAGGCGATCGCCTCGCCCTCGCGGTCCTCGTCCGTGGCGAGGTAGTGCTCGTCGGCGCCCTTGAGGAGCCGCTTGAGCTCGCCGACCTTCTTCTTCTTG
>JAICIN010000040.1 GCA_025924375.1 Dermatophilaceae bacterium | reverse complement strand
CCTGCCAGAAGCCGCGCGCGCCGACCGCCAGCTCGGCCTCCCACCCACCGGCACGGACCCCCTCGCGGACGACGGGCGCGCCCGCCTCGCCGCTGGGGACCGGGACCACCACGGCGGAGTCGGTCGTCGAGGGCGCGACCACCTACCCCGCGCGCTAACCCCGACACCTGGCCAGCATGACGGCGCAGCCCGGGAACCCGCTCGAGAACATAAGGCAGTCGTCGAGGGACACAATGTCGAGTGAACGGTGGCGGTGCAGGCCGGCCGTGCCGTCGGGGGCGACCGCGAACTCCACGCGGGTGCGCCAGTGCAGGCCGCCCTCGTCGCCGGGGACCGGCTCGACCTCCACGTCGACCTCGAGGCCCGCGAGGCGGGCGAACTGCTCGCGCACCACGGCGGCCTTGAGGCGCCGCTGCTCCGCGAGCGCGACGTGCTGGAAGTCGCAGCCGCCGCACCGGCCCGGGCCGGCGTAGGGACAGGGCGGGGTGACGCGGTGCGGGCTGGCGTCGAGGACGGCCACGGCGTCGGCGCGGACGAACCGCTTGCCCGGGCGCGCCTGGGTGACCCGGCCGAGGACGCGCTCGCCGGGGAGGGCGTGGCGGACGAAGACGACCTGGCCCTCGTGGCGCGCGACGAAGTGGCCGCCGTGGGCGACCGGCCCGACGAGGAGCTCGACCTCGTCGCCCTCCGCGAGGCCCACGGGTGGGGGGGCGGCCTGTGCCGGACCGGCCGGCGGGGGGCCGCTCACTTCCCGAGCCGGACGCTGCCGACGGACGGCCCGTCGAGGCGCTCCTCCTGACCCTCCGAGGACTCGAGCTGCCACGGGACGCTCGCCACCATCACGCCGGGCGTGAACAGCAGCCGGCCCTTCAGCCGCAGGGCGCTCTGGTTGTGGAGCAGCTGCTCGTACCACCGGCCGAGGACGTACTCCGGGATGTAGACGACGACGACGTCCCGGGGGTGGCCACTGCGGATCGACTTGACGTAGTCGACCACGGGGCGCGTGATCTCGCGGTAGGGCGAGTCGAGTGCCTTGAGCGCCACCGGGATCCCCCGCCGGTCCCACTCCTCCTGGAGGGCGCGGGTCTCGTCGGGCTCGACGTTGACGGTGATCGCCTCGAGGATCGACGGGCGCGTCGCCCTGGCGTAGGCGAGCGCCCGGAGGGTGGGCTTGTGGATCTTGGAGACCAGGACGATCGCGTGGACCCGGGAGGGGAGGAGCTGGGCGCTGACGTCGTCCTCGGAGACGCGCAGCTCGTCGCGGACGCGCTGGTAGTGCCGGTGGATGCCGAGCATGAGGAAGAACAGCACGACCATGGCGGCGATGGCATAGCCGGCGCCGTGGACGAACTTCGTGAGCAGCACGACGACGAGGACCGTGCCGGACATCGTCGCGCCGATGGCGTTGATCACCCGGCTGCGCTGCATGCGCCGGCGGGCCGCGGGGTCGCGCTCCACGCGCAGGTGGCGGTTCCAGTGCCGGATCATGCCCGTCTGGCTCAGCGTGAAGGAGACGAAGACGCCGACGATGTAGAGCTGGATGAGCTTGGTGACCTCCGCGTTGTAGAGGACGATCAGGAAGGCCGCCGCACCGGCGAGGATGAGGATGCCGTTGGAGAACGCCAGCCGGTCGCCACGGGTGTGCAGCTGGCGCGGCAGGTAGCCGTCCTTGGCGAGGATCGACCCCAGGACCGGGAAGCCGTTGAACGCGGTGTTGGCCGCGAGGATGAGGATCAGGCCGGCCACGATGGAGACGAAGACCACGCCGGGGTGGAAGCCCTGGAAGACGGCCTTGGCGACCTGCCCCATGATCGTGTCCTGCACGTAGCTCGCGCCCACCGGCCGCCCGTCACGGAGCAGCTGCGTCTGCGGGTCCTCGGCGTACTTGATGCCGGTCCACGTGGCCAGCACGATCATCGACATCAGCATGGTGACCGCGATGAGCCCCATCATGAGCAGCGTCGTCGCGGCGTTGCGGCTCTTGGGCTTCTTGAAGGCGGGGACGCCGTTGGAGATCGCCTCCACGCCGGTGAGGGCGGCACAGCCGGAGGAGAAGGCACGCAGCAGCAGGAAGACGAGGGCGAGCCCCCCGAGGGACTCGAACCCCGTCTCCGGTCGCAGCTGCAGCGACGCGCTCTCGGCGTCGGGGAGGTTGCCGGTCAGCTCGCGGAACAGGCCCACGAGCGCCATGCCGATCACGCTGGTCATGAACAGGTAGACCGGGACGGCGAAGGTCTTGCCCGACTCGCGGACGCCCCGCAGGTTCATGGCCGTGAGGACCGCGACGATGGCCACGGCGAGGACCGCCTCGTGGCCGCGGATGAAGGGGATCGCGGCCGCGGCGTTCTGGACGCCCGAGGAGATGGAGACCGCGACGGTGAGGACGTAGTCGACGAGGAGCGCGCTGGCGACGGTGAGGCCCGCCCTGGGCCCGAGGTTGGTCGTGGCGACCTCGTAGTCGCCGCCGCCGGAGGGGTAGGCGTGCACGTTCTGCCGGTAGGACGCGACGACGACGAGCATGACGAAGACGACGCAGAGCCCGATCTTCCACGAGTGGAGCATGGCCAGCGAACCGCCGGCGAGGCCGAGGGTCAGGAGGATCTCATCTGGCGCGTAGGCCACCGACGAGAGGGCATCGCTGGCGAAGATCGGCAGCGCGAGCTTCTTGGGCAGCAACGTCTCGCCGAGCCGGTCACTGCGCATCGCCCGGCCGACGAGCAGCCGCTTGAGGATGCGTCCTGACGGTGGCACGGGGCCACTCTAGGGCGCGTGGGTGTCCCCTGCGCGACCGGTAGCGCGGCGTGTAGCGTCCCTGCTGTGCACTTCGTGATCATGGGCTGCGGGCGCGTCGGCTCCCTGCTGGCGCTGCGCCTCGAGCAGCAGGGCCACGACGTCGCGGTCATCGACCAGGAGGAGTCGGCGTTCCGGCGGCTGGGTGCCGACTTCGAGGGACGCCGGGTCACCGGAGTCGGCTTCGACCGCGACACCCTCATCGAGGCCGGGGTCGAGCAGGCCTACGCGTTCGCGGCCGTCTCGAGCGGTGACAACTCCAACATCCTGGCCGCGCGCGTGGCGCGCGAGACCTTCGGTGTCGAGCACGTCGTCGCCCGGATCTACGACCCGGGCCGCGCGGAGATCTACCAGCGCCTCGGGATCCCGACGGTCGCCACCGTGACGTGGACCGCGACCCAGATGCTGCGCCGGCTGCTCCCCCAGGGCCACGTACCCGAGTTCACCGACCCCTCCAACAAGGTGGTCATCGCGGAGGTGCCGGTCGACGCCGCCTGGGTGGGCCGGCGGATCAGCGAGCTGGAGGACGCCACCGGAGGGCGCGTCGCCTTCCTCAGCCGCCTCGGCTCGGGGGTCCTGCCCGACGCCGACACGGTCTACCAGGAGGGCGACCTGCTCCACGTGGCGATCCAGACCGACTCGCTGGCCTCCCTCGAGCGTGTCCTCGACGCGCCACCGCGGGTCGTCGAGGCCTGAGGCGCAGGGAAGGACACGCATGCGAGTCGTCATCGCCGGCGCGGGGAGCGTCGGCCGCTCCATCGCCCGGGAGCTGCTGCACAACGGCCACCAGGTCCTGCTCATGGACAAGGAGCGCAAGGACGTCCAGGCGAGCCGCGTGCCGGAGGCGAACTGGCTGCTCGCCGACGCCTGCGAGATCACCGCCCTCCACGAGGCGGGCCTGGCCGACTGCGACACCGTGGTCGCCGCGACCGGTGACGACAAGGTCAACCTCGTGGTCTCGCTGCTGGCCAAGACCGAGTTCGCCGTGCCGCGAACCGTTGCGCGCGTGAACAACCCGAAGAACGAGTGGATGTTCGACGAGGCCTGGGGCGTCGACGTGGCCGTCTCGACGCCACGCCTCATGACCGCCCTGGTGGAGGAGGCCGTCAGCGTCGGCGACCTCGTGCGCATCTTCCAGTTCCAGCAGGGCCGGGCCACCATGGTCGAGCTCACCCTGCCGGCCGAGAGTCCCTACGCCGGGCGCCGGGTCGGTGACCTCGAGCTGCCCGGCGACACGGTCCTGGTCGGGATCATCCGCGAGGAGCACCCGATCGCGCCGAGCCGCGACGACTCCATCGAACCGGCCGACGAGCTGCTCTTCATCACGACCCCCGAGGACGAGGACGCCCTCGAGGCGATGCTCAGTCCGGGTGAGCGGGCGCCGCGCCAGGAGGAGTGAGCTCGCCGTCGTCCGGCTCCGCGTGCGGCGTGTGGCCGCGCACGAGCAGCCAGCCCATCACCGCCACGGCGAGGACGTAGGCCGGCCAGCCGAGCCCGATCTTGGCCACCCCGAGCCAGCCGACCCGGCCCGCGAGGTAGAGCGGCAGCATGACGGCGACGCGCACGGCATACAGGCCGACGAGCACCATGGTGAGCCGCTGGCACACCCGGACCAGCCCGGCGTCGCGCCGCCACCCGAAGGGGTCCTCGGACGCGCGCGGGTCGCCCGCGCCGACGAGGAACCCGACGACCGGCCAGCGCACCACCACCGAGAGCAACGAGCCGAGGCCGAAGGCGACGCTGCCGAGGATGCCGGGCAGGAACGCGTCCTGAGCGCGGCCCGTGCGCAGCGCGAAGAACGCGGCGAGGGCCGTCGCGACGAGCGCCGAGAACACGAACTGCAGGCTCTGCCGCTGCGCCACCCGGACGGCGGCGAGCACCACGGTCAGGACGGCGGCGGCGGCGACCGCGGGGCCGACCCGGTGCTGCCACACCCAGATCAGCACGAAGGCCACGGTCGGCACGGCCGTCTCCACCGACCCGCGCCACCCGCCGAGGGCGACCGAGAGCCGGTGGCGGATGAGGGCCTCGACGGGGGCGTGCGCGTCGACGGCGCCGGCGCCCCGGTCAGTGGCCACGCGTCGGCACGATCTGGTAGGCGGGGTTGTAGATGGTCGGGGCCCCCCGCACGCAGCTCACCCTGCCGGTGGCGGTGAGGTGCACGCCCGGCTCGATGCCCTGGATCCTCCGGCGCCCGAGCCACAGCAGGCTCACGGTGCGGCTGCCGTCGTAGAGGTCGACGACGAGGGCCGGCACGGTGACGCGTGGCCGCAGCGTGACGGCGCGGACCGTGCCGCTGACCGTGGCGACCTGCCGGTCGCGCAGCTCGCTGATGCGGGTGCCCCCGCGACGCGCGGTGTCCTGGAGGAGCTCGTCGGCCTCGAACTGGTCCTCGGACTTGGTGAGGCGCTCCCCGAGTCGGGCGAGGACGGACTTGTGGTCCCCGCCGGCACCTCGCTCGACGACATGGTCTGCCACGGCACTACCTGATCTCGGTGATCTCTGGTCCGCGCTCGAACGGCCGCAGGTCGTCCGCCGAACGGCCGGCCGGAGCGTCGGCCGGCTCCTCCTCGCTCCCGGCGGCGGCCTCCGGGAGGCGGAGCGGCAGCAGCTCGCGAGGCGCCATGGCGGCGTCGCCGCGCACGACGACGGTGCTGCGCAGGACCTGCAGGAGCGGCTGGGCCGCCTGGTCGTCGATGGCGGCGCGCCCCGAGAACACCCCACGCAGGAACCAGCGCGGGCCGTCGACCCCGGTGAACCGGGCCGGCGCGAAGACGGTGCGGCCGTCGGGGCCGGCGGACGGCATCCGCGTGCGCAGCTCGACGCCGAGCGGGCCCCGGGCCTCCTCGGCCGTGCCGCCCTGGCCGACGATGGAGTCCGCGATCTCCTGGCGGATCTCGTCCCAGAGGCCGCTGCTGCGCGGCGCCGCGAAGGCCTGGAGCTGCACGGCGGAGTCGCCGAGGACCGCAGTTGCACCGACGATGCTCTGCGTGGCCTCCTCGACCTCCAGGCGGAGCTCCATGCCAGCGACGCCCACGACCTGGAGCGCGCCGAGGTCGAGCCGCTCCTGCTGGGGGTCCGCCTCGCTGATGTCGTAGGGGCCTTGGTCGGCCGTCACCGGCTGCGCAGCCGCCCCGCCGGCAGCCGCCTCCTGGACCGGGCCCTCGTCGGCGTCGTGCTCGGCGTCCGGCCCGGCGTCGGCGTCGTGCTCGGCGTCGGTCTCGTGCTCGGCGAAGGCGTCGGCGTCGTGCAAGGCGTTCGCGTCCACCGCCGTGTCGGGCGGGGCCGCCTCGTCCTCGTGCCGGCTGCCCCGGCGTCGAAAGATGCTCACTGCTGCGTCATTCCCTCGGTCGTCTGCTGCTCCGGTGCGCCGAACCCGCCGCTGGCCCCGTGACCAGTGTCTCCCCGGTCGCTGCCGGGGAGCGAATCGGCGTCCTCGAACACCACGCGGGCCACCTGCTGCACCACCAGCTGGGCGATCCGGTCGCCGCGGCGCACGGTGAACGGCTCGCGCGGGTCGTGGTTGACGAGGTTCACGAGGACCTCCCCGCGGTAGCCCGCGTCGACCGTGCCCGGGGCGTTCACCATGCCGATGCCGTGCCGGGCGGCGAGGCCGGAGCGGGGGTGCACGAGCCCGACGTAGCCGTCGGGGAGGGCCAGGGCGATGCCGGTCGGGACGAGCGCCCGCTCCCCCGGCTCGAGGGTCACGTCGGCCGCGGCGTGCAGGTCGGCGCCGGCGTCACCGGGGTGGGCGTATCCGGGCAGCGGCAGGCCGGGGTCGAGCCGCTGCACCCGTACCCGGAGGTGTTGGGGGTCGGTCACGGGGGGCGAGCCTACCCGGCCCGGTACCCGTACTGGTCGGCGCTGGCCCACCCCCGGAGGGGATGCCTCAGGCCGCACACTCCCGGCAGACCATCTGGCCGTTGACCTCCTTGGCGAGCTGGCTGCGGTGGTGCACGAGGAAGCACTTGGAGCAGGTGAACTCGTCCGCCTGACGGGGCAGGACGCGGACCGACAGCTCCTCGCCGGAGAGGTCGGCCCCCGGCAGCTCGAAGCCCTCGGCCTGCTCCGCCTCGTCGACGTCGACACTCGAGGCGCTCTTGTCGGCACGCCGCGACTTCAGCTCCTCGATCGAGTCCTCGGATAGCTCGTCGTCGGTCTTGCGCGGTGCGTCGTAGTCAGTCGCCATGGTCGCTGTCGCTCTCCTCACACTCAGACGGATGGGCCCTGGCCGCGCGTGGCGGCCGGCGTGTGCGGTGATAACGCCGGCAGCCTGCGATTTGTGCCCCTGTGCCGGCGGGATTGTGCCCTATCCGGCTGGGCCCGTCACCACAGGGCCCGACACGTGGTCCTCCCTCACCCGTTCCTGACCCTCCCTTGGCGGTTCCCTGGACAACCGTGGAACCGGGCCACGCGTCTGAGCGGTTAGAGTCCTACCGCCACGACAGCCCGGGACCGAGTGAGAAGAGGTGCACGATGACCGAGTTCCACGAGCAGATCCGCAAACGCGCCGCCAAGGCGGTCGCGTCCCTCGACAAGGCCCGAGCGCAGGACGACGACTACCTCGTCGAGGTCCAGGAGGCAGAGCTCGAGAACCTTGCGCGGCTCGCGCGCGAGCACGGCCTGGCCATCCCGGAGCTGGCCGCCTACTCCGCAGCCTGACGGGTCCGGGGCGCCTGGGCCGCCGCCTCGGCGACGAGCGAGCGCAGCCGCTCCTGGAGGTCCGGCGGGCCGGCGACCACCATCGACCAGTCCGGCGGCCCACCGGCGAGACCGGTGACGACTCCCCCGGCCTCCGCCAGCACGAGCCAGGCCGCCGCGAGGTCCCAGGCGTGCAGCCCCCGCTCGAAGTACGCGTCGAGGGCGCCTTCCGCCACGGCGCAGAGGTCCAGCGCCGCGCTGCCGATCCGCCGGATGTCACGGATGGACGGCAGCACCCGGAGCAGGACAGCCGCCTGCCACTCCCGCACGTGCGCCTCGTAACCGAAGCCGGTGCCCACGAGCGCCTGGGCGAGCTCCGACCCGGCACCGACCTGCAGCCGCGCGGGCGGGGCGCCGGCGCGCTCCACCCATGCGCCGCCGCCGCGGTGGGCGCGGAACAGCTCACCCGTCGCGGCGCCGGCCACCGCACCGGCCACGGTCTCCCAGGCGCCGGGCACGGAGGGGTCGCCGACCACGGCGGCGACGGACACGGCATACGAGGGGATGCCGTAGAGGTAGTTGACGGTCCCGTCGATGGGGTCCACGACCCAGGTCACCGGCGAGGCACCGGCGCGGCCCCCCTCCTCCTCCCCGAGGAAGCCGTCGTCGGGGCGCGCTGCGCGCAGCCGGGCCCGCAGGAGGTCCTGGGAGCGCTGGTCCATCACCGTGACGACGTCCGTGGCGCTCGACTTGGTCCGCGCCACGTCGAGGCGGGCCGGGCGCTCCTCGACGACGAGCCGGGCGGCCTCGCTGGCCACCTCGGCGGCGAGCGCCTCGAGCCCGGGGAGGTCGAGGCCGGCCGGGCCCGAGCCGGCACGCTCTGGTGCGGGCAGTTGACCGCCGGGGCGCACGGTCAGTCCCGCCCGCAGAGCGCCGGCCGGTGGCCGCGCAGGTTGGGGCAGCAGCCGGGCGCGCACACCGACGGCATGGCGACCGGTTCCGGCCACGAGGGGTGCGCGGGCGCCTCGCCGCGCGCCTCCGCGGCGCGCTCGAGGAGGAGGTCGACGAGGCCGGAGACGAACTCGGGGTCGGTGCCGACCGTGGGGACGCGCACGAGCCGCAGTCCGAGGCGCTTCGCCGTGGCAGCCGCCTCGGTGTCGAGGTCGTAGATGACCTCCATGTGGTCGGAGACGAACCCGATCGGGGCGAGGACGACGGTCGTGACGCCCTCGGCGGCGAGCTCCGCCATCCGGTCGTTGACGTCGGGCTCGAGCCACGGCTGGCTGGGGGGGCCGGACCGCGAGCAGAAGACCAGCTCGCCCCGGAGGTCGAGGCCGAGCGTGGCGTTCACCTCCGCCGTGACGGCCGCGGTGAGGCGGGCGTGCTGGCGCGAGTAGGCCCGGCCCGGCTCGTCGCCGGGTCCCGAGGTCTCGTCCATGGCCGTGGGGATCGAGTGGGTGACGAGGAGCAGCCGTATGCCGGCCGGCTCGGCGCCGGCGCGCGTCACCTCGCGCACGGCCTCGGTGACGAGGCGGGCGTTGGTCCGCGCGAACCCCGGGTGGTTGAAGTAGGGCCGGATCTTGTCGACGGCGACCTCGATGCCGTCCTCTCCCACCTGCGCGTCGGCGGCGGCGAGGTCTTCGCGGTACTGGCGGCACGAGCTGTAGGACGCGTAGGCGCTCGTGACGACGGTGACGAGCCGGCGCCGGCCCCCGGCCTGCGCCTCCCGCAGCGCGTCGAGGGTGAAGGGAGCGGCGTTGCGGTTGCCCCACAGCAGCGGAGTGGGCAGCCCGCGCCGGTCGAGCTCGGCGCGCAGGGCTCGCAGGAGCGCCCGGTTCTGGTCGTTGATGGGGCTGCGGCCACCGAACAGGTGGTAGTGCTCTCCCACCTCGGCGAGCCGCTCGTCCGGGATCCCCCGGCCGGCGGTGACCCGGCGGAGGAACGGCAGCACCTCCTCGGGACCTTCGGGGCCGCCGAAGGACAGCAGGAGGACCCCGTCGTAGGGGTCGAGGGCGCGTTCTGGCGCGGAGGACGTCGGCGTCACGGCAGGTCTCCGGTGCGTAGGGGTCGGGGCGCGTGCACGTCGAGGATGACAGCGCCCATGCGGATGCCGAACACGAGGGCCACGCAGACCCAGATGACCCCGAAGCTCATGACGTCCCAGTGGTGGGCGGCCACGATGAGGGTCGAGCCGAGGAGGGCGGGGAGGGCGTAGAGCTCCCGCCGCAGCACCTCGGGTACCTGGCCGGCGAGGACGTCGCGCACCATGCCGCCGCCGACCGCCGTGATGCCCCCCACCAGGACGGCGGCGACCGGGTCGACGCCGGCGCCGAGCGCCTTGAGCGACCCACCGATGGCGAACACGGCCAGGCCGGCGGCGTCCAGGACCCGCACGACGCGCGAGATGTGCTCGACGCCGGGGTGGAAGAGGAAGGTGATGAGCCCCGCGAGGACGGCCATGCCGAGCAGGCGCCAGTCGGAGATGCCGACCGGCGGGGTGTCGCCGATGAGCACGTCCCGCATGACGCCTCCGCCGAGCGCAGCGGCCGCAGCGAGGACGAGCACGCCGAACAGGTCGAGCCCCTTCTTGACGGCGACCAGCCCCCCGGACAGGGCGAAGGCGAAGACGCCCACGAGGTCGAGTGCCAGCTGCAGGTGGGTGTCGAGGGTCAGCATCGCGGGACAAAGGTACGCCGGACGGCGTGCCCATTTCCCGCAGCGCGCCACGAGGTGGCAGAGTCGCCCCCGAGCCAGGCGACACGGGAGAAGTGCGATGCAGGATCTGCGGTTGGTCGGCGTGCACGAGGACGGCACGCACCTGCTGCTCTCCGACGCGGAGGGCGGCCGCTACCGCGTGCCGCTCGACGAGCCGCTGCGCGCTGCCGCCCGGCGCGACCGCGCTCGCCTGGGCCAGCTGCAGATCGAGATCGACGGCGGCCTGCGCCCCCGCGACATCCAGGCCCTCATCCGGGCGGGGGTCAGCGCCGAGGAGGTCGCGGACCGCTCGGGGTGGTCGGTCGAGAAGGTCCGCCGCTACGAGGGCCCCATCCTCGCCGAGCGCGAGCACGTCGCAGGCCTGGCGCGGACGGTGCGGCTGCGCTCGCGGGGCGGCGCCTCGGGGGCGCCGACCCTCGCCTCGCGGGTGGGGCACCGGCTCGCCGGCCGGGGCGTCGACCCCGCAGCGGCGGTGTGGGACTCGGCTCGCGACGAGGACGGGCACTGGACCGTGGTGGTGACGTTCCCCGCCGGTGGACGGCAGCGCCAGGCCCGTTGGCTCTTCGACGTGCCCGCACGGACCGTCACGGCCGCCGACGACGAGGCCCGCTGGCTCAGCGAGGACGACAGCACCGGCGAGACGAGCCCCGTCCCCGCGCCCCACCTCGTCTCGGCACCGGTCCGCTCGACCACCGTCTACGACGTCGAGGCCGAGGGTGGCGTGGCCGCGGCTGCGCGTCGGCCCACCGCCTCACCGACGGGCGGCCACGAGGAGCCCCTCGACCTCATGACCGCCATGCGCGAACGTGCCTCCGCCCGGGGCCGTCGCGGCGGGGGCGGCCGGCGTCGGCCGGCGCCCGCGGCCTCCGACCCCGGTTCACCCACAGGCGGCGGTTCGCGTCCTGCTTCCGGTCCCGGCGCGGGCACGCCTCGCGAGGACGCGCTGCCACTCGAGCACATCGCCTACGACCCGGAGACCATGCCGCCGCCCCCTGCCGCGCGCGGCACCCACCCGGCCGACGAGCCGTCGTCGCGGGCCGACGAGCCGTCGTCGCGGGCCGACGAGCCGTCGTCGCGGGCCGACGAGCGGTCCTCGCGGGCCGACGGTCCGTCCTCGCGGGCCGACGACGGACCGGCCGGTGGCGAAGACGTGCTGCCCGCCCTCGAGCAGCCGTCCATGGAGGCGTCCGAGGCGTCCGTGGCCACGGACGAGTCGCCTGCTCCGTCGCACGAGGTCGCGTCCCCTTCCACGTCAGCACCGGACGTGCCGGCACGTGCCGAGACCGACGAGTCGGACGCCTCGGAGGGGCGAGCGGGCGCGCAGGACCCCTCGTCCGACGCGCCGGCGGCCGATGACGCGCCGGCGGCCGATGACGGGCCGGCGGCGGATGACGCGCCGGCGGCGGATGACCGGCCGGCGAAGCCACGGCCCGCCCGGAAGGGTGGCCGGCCGAGCGTCCCCAGCTGGGACGACGTGATGTTCGGCGCCCGCCCGTCCCGCGACTGACGACCCTCCCCGCACACCCAAACGGGGCGGCCGGCGTTCCGCCAGGCGGCCTCGATGAGCGGGGCACGTGTCGTCAGGCTGCCTCGAGCAGGATGAGGATCTGGTGTTCGAGGCGGCTGAAGTCGGGTCGGATGTCGGGTCCGCGCGGGCCCGGTTGATGGCCTGTGCTGCGCACGCGGCTGGGGAGGACCGGTGGCGCGGTGGAGTCGTATTTGTGGCCGGTCGGGGTGGTGATCCGCACGGTGTGCGGCGGCGCGCCGGCGGGGAGCGTCGGCGGGCGGGTCGGCGGCCCGGTTGGTGGAGGGGTCCGGGGTGGCGTGGTGACCTCGCGCGAGGTCTGTCGCGGGAGCAACCCGAACGAGGTCGGCGCTGCGGTGGCGGCGGGATCGGCGGGGCCGGGGTGGATCACCTCGGCGCGCCAGCCGGGTTCTTCCTTGACCAAGTTGCAGCCCTGGCAGGTGCCCCTGCCGTTGACCAGGGTGGTCGGGCCGCCCGCGGCGACGGGCCAGCTGTGGTCGGCGTGACGGATCGGCGCGTCGCACCACGGGGTGCGACAGGTCTGGTCGCGCAGGTGAAGGTGCCGGGCGAGGATGCCCTCGAACCGTCTGTGGGTGCTGTCCACGGCGGCCAGGTCGGCGCCGTCGGGGGTGGTGAAGAGCCGGCGCAGCCACGCCTTGGCCTGGCGCGAGCTCGCCCGGGCGAGCAGGTCGCGCGCCCAGGCGGCAGGCACCACCTGCGGGCCCATGCCGGCGCCGGCGCGGGTGAGCACCGCCGGTTCGGCGCCACCGGCGAGCAGGCTGGCCGCCGGCATGACCAGGTGCACCTCGACCGGAACCGACTCGGCGTGGGCCTGGCCGGTGATCCGCTCCACGAGCGTGTCGGCCATCAGCTGCCCGCGGGTGCGCTCCTCGCCGGGCTTGCGGGCGCCGGGGCCGGCGGCCGCGTGCAGCGCGGCATAGGCCGCGACGCCCTGCTCCACCGGAAGCAGCGCCGTCAGGTAGGCCATGGTGTCGGGCGCCGGGCGCAGACTGACGCGCCGCTCCCCGCGCGCCTTCGCGGCGCGCGTGGTCAGCGCCGCGGCATCCAGGGACGCCGCGAGCGCCCGGGCTCGCGCCGCCACCTGCAGGTCGCCGAGGGGGGGCAGGGCCCCCGCCAGCGCCGCATCGACCGCGCCCCGGTG
The DNA here is from genome assembly GCA_025924375.1 of Dermatophilaceae bacterium. GTDB lineage: Bacteria > Actinomycetota > Actinomycetes > Actinomycetales > Dermatophilaceae > JAICIN01. Next base: position 4,447 of record JAICIN010000040.1, on the reverse strand, counting down.
CCCCACCGAGAGGCTGGCGGTCTCTCGCGCCACGAGGGTGGCGCGCCACTCACTCACCCGCCCGGCCGCCAGGTGCGCCATGGTGTGCGGGAGCTCGCCGGTCAACGCCCGGGCCAGCCCCAGGTGGCGACCGCCACGACTCGGGGACTCCCGCCGCGCCAGCCCCACCTGCGCCGCCACCCCACGGTCGCGCCGCCGAGCGGGGACCCCCTCGGCCGCGCGGGCCGCCTGCTGGGAGTCCGCGAACGCCACCGCCACCCTGGCCTGGGCGCCGGCGGCCGCGGCCTTGATGGACTCCAGCAGCCCGATCACCTCGATCCGCTCCGCATCAGGAACCGCGATGTCGAGGGCGGGCAGCCGCTCCAGGAACGCCGCCACCTCATCTGACGTCAACGCCGCACCCCCGTCCGGCGCGCCCGCCGACGCGAGCTGCGTGACCCCCGCCGACATCGCCACCACCACCGCTTCGAACGTGTGTCCACACTCTACGGGCCGCCACCGACACTGATACACCTGAGCGCTCAAGGCCGTGACCCATCGACTGACTGGCGCTTTGCTGGGTTGTCTTCCAGTTGTTCTGTCCGTCCCCGAGCAGCGCTCCTTCGACTCTGGTCGCCGGCGATGCCAGGCCGCGCAGGGGCGGGGACGCTGGGCCACCAGACATCCAGTCGCTGTCGCCGGGACGGTTGGGGCTGTGCCCTCGAGCGGATCCGGCGGTGGGGCGACCCTAGGCGGGGGTGACGGGGCAGAGGTCGAGGTCGAAGGGCAGCACGTCGGGCGAGGTCGCGGCCGCCCGGGCGGCGGCGGAGCTCATCCGCCGCATGAAGTGGCGACGGCAGAGGACCTCGTACTCCACCAGCTCGATCTGCGCCGGTGCGACCTCGCCCTCGACGGGCGCGGTGTCCCCGACGACGACCTGCTCCCCCTCGACGACCATGGCGCCGTCGACGATCCGGGCGTTGTGGGTGGCACGGCGGCCGCACCAGCACAGCGCCTCGACCTGGGGCACCTGCACCCGGTCGGCGAGCTCGATCATGCGGCGGGACCCCGGGAAGAGCTGGGTCCTGAAGTCCGCGGTGATCCCGAAGGCGAAGACGTCGATGCCCATCTCGTCGACGACCCGGGCGAGCTGCTCCACCTGTCCGGTCGTGTAGAACTGCGCCTCGTCACACACCAGGTAGTCCACGCGGTGCCCCGTCGTGGCGTGCTCCACGACGGCCTCCCAGAAGTCGAGCTCGTCGTCCACCTCGTGGGCCGGCGTCGCCAGGCCGAGCCGTGAGGACAGCACCGACTCGCCGGCCCGGTCGAGCTTGGTGAAGATGAGCCCGCGTCGGCCGCGCGCACGGTGGTTGTGGTCCATCTGCAGGGCCAGGGTCGACTTGCCGCAGTCCATGGTCCCGGAGAAGAAGACGAGCTCAGCCACGACGGGTCAGCCTAGCCGTGCGCGCCCGCCCGGGGACGAGGGCTACCCGCCGGCCCGGGCCGGCACCTGGAGCAGGGGGACGGCCGCCTCGTCGGCGGTGAGGGAGCCGTGGAGGCCGAGCAGGGCGAGCAGCTGCGGCCGGGCCCGCCGGGAGTCGACGATGGCGAAGTTCTGCCGCATGGCGACGATGACGTCGCCGATACGGGGCAGGTTCGCGGCGCTCACCGGCCCGAACCAGCCGGCCGCCACGGCCTCGTCACGGGTGCGGATCCAGGCGCGCTCGCCGATCCGCTCCCGCCACACCGCGAGCACGTCATCGACGGCGCCCTCCTCGCAGTAGAGCTGCAGGGCGCGCGGCTCTCCCCCGACGTGCCGGATGCCTGCCGCGAGCTCGGTGTCGTGGGCGAGGTCGATCCGCAGGGCGTGCGGCGCGTCGACCATCCCGTGGTCGGCGGTGATGTAGACCGCGGTGTCGGCCGGCACCGAGGCGACGAGCCGTGCGAGCTCGCCGTCGATGGAGCTGAGCTCCTCACCCCACTCCCAGGACTGGCAGCCGTGCACGTGGCCGACCTTGTCGAGGTCGCCCCAGTAAAGGTAGACGAGCGTCCGCCGGGACGCGCGGAGCGCGGCCAGCGTGGCGTCGACCCGGTCCGCGAGCGGCCCGGCCGAGCGGAACCTGCCGCCCCGCAGCGCGGCGTTCGTCAGCCCCGACGCGGCGAAGAACGCCGGCCCGACCCGGGTCACCTCGACGCCGGCCGCCTGTGCCACCTCGAAGACCGTGGGCTCGGGCTGCCAGCTGAACGGGTCGGGTCCATCCTCCCAGGACAGCTCGTTGACCAGCCGGTCCTCGCCGGGGACGAGGACCTCGTAGCCCAGCAGCCCGTGGGAGCCGGGCGGGAGGCCGGTGCCGAACGTGCCCATGGACGTCGCCGTGGTCGACGGGAAGCCCGCAGTGATGCGGTATGCCGCGGGGAGCAGCGAGCGCAGGAACGGCGCGTGCCCGCCGCGCCGGCGGAGCAGCTCGTAGCCGAGGCCGTCGACGAGGACCACGACGGCGCGGCGGGCCGGTGCCATGGGCACCGCGTCGGCGTGCTCGCACGTCGCCACACCGAGGCTGGCAGCGACCCCCGGCAGGACCCCGGCGAGGCCGCGGTGGTCGTAGCGGGGGCTCAGGAGGCCCTCATGGGGCATCCCTACCGGCCGATGCTGGCGGACAGCTCCCGGGCGAAGTGGAGCGCACCGCGGAGGGCGTCCTCGCCGTCCGCGGCGGCACTGATGCGCAGGGAGATGTCGTCGGAGGCGATCGTGCCCTCGTAGCCGTGGTCGGCCTCGCAGTCCGGATCCGAGCACGTGGCGGGGAGCAGGTCGACGCGGTTCACCGCGCCCCACCCGAGGGTGAGGGTCAGCTCGCGCCCCAGGCTGCCGCGGCGGTAGTCCTGCGGCTGCGGCACGACGTGCGTGAGCATGACGCCCCGGACGGCGCTCAGCGGGACGCTCTCCGTGGTCGCCGTCGCGACCTCCTGCTCGGCACCCGACTGCTCGTCGGTGTGGTCGTCGGCGTGCGCGATGACCAGCCGGCTCGTGGTGACGGCCAGGACGGTGATGTGGCGGCGGACGACGTCCTGGTCGAACGTCGTCTCCTGGTGCACCAGGTGGCTCAGCACGTCCTCCGAGCCGAGGGCCGCCTGGACCACGTCGGCGACGAGCGCCGGGTAGTAGCCGGCGCGCTCGATGGCCCTCGTGAGGTCGTCGGGCAGCGGCACGGTGTCGGCAGCGGCACGGTGGGGGGCGTGGGGCATGGGCTCCATCTTGCCCTAGGTGAGGGAGCGCCGCCCCGCATCGGTGCGCCGCGGCGGCGGGGCGACGGCCACCTCGGCACCGAGCACCTCCACCCCGCCCGGATGCGCGTTCACCGGGTTGAGCACCATCGACGCGACCTCGGGGAGGTTGTCGGCGAGGACCGACGCCCGCGCGAGGAGGTCCTCGAGCGCGGCGCGGTCCACGGGTGCGGCACCACGGTGGCCGGTGAGCATCGGGGAGGCCTTGACGGAGGAGACCAGGTCCGAGACGTCCACGGTGGTGAGGGGTGGCATCCGGTGGCCGATGTCTCCGAGCAGCTCGGTCGGCGGCCCCGCGATGCTGAAGCTGACGACCGGCCCGAAGAGCGGGTCCTCGTCGGTGCGGATGACGCACGAGACGCCCGGCGTGGCCATCTTCTGCACGACGAAGGTGTTGGCGGCCAACGGCGCCAGGCGCTCGTCGAGCCCGGTGAACGCGGCCCGCACTGCCGCCTCGTCGGCGAGGTCCACCCGGATGCCCCCCATGCCGGGCTGGTGCCGCACGAGCGGGGCGACCGACTTCACCACCACCGGGTAGCCGAGCTCCTCGCCGGCCGCGACCGCCTCCCCGACGGTGCGGACCGCGCGGCTCCCCCACAGCTCGATGCCGTAGGCGCCGAGCAGCTCGGTGACCTCCTCCAGCGTCAGCTGGCGCCCCTCGGGGTGGGTCGCGAGGACGCTCTCGACCACACGCTCGGCCGCGGCGCGGTCGACCCCGGCCGGCAGCACCGGGACGCCCTTGTCGCGACCGAGCCACTCGGCATACCGGGTCGCGGCGGCGAGGGCCCGCACCGCGTCCTCCGGCATCGTGTAGGAGGGGACCACCTCGCGCCGGCCGCCGGCATCCTCGCCGGCGAGCTGTTCGTAGACGCCCCGCATCCCGAGGAACGTTGCCACACAAGGCTTCTCGGACTTCAACGCTGCGTCGCGGACCGCTGCCGCGACGTCCTCGTCGAGCGTCACGAGGGGCGGGATGAAGCAGGCGAGCACGCTGTCGACGCCCGGGTCGCCGAAGGCCCGCGCGAGCGCCTCCGCGAACTCCTCCCCGCTCGCCTCCGAGCGCAGCGAGACCGGGCCGTGGGCCACCTCGAGGCCCCAGCTGAGGCAGGCGTCGGCGGTCAGCGCACCGAGGGCGTCGGAGTTGCCGACGACCGCGACGCGGCTGCCGGCGGGCAGCGGCTGGTGG
>JAICIN010000039.1 GCA_025924375.1 Dermatophilaceae bacterium | reverse complement strand
GCGGTCCGCCATCGCCGAGTCGATGGTGTCCCCGAGCATGAGCAGCTGGGTCGCCCGGCCCGCACCGACCACCCGGGGCAGGAGGTAGGCGGCGCCCATGTCGCCGCCGGAGAGGCCGACCTTGGTGAACAGGAAGGCGAACCGGCCGGAGTGCGCGACGACCCGGAAGTCCGCGGCGAGCGCGATGACCGACCCCGCTCCCGCCGCGATGCCCTGCACCGCCGCGATGACGGGCACGGGGCACTCGCGCATGGCGCGGATCACCTCGCCGGTCATCCGGGTGAAGCCGATGAGGTCGCGGGCATCCATCGTGATCAGCTCGCCGATGATCTCGTTGACGTCGCCACCGGCGCAGAAGGCCTTTCCCTCGCCGCGCACCACGAGGACCCGCACGTCCTCGTGGTGCGGCAGCTCGTGGAGCAGGTCGCGCAGGTCCGCGTAGCTCTCGAAGGTCAGCGGGTTGAGCTTCTCGGGCCGGTTGAAGGTCACCGTGGCGATGCCCGACTCGACGGCGAACCCGAAGTGCTCCCAGTCCCTCGTCAGGGGCGCCGAGGCGCGGTAGCGGCTCACCGGCTGCCGTCCTCGAGCCGGAGCAGCTCCCGCGCGATGATGCTCCGCTGGACCTCCGAGGCGCCTTCGTAGATCCGGGGCGCCCGGACCTCGCGGTACAGGTGCTCCAGGAGGTGGCCCCGCTGGAGTCCCCGCGCCCCGAGGAGCTGGACGGCCTGGTCGACGACGAGCTGGGCCGACTCGGTGGCGTGGAGCTTGGCCATCGCCGCCGACATCGTCACCGCCCGCGCCGGGGCGCCGTCGTCGTAGGCGGACGCCGCGGCATACACGAGCAGCCGAGACGCCTCGGTCCGCGTGGCCATCTCCGCGAGGGCGTGGGCCACCGCCTGCTGGGCGTGCAGCGGTCCACCGTGCACCTGGCGCTCCCGCGACCACGCCAGGGCGCAGTCGAGTGCGGCCTGCGCCATGCCGACCGCGAACGCGCCGACGCTCGGGCGGAAGAGGTCGAGGGTGCGCATCGCGACCCCGAACCCCTCGCCCACCTCGCCGAGCAGCTGCGCCGGGCCCACCCGGACGCCGTCGAAGGTGAGGTGCCCGATGGCGTGTGGCGCGACGAGGTCGAGGTGCTCGCCCGCCAGCCCAGCCGCGTCCCCCGGCACGACGAAGGCCGTGACCCCGGCCGCACGCTGACCGGGACCGGTGCGGGCGAAGACGGAGTACACGTCGGCCTCGGGGGCGTTGGAGATCCACGTCTTCTCACCGCTGAGGCGCCACCCCTCGCCGTCGGGCTCGGCACGCAGCTCGAGCGCCGCCGCGTCCGAGCCCGCTCCCGGCTCGGAGAGCGCGAAGGCGGCCACCGCCCGCCCCGCCACGACCTCGGGGATCCAGCGCTGCACGGTCCCGGGCCGGCCCGACTGGAGGATCGGGTAGCTGCCGAGCCCCTGCAGGGCCAGCGCGGTCTCGGCCTCCGTGCTGACCTGAGCCAGGGTCTCCCGCAGCAGGCACAGCCGTAGGGCAGCCGCTCCCCGCGGCTCGTCCCCCACCCCGCCCCCGAAGAGGTCGCGCAGCAGCCCCAGCTCACCGAGACGGGCAAGGAGCGGCCGGTTCACCCTTCCCTCCGTCGAGGCGACCCCGGACAGGGCCGAGCGGGCCCGCTCCCTGAGCGACGCGGCATACGCGACGTGCTCGCCGCGCAGGCCGAAGGGCGGCAGCTGCTCCTGGGTCCTCATATGTCGTCATCTTGACGGTCGTCACGGATGAATGGCAAGGTCTCGGCGTGGCTGGAACCGGGCGGGGTGGCGTCGCGATCGTCACGGGCGCCGGCCGCGGCATCGGCCGCGCGGTCGCCGTCCGCCTCAGCCAGGAGGGCTGGGCCGTCGCGCTCACCTCCCGCTCGGGGGACGACCTCCGGGAGACGGCCGCGTCGTGTCCCGGCCCGACGGCCGTGGTGCCGGCCGACGTCACGGAGCCGGGCGCACCGGGCCTGCTCCTGGAGCAGTGCGAGCAGCGACTGGGTCCGCCGGACACCCTCGTGCTTGCCGCGGGAGCCGGCACGTCCGCACCACTGGCACGCACGACCGACGAGCAGTGGCAGAGCATGCTCGACCTCAACCTCACGGCGCCGTTCCGCTGCCTGCGTCACGTCGTGCCGGGCATGGTGGCCCGCGGCCACGGCCGGGTCGTCGTCGTGGCATCGGTCGCGGCGAAGGTCGGCGAGGCCTACACCAGCGCCTACACCGCGAGCAAGCACGGCGTGCTCGGGCTGGTGCGCTCGGCGGCCGCGGAGCTCGCCGGCACGGGGGTCACCGTCAACGCCGTCTGCCCCGGCTACGTGGACACCCCCATGACGGCGGCCACCGTCGAGGCGATCGCCCAGCGCACCGGCCGCACGCCCCAGGAGGCCAGGGCGGTCCTCGAGGCCAAGCAGCCGATCGGCCGGCTCATCACGCCCGACGAGGTCGCGGACGTCGTCCTCACGCTGGTCCGCAGCGGCGGCGTCACCGGCCAGGGCGTCAACGTCGACGGCGGTGCAGTGCAGTCGTGACCCACCCGTCCCCGGAGGACCCCATGGCACTCGAGCGGATCAACCCCACCGACCTGCCCGCACCGAGCGGCTTCAGCCACGCCGTCACCGGGTCCGGGCGGACCGTCTTCCTGGCCGGGCAGACCGGTCTGGACGCCGACGGCCGCGTCGTCGGCGGCGGTGTCGTCGCCCAGTTCGAGCAGGCGCTGGCCAACCTCCTCGCGGCGCTGGCCGCGGCAGGAGGCGGCCCCGAGCGGCTCGCGAGCCTCACCGTCTACATCGTCGACATGGACGACTACCGGGCGCACGCGCGGGAGATCGGGAAGGTGTGGCGCCGGCTCGTGGGCGCCGACTACCCGGCGATGGCCGGGGTGGGCGTGACCCGCTTGTGGGACGAGGACGCAGTGGTCGAGCTGCAGGGCCTGGCCCTGCTTCCCGGCTGACCTGCCGAGCCCTCCGGGTGCGAGGTCACCCTGCGCCGCGTGCGTCGTCCGCGAACCGGTGGGCCGGACGCTTCAGGCGACGCTGGAGGGCCTGGAACAGCTCGGTGGCCTCGTCGCCCGCCCAGTCCTGCGGCAGCAGGTCGCGGGGCAGGCCCGGGTCGAGGAACGGCAGCCTTCGCCACGCCGTGAGCGCCAGGGTGAGGTCGGCGAACGCCTGCCCGGCGTCGTCGCGTCCCCGGTGGGCACGCCAGGTGGCGAGCGTCGGCGTGAACACTTCGTGGAACTGGCGGTAGAGCGCGTCGAGGCGCTCGAGGTCCCACCACTGCGACACCTCCTCCTCGACCCGGCCGAACCCCTCGTGCTGGGCCCGGAAGACGTCGACGTAGGCATCGAGGTCCTCCTGCCGGAGCACCTCGCGCGCCTCCGGCTCCCGGTGCCACGGGGCGATCCACACCCCCGGGCTCACCGAGCCGAAGCCCAGCCGCACGAGGCTCGAGCGCAGGCGGTGGCGGTGCTGCCGCTCGCTCTCCGGGACGCTGAACACGACGACCACCCAGCCGTCCGAGCGCCGGGCGGGGGGCCGGCTGAAGATGCGCCGGTCGCCCGCCTCGAGGATGCGTCGAGCCGACGCGGACAGCGCGTAGCCGGCGACACCGTCGACCCGCTCGGCCTCCAGGATGCCGCGCCGCTTGAGCCGGGACGTCGCGGACCGGACCGCGGCCTCCTCGACCCCGAGCCGCCCGAGCAGCCGGATGAGCGTCGCGACGCTCATCCAGCCGCCGGCCTCCCGTGCGTAGAGCCCGTAGACGGTGACGATCAGCGCGCGTGGCCGGCTCTCCGGGACGACCGCCGGGTCGACCTCCACCGCTCGTGGGGCTGCCACGGCTGCCGACCCGCGGGTCATGACGTTCCCTTGACTGCCGTCATGAGCCCAACATAACGTGACGGGAACGCGGGCGGGCCCCACGCGGACCCGTCGTGACCTCGAAAGGCCGGACATGGACCTGTCCCCCTCGGCGCACGTCGACACCTTCTGCCGTGACAACCTGCCGCCGCGAGAGCTGTGGCCGGAGCTCGTCCTCGACCACCCGGACGTGCAGTACCCCGAGCTGCTGAACTGCGCCGACGAGCTGCTCGACCGGGTCATCGAGGACCTGGGCCCCGAGCGGCCCTGCGTCCTCGCCCCCGACGGCACGCGGTGGAGCTACGGCGAACTCCTCGGCCGCGCGAGCCAGGTGGCGCACACCCTGGTCGAGGACCACGGGCTCGTGCCGGGCAACCGCGTGCTGCTGCGAGCGCCCAACAACCCGTGGCTCGTCGCCATCTGGTTCGGCGTCCTGAAGGCCGGGGGCGTCGTCATCCCCACCATGCCGCTGCTGCGGCCACGCGAGCTCTCGGCGGTCGGGGACATCGCCCGACCCACACTCGCGATCTGCGACCACCGGTTCCTCGACGACCTGCTCGCCGCTGGCGTGCCGGGGATGGCGGTCGCCTCCTTCGGCGGCGGTGACGCGGACGACCTCGTCCTCGCCGCGGCGTCCCGGCCGAGCTCGTTCGAGAGCGTCCGCACGGCGGCCGACGACGTCGCGATGCTGGCGTTCACCTCCGGCACGACCGGCCGTCCCAAGGCGACCATGCACTTCCACCGTGACGTGCTGGCCATCGCCGACACCTTCTCCCGGCACGTGCTCTGCCCGAGGCCCGACGACGTCTTCACGGGCACCCCGCCGGTGGCCTTCACCTTCGGCCTCGGCGGCGAGGTGGTCTTCCCCCTCCGCGTCGGCGCCTCGACCCTCCTGGTGGAGAAGGCGACACCCGACCAGCTCGCGGACCTCATCGCCGAGCACGGGGTGACGGTCTGCTTCACCGCGCCCACCGCATACCGCGCCATGATCGCCTCCGGGCAGGTCCACAAGCTGCGCACCCTGCGCCGCGCGGTCTCGGCCGGTGAGCACCTGCCGGCCGCCACGTGGGAGGCGTTCCACGAGGCCACCGGCGTGCGGCTGATCGACGGGATCGGGTCGACCGAGATGCTGCACATCTTCATCGGGTCCTCCGACGAGGACATCCGGCCCGGCTCCACCGGCCGCCCGGTCCCCGGCTACGAGGCCCGGGTCGTCGATGACGACGGCCATGAGGTGCCCGACGGCGAGCCCGGGCGGCTGGCGGTCAAGGGACCGACGGGATGCCGCTACCTCGCCGACGAACGGCAGCGTGACTACGTGCGGGACGGGTGGAACATCACCGGGGACACCTTCAGCCGCGACGCCGAGGGCTACTTCTGGTACCAGGCCCGCAGCGACGACATGATCGTCTCCTCCGGCTACAACATCTCCGGCGCCGAGGTCGAGGAGGCCCTGGCGACGCACCCGGACGTGCTCGAGTGCGCGGTCGTCGCGGTGCCCGACGCCGCCCGCGGCTCGCTGGTGAAGGCCTACGTCGTCCTCGCGGACGGCGCGGCGCGCGCCGGTGCCGGTGCCGGTGCGGCGAAGGTCCGAGAGCTGCAGGACCACGTCAAGGCCCAGATCGCGCCGTACAAGTACCCGAGGCAGGTGGAGTTCATCGACAGGCTCCCCCGCACGTCGACGGGCAAGGTGCAGCGGTTCCGGCTGCGCGACCTCGCAGGGAGCGGCCGGTGAGGATCGCCGTCGTCGGCGGCGGGCCCGGCGGCCTCTACCTCGCCGCGCTCGCCAAGCAGCTCGGGAGCCGGCACGAGATCACGGTGTGGGAGCGCAACGCGGCGGACGACACCTTCGGGTTCGGCGTGGTGTTCTCCGACGAGACCCTCGGCGGGATCGAGCACGCCGACCCCGCCGTCTACGCCGCCATGGAGCGGGAGTTCGCCCGGTGGGACGACATCGACGTGCACTACCGCGGCCGGGTGGTCACCAGCGGCGGCCACGGCTTCGCGGCGCTGAGCCGTCGCCGGCTCCTGGAGATCCTCCAGGCACGCTGCGCCGAGCTGGGCGTGCGCGTTCACTTCCGCACCGAGGCGCCGGCCGTGGAGGAGCTCGCGTCGACCCATGACCTCGTCGTCGCCGCCGACGGGCTGAACTCCCGGATCCGGCAGCGCTACTCCCCCGACTTCCGTCCCACCCTCGAGCGCCGCCACTGCCGCTACATGTGGCTCGGCACGACCAAGGTCTTCGACGCGTTCACCTTCGCGATCCTCGACACGCCCCACGGCACGATGCAGGTCCACGGCTACCCCTACGACGCGACGGGCAGCACCTTCATCCTCGAGATGCACGACGACGTCTGGCGCCGGGCGGGTTTCGCCGAGCTCGACGACCGTCCGTGGGCCCCGGGGCAGTCGGACACGGCCTCCATCGCCCTCGTCGAGCAGCTGTGCGCGGGGGTGCTCGAGGGCCACGAGGTGCTGGCCAACAACTCCCGGTGGATCAGCTTCACCACGGTCCGCAACGAGAGCTGGCGGAGCGGCAACGTCGTCCTCCTCGGCGACGCCGCGCACACCGCGCACTTCTCGATCGGGTCGGGCACCAAGCTCGCCATGGAGGACGCCCTGGCCCTCGCAGCCTGCCTGCACGAGCAGCCCGACGTCGACACGGCGCTCGACGCCTACGAGCTCGAGCGCCGGCCGGTCGTCCTGTCGACGCAGCGGGCCGCGCAGGCGTCGCTGGAGTGGTTCGAGAACCTCGGGCAGTACACCGACCAGGACCCGGAGCAGTTCGCCTTCAATATCATGACGCGCAGCCGCCGTGTCACCCACGACAACCTGCGCACCCGCGACCCAGAGTTCGTCGCCGGTGTCGACGAGTGGTTCGCGCGGAGCACTCCGGGAGGCCGGGCGGACACGCCGCCGATGTTCCAGCCCTTCTCACTCGGCGGCCTGGAGCTGCCCAACCGGGTCGTCGTCTCCGCCATGGACATGTACCAGGCACGCGGCGACGGCGTGCCGACGGACTTCCACCTCGCCCACCTCGGTGGCAAGGCCCTCGGGGGGGCCGGCCTCGTCATGACCGAGATGGTCTGCGTCTCGCCCGAGGGCCGGATCACGCCGGGCTGCACGGGCCTCTGGAACGACGAGCAGGAACGCGCGTTCGCCCGCATCGCCGACCTCGTCCACGACCACAGCCAGGCGCGCATCGGCGTCCAGCTCGGGCACTCCGGGCGCAAGGGGTCCACGAGGCTGATGTGGGAGGGCATCGACGAACCGCTCCCCGAGGGCAACTGGCCCGTCGTCGGTCCCTCGCCCCTGCCCTACAAGCAGGGCGTCAACCAGGTCCCGCGAGAGCTCAGCCGAGACGACATGGACGACATCCGGGAGGAGTTCGTCGCGGCGGCCCGACGTGCCGACGCCGCCGGCTTCGACCTGCTGGAGCTGCACTGCGCGCACGGCTACCTGCTCTCCTCGTTCATCTCGCCGCTGTCGAACCGTCGCACCGACGCCTACGGCGGCAGCCTGGAGAACCGGCTCCGCTACCCGCTGCAGGTGTTCCGGGCGGTCCGCGACGTCTGGCCGGCCCACAAGCCCATGACGGTGCGCATCTCCGCCACCGACTGGGCCGAGGGCGGCATCGACGCGGAGGACGCCGTCGTCATCGCGGCGGCCTTCCGGGACGCGGGCGCGGCAGCGATCGACGTCTCGACCGGGCAGGTGACGCCCGAGGAGCGCCCGGCGTTCGGGCGGTCATACCAGACGCCGTTCGCCGACGCGATCCGGAACCGGGTCGACATCCCGACGATCGCGGTCGGGATCATCTCGTCCTGGGACGACGTCAACTCCCTCGTCCTCGCCGGCCGCGCCGACCTGTGCGCGATCGGCCGCGCCCACCTCTACGACCCGAGCTGGACCCTCCACGCGGCCGCCGACCAGGGCTACACCGGTCCGGGGGTGCGCTGGCCCGACTCGTGGAAGGCCGGGAGCCGCCCACCGCAGACCGGGCGCACGGACGGACCGCGGCCCCGCCTCGAGCTCGTGCGGGAAGGCCAGCGGCAGACGCGGCACGCCCGCTGGCGACCGGCGCCGCTGCCGGCCTGAGCGCTCACCAGGACACGGATCGGGGGCACCGACGGGCAGAACGGCCGGCTGGGACGCCTCCACGTGCTCAGGTCGCCGACACAGCGGTCCTTCTGCCAGTTCCTGCCCGCGCGCCAGAGCCCGCGTCTAGCCCGAGCCGCCGCGCTCCGAGGAGACCAGCGCCGACGCGACCTCGGCGGCCGCGGCGCGCAGCGCCGCGCTGCTGCTCGAGGAGGCGCCGCCGTCGGTGTAGCCGGCCTCCGCGACCGTCACCACGTTGCCACTCTGGACCGACGCGTAGCCGGACGACGGCATGCGGGCCGGCGCCCCGGCATACGTGTTGCCCTCCCGGAGCAGGTCGTCGATGTTGCCCGTGCCGCTGCCGTCCAGCTCCTGCTTGACCGCGGCCGCGGCCTGCGGGCTCGGCATGGTCGTCTGCGAGACGACGTAGAGCACCGGCCGGCCGGAGACCGTGCCGGTCGCCAGCCAGCGCCGGGCGTTGGTGCACGGGGTCTTCCGCAGCGCCTCGCGCACCGCCCCGCGCGAGTGGGCGGCGCAGTCGGTGACGGTGTCGTGCGCGCGCACGGTGTAACCCCCCGGTATGCCGGTCAGCGCACCGCTGGTGGCGGAGGACGCGCCGCGCGCGTTGTCGCCGGAGCCGGCGGAGGAGCCGTGCACGACGAGGGCGGCCACGACCGCGGCGAGGAGCAGCACGACGGCGGCACCGGCGGCGAGGAGGGCACGTCGGGTGCCGGGGGGCCGGCGGGGCGCCTTGGCCGGCGCGGGCGCGACCGGCGCGGGCGCGACCGGCAGCGGCTCGGGGGTCACGGTCTGGGCAGGCGCGTCTGCGGGAGCCTCGGACCCCACCACTGGCGGCAGCTCGGTGGTCCACCTCTCCTCGACGGTGGGAACCGGCTCGGTGCGCGGGCCGTCGTGCAGCGTCGGGGCCGGCAGGTGCTGCTGCTCCTGCGCCCGGCGCACCAGCTCCGAGATGCGGGCCGCGGCGTCAGGCTCCGGCGGCAGGCCGGGAGGCACGATGGCCGGGCGTTCCGGGGTCACGACGGGCTCCCTCGAGGACGGCGCGCCGGCGGCGGCACGCGATGACAAGGCCCTCCAGCATGCGGGGAACGACGTCGATGGGCCAAGCCGCGCAGGTCAGCGGCCCGTGCGGCTCTGGCGGTTCGCCGGCGGTCACCGCACACTGGGAGGACCAGTGAGGGCGGGGAGGCAGGGCGACATGGCGGCGGAGACCGGGGCAGGCAGCGACACCGGGGCAGGTGGCGACACCGGCACGGGTGGCGACACCGGGGCGGGTGGCGACACCGGCACGGCCGGGGAGACCGGCAGGGCCACCGACGCGGTGGTGGGGACGCACCAGGAGGTGAGCGCCGAACAGGCCCGGCAGACCGCCGAGGCGGCGCGTGAGCAGGGCTGGACCCGGCCCAGCTTCGCCAAGGAGCTCTACCTCGGCCGCTTCGACCTCGGCCTCGTCCACCCCCACCCGCGTCCGCGCCACGAGGAAGAGGTCCGGGCGCGGGAGTTCCTCACCCGGCTCGAGGAGGTGTGCCGGGGCATCGACGGGCAGCGCGTCGAGCGGGACAGCCGCATCCCCGACGAGGACATCCGGGCCCTGGCGGAGATCGGCACCTTCGGCATCAAGATCCCCCGGGAGTACGGCGGCCTGGGCCTGAGCATGTCGGCCTACGGGCGCGCGCTCATGCTCGTCGGCTCGGTCCACCCCAGCATCGGTGCCCTGGTGTCGGCCCACCAGTCGATCGGCGTGCCCGAGCCGGTGCTGTCCTTCGGCACCGAGGAGCAGCGCCGCCGGTTCCTGCCGCGGTGCGCGGCGGGCGCGATCTCGGCGTTCCTGCTCACCGAGCCCGACGTCGGCTCCGACCCGGCCCGGCTCGCGTCCAGCGCCGTGCCGGTCGAGGACGGAAGCGCCTACCTGCTCGACGGGGTCAAGCTCTGGACGACCAACGGCGTCATCGCCGAGCTGGCCGTCGTCATGGCCCGCGTGCCCGAGCACGACGGCAGGCGCGGGGGCATCACGGCCTTCGTCGTCGAGCTCGACAGCGAGGGCATCACCGTGGAGAACCGCAACGCCTTCATGGGACTGCGCGGCATCGAGAACGGCGTGACCCGGTTCCACCAGGTGCGCGTCCCCGCGGAGAACCGCGTCGGCGCCGAGGGAGCCGGCCTCAAGATCGCCCTGAGCACCCTCAACACCGGCCGGCTGTCGATCCCCGCGATGTGCGCAGCCGGTGGGAAGTGGTCGCTGAAGATTGCCCGCGAGTGGTCGGCCGCGCGGGTCCAGTGGGGCCGCCCGGTCGGCGAGCATGCGGCCGTCGCCGAGAAGATCTCGTTCATCGCGGCGACGACCTACGGACTCGAGGCGGTGGTCGGCCTCTCCTGCGCGCTCGCCGACGCCGGCAGCCAGGACATCCGCATCGAGGCGGCGCTGGCGAAGCTGTGGGCCAGCGAGATGGCGTGGCGCATCGCCGACGAGCTCGTCCAGGTCCGTGGCGGCCGTGGCTACGAGACGGCCGACTCGCTCGCCGCACGGGGCGAGCGCGCCGTCCCCGCCGAGCAGGTCCTGCGCGACCTGCGCATCAACCGGATCTTCGAGGGGTCGACGGAGATCATGCGCCTGCTCATCGCCCGCGAGGCCGTCGACGCACACCTCTCGGCGGCAGGCGCCCTCGCCGACCCGCGGGCCGAGCTGCGGGACAAGGCGGCCGCCGCCGTCAGCGCCAGCGGGTTCTACGCACGCTGGCTTCCCCAGCTCGCCGTGGGCCCCGGCACCAGCCCCCGCTCGTATGCCGCGTGGGGGCCGCTCGCGCCCCACCTGCGGTTCGTCGAGCGGTCCTCCCGCAAGCTGGCCCGCCAGACGTTCTACGGCATGTCCCGCTGGCAGGCGGGCCTGGAGCACCGGCAGGTCTTCCTCGGCCGGATCGTCGACATCGGGGCCGAGCTCTTCGCGATGGCCGCGGCGTGCAGCCGGGCGGAGATGGCACGGAGCGACGAGCCGGACCGGGCCGAGGGGGCGCGCCTGCTCGCCGACGCGTTCTGCCGGCAGGCGACGCTGCGGGTCGAGGAGCTCTTCCGGCGGCTGTGGGACAACACCGACGACCTCGACCGCGCGCTGGCCGCGCGGGTGCTCTCCGGCGAGCTGGCCTGGCTCGAGGAGGGGGTCATCGACCAGAGCGAGGGCACCGGCCCGTGGATCGCCTCGTGGGAGCCGGGGCCGAGCAGCCACGAGTCGGTGTGGCGGCCGGTCAGCCAGGCCGCCGGGAGCCGCTGAGCCGGGTCTCAGCCCCTGCCGAGGTCGATGAGGGCCAGGCCGATGTCGGGGTGGAACGTCTTGTGCAGTGTCGTCGGCGGTTCGTCGAGCACGACCTCGAGCGTCGGGAAGACCTGCCCCTCCAGCAGGTGGCCCCCACGGGTGGTGCCGTCGCGGAGCCCGAGGACCACGTGGGCGTGCAGGCTCGGTGCGCCGTCCTTGCCGAGCGCGACGTCACCGATCAGGGAGAGCACCTCGCACTGCTCGTCGACCACGTTGCGGCGGTAGTCCTTCGCCTCGCGGTCGAACCAGCCGACGACGGCACTGCGGAACGCGCCCACCGCCGTCACCTGCGCGGCGGTGATGGCCTCGTCCCCGACGAGCTGTCCGAGGGCGGCGACCGCCTCGTCGCCCTCCGACAGCACGGCGACGTGCGTGGTGCGACCGGCCTCCTCGATCCTGCGTGACTCCATGGCCTTCCCGCTACCCCGGGCCACCGCGCCCAACCAGCGGTTGCGTCGCCCTCCCGACCAGCGGTTGCGTGGCCCTCCCGACCACGGGTATGCCGGGTGCATGGGTCTGCGAGCAGCCGCACCGGGCGTGGGGGGAGACCTCGAAGCGGACCTGCGGGCCGCGGTGGACGGCGAGGTGCGCTTCGACGACGGCAGCCGGGCGGCGTACTCCACCGACAGCTCCAACTTCCGCCAGGTCCCGATCGGCGTCGTCGTCCCCCGCAGCGTCGAGGCCGGCGTGGGGGCGCTCGAGGTGTGCCGCACACACGCTGCGCCCGTCCTCTCCCGGGGCGGCGGCACGAGCCTGGCCGGCCAGTGCACCAACACCGCCGTCGTCGTGGACTGGTCCAAGTACTGCAACGCCCTGCTCTCGGTCGACGTCGAGGCACGCACCTGCGTCGTCGAGCCGGGCATCGTCCTGGACGACCTCAACGACCTGCTCGCGCCCCACGGGCTCCGCTTCGGCCCGGAGCCGGCGACGCACCGCAACTGCACCATCGGCGGCATGGTGGGCAACAACTCCTGCGGCGCCACCGCACAGCGCACCGGCAAGGTCGTCGACAACGTCGCCCGGCTCGAGGTGATGCTCTACGACGGCACCCGGTTCTGGTGCGGAGAGACCACCGAGGAGGAGTACCGGGAGGTGGAGCGTCACGGCGACCGCCGTGCCGCCGTCTACCGCGGGCTGCACCGGCTGGTCGAGGACTACGGCGACGACGTGCGCCGGGAGTTCCCCCGGATCCCGCGGCGCGTGTCCGGCTACAACCTGGACTCCCTGCTGCCCGAGTACCACTTCGACGTGGCAGGGCTGCTGGTGGGCAGCGAGTCGACGCTGGCGACCGTCCTGCGCGCCGAGCTCGAGCTGGTGACGACCATCCCGGCGCGTGAGCTGGTCGTGCTGGCCTTCGACGACATCGCCGAGGCGGCAGACCTCGTCCCGGACTTCGTGGGCCACGACCCCACCCGCCTGGAGGGGTTCGACCACAAGCTGGTGCTCGACAACGAGCTCAAGCACCTCAACGGCGACGTCCTCGGCGAGCTGCCACCCGGGCAGGCGTGGCTCATGGCGGAGTTCGGTGGGGACACGGCCGAGGAGGCCCGCGAGGCGGCCCGGAAGGCGTTGCGGGACATCGGCATCGGCGAGGACGACGCCCGCGCCCGTGTCGTGCACGGGGACGACGCGGCGAAGCTGTGGAAGGTGCGGGAGTCCGGGCTCGCCGCGACCGCCCGCGTCCCGGGGCACCGTGACAACCTGCCCGGCTGGGAGGACTCCGCCGTCGCGCCGGACCGGCTCGGCGACTACCTGCGCGACCTCGGCAGGCTCTGGGAGCGCTACGGCTACGCGGACCGGACCGGACCCAGCGTCTACGGTCACTTCGGGCAGGGGTGCATCCACGCCCGGATCCCGTTCGACCTCACCAGCGCCGAGGGCGTGCGCACCTACCGGGCCTTCATGGAGTCGGCGGCCGACCTCTGCGTCTCCTACGGCGGCTCCCTCTCGGGAGAGCACGGTGACGGCCAGAGCCGCGGGGAGCTCCTCCCGCGCATGTACGGACCCCGGGTGATGCACGCCTTCGCCGAGCTCAAGGCACTCTTCGACCCCGACGACCGGATGAGCCCCGGCAAGCTGGTCCGTCCCCGTCGCCTCGACCAGGACCTGCGTCTCGGCAGCGCTTGGGCGCCAAGGGATCCCGGGCGACTGGCCTTCAGCTACCCCCACGACGACGGCTCGTTCACCGCCGTCGCGACCCGGTGCGTCGGTGTCGGCCGGTGCCGCCAGCACGGGCACCGCGGCGGCGGCGTGATGTGCCCCTCCTACCAGGCGACGGGCGAGGAGGAGCACTCGACCAGGGGCCGGGCACGGCTCCTCTTCGAGATGCTCGACGGCCACCGCGACGGCCCGGTCCGCGACGGCTGGCGCTCCCCCGCCGTCCGCGACGCGCTCGACCTGTGCCTGGCCTGCAAGGGGTGCCGCAGCGACTGCCCCGCCGGCGTCGACATGGCGACCTACAAGGCGGAGTTCCTCTGGCACCACTACCGCGGCCGGCTCCGGCCGCGCGCCGACTACACCCTCGGCTGGCTCCCGCTGATGGCGTATGCCGTGTCGCGGCTCCGGCTCGCCGCTCCCCTCGGCGCCCTGACCGGGACGCCCGCGCTCGCGGCGGTGGCCGCGACGCTCGGCGGGGTCGAGCACCGGCAGATCCCGCGCTTCGCGAGCACGACGCTCCAGCAGGCGTGGGCCCGCAGGTCCGGCGGTGGGGCGGCCGACGGCACCCGCAGGGGCAGGGTGCTCCTCTGGCCCGACACCTTCACCAACCACTTCTCCCCGGAGGTCGGCCGGGCCGCCGTGGACGTCCTCGAGGCCGCCGGCTGGGACGTGACGATCCCGGCGGAGCCGCTCTGCTGCGGGCTGACCTGGATCTCGACCGGCCAGCTGTCCGTCGCGAAGCGCGTCCTCCGGCGGAGCGTCGCCGCGCTCGCGCCGCACGTAAGAGCCGGCGGATGGGTCGTCGGCCTCGAGCCGAGCTGCACGGCGGTCTTCCGCAGCGACGCCCCGGAGCTGCTCCCCCAGGACGAGGACATCGTGCGGCTGAAGCACCAGACCGTCACCCTTGCCGAGCTCCTCGAGGAGCACACGCCGGGCTGGGAGCCGCCGCGGCTCGACGGTGACGGCGCCGCGGTGCCGGCGCTGGCCCAGGTGCACTGCCACCAGCACGCCGTCCTCGGCTGGGACGCCGACGCGTCACTGCTGCGCCGCGCGGGCGTCGACGTGGAGCGGATGGACAGCGGGTGCTGCGGCCTCGCCGGGAACTTCGGCTTCCAGCCCGGGCACCTCCCGGTGAGCCGGGCCATCGCTGAGCAGGCCCTCCTCCCCCGGCTCGCGGCGGCCTCGGCCGGCACCGTCGTGCTCGCCGACGGGTTCAGCTGCCGCACCCAGATCCACGAGCTCGACGGATCCGGGCACCGGGGCCACCACCTCGCCGAGGTGCTCGCACAGGCGGTGCGGCGCTGACGTGGTGACGCGAGGGCGCTGACCCGCCGCCGGGTCAGCGCGCCCTCGGCTGGCCCGCCGGCGGGCCGTCAGGCCGGGCGCCGCTTCGGGGCCAGCTCCGCCGTCTTGCCGGGGTCGCGCACCACGACGTCGCCGAGCACCTCGTCGATGCGCTTCATCACGTCGGCGGGGATCTTCACGCCCGACGCCTTGACGTTCTCCTCGACCTGCTCGGGGCGCGAGGCGCCGATGAGCGCGGCGGCGACGTTGTCGTTCTGGAGCACCCAGGCCACGGCGAGCTGCGCCATGGTCAGGCCGAGGTCGTCGGCGACAGGGCGCAGGTCCTGGACCCGGGTGAGCACGTCGTCGTCCATGAACCGCTGCACGAAGTCCGCGCCGCCCTTCTCGTCGGTCGCCCGCGAGCCGGCGGGCGGCTGCTCGCCGGGGCGGTACTTGCCGGTGAGCACGCCCTGCGCGACCGGCGACCAGACGATCTGCGAGACGCCGAGCTCCTCACAGGTGGGGACGACCTCGGCCTCGATGACGCGCCAGAGCATGGAGTACTGCGGCTGGCTGGAGACCAGCTGGAACCCGAGCTCCCTGCTGAGGGCCACGCCCTGGCGGATCTGGTCGGCGGTCCACTCGCTCACGCCGATGTAGAGCGCCTTGCCCTGCCGCACGATGTCGGCGAAGGCCTGCATCGTCTCCTCCAGCGGCGTCTCGGTGTCGAACCGGTGCGCCTGGTAGAGGTCGACGTAGTCGGTCTGCAGGCGGCGCAGGGAGCCGTCGATGGACTCCATGACGTGCTTGCGCGACAGGCCGGTGTCGTTCTTCCCCATCGGCCCGGTGGGCCAGTAGACCTTGGTGAAGATCTCCAGGGACTCCCGCCGCTCTCCCTTCAGGGCCTCACCGAGGACCTCCTCCGCCTTGGTGTTGGCGTAGGTGTCGGCGGTGTCGAAGGTCGAGATGCCGTGGTCGAGCGCCGCCTGCACGCACTTGCGCGCCGTGTCGTTCTCGACCTGCGACCCGTGGGTGAGCCAGTTGCCGTAGGTGATCTCCGAGATCTTCAGTCCGCTGTTGCCGAGGTGTCGAAACTCCATGCCCCGACCGTATGCCGGTCCCCCACCTCCGCGCGCGGCGGGGCCGCGGCGGCGCCCCGCCGGCATACGTCGATTGGCGCTCCCGGCGCCTCAGAGGCCGGCGTGGACCGGCTGCCGGGCGAGCGCGAGCTGCGTCAGGGCGTACTCGGTGACCCGGACGAGGGCCGTCTTGGCGGACTCCCGGTCGCGGGCGTCCACCGTCATCATCGGCACGCTCGCCGGGATGGCCAGCGCCTCGCGGATCTCCTCGACCCCGAAGCGCTGGGCGTCCTGGAACTCGTTGATGGCCACGATGAAGGGCAGGCCGCGCGCCTCGAAGTAGTCGACGGCCGCGAAGCTGTCGTCCAGCCGCCTGGTGTCGACGAGCACGACCGCCCCGATGGCGCCCTTGACCAGGTCGTCCCACATGAACCAGAAGCGGCGCTGGCCCGGGGTGCCGAAGAGGTAGAGGACCAGGTCCTCCGCGAGGCTGATGCGGCCGAAGTCCATGGCGACGGTCGTCGTGCTCTTGGACTGGACCTTGGAGATGTCGTCCTGGCCGGCCGAGACGTCGGTCACGAGGGCCTCGGTGCGCAGGGGGTCGATCTCGGAGACGGCGCCGACGAAGGTCGTCTTGCCGACGCCGAAGCCTCCCGCCACGACGATCTTGGTCGAGGCGCTGGAACGGTTAGAGGGCACGGAGTCCACTGAGGGTCCTTTCGATGAGGTCGCGACGCTCGTCGGTGCTCGAGGTGTCGGTGATGGTCGCCTGGGTGCGGGCATGGCCCCCGGCGATGAGGTCGCCGAGGAGGACGCGGGTGACGCCGAGCGGGATGCCCAGCCGGGCCGAGATCTCGGCCACCGACTGCGGGGTGGCACAGAGCTCGACGATGCGCCCCGTCATGTCACCGACGGGCCACGCCGTCTCCGTGGCGGAGGGGCGCAGCTCCACGGTGGCCTCGATCGGCAGGTCGACGTCGGCCTTGGTGCGTCCGGAGGTCAGCGCATACGCGCGGACGAGTCGCGGACCACTCGACGCTGTCGGTTCCTCGGCAGCCACCGGCTCATCCAGACACGGGGTTCCGGGCGCCGGCCTGGATGACCCGGCCGACGCGGTCGACGAGGACGGCCATCTCGTAGCCGACCTGGCCGATGTCGGAGTCGGTGCTCGTGAGCGCCGCGAGGTGGGACCCGTCCCCGACGCTCATGAGGAGCAGGTAGCCGAGCTCCATCTCGATGACGGACTGCAGCACGCCGCCACCCTGGAAGAGGCGGGCGGCACCCGCCGCCAGGCTCGCCATGCCCGAGGCCACGGCGGCCATCTGCTCGGCGCGGTCGGGGGGCAGCTGCTCGCTCGAGGCCATGGGGAGACCGTCGGCGGAGACGAGGATCGCGTGGGAGACCCCGGGGGTCTCGTTCACGAACCTCGCCACGAGCCAGTCGTACTCGCCCTTGGACTGGGCCACGGCGTCAGTGCTGAACATCGGCTTCCTCTCGGTGGGGTTCTTCTTCGGAGCTGGTCTGGGCTCGGGCGGAGGCCACCCCGCTCATGTGACGGCTGAGGCTGCGGCGGACCGCCTCCGGGTCGCGGACCGGCTCGGCGGTCTCGACCGGTCCTGCAGCCGGGTCGATCTGGCCCGGCACGAGCTGGCGCCCCGGGCGGCGCATCGGGAGCCCCGAAGGAGACTCCTGCTCGGGGTGGGCCGAGGTTGCGCGGGCGGCGGCCTCCCAGCCGCTGTCCGCCTCGGTGGGTGACCAGGTCACGGTTGTCTCGCTCTCAGCGGGCTGGGTCATCCATTGGGAGGCCAGGGACCGGAAGATCGGTGTGTCGTCCTCCGATCGCGGGGCCGAGGACTGCTCCCGGGCTCGGCGGGCACCGAGGTATGCCGTGGCGCCCGAGCGCTGTGAGCGCGCCACCGCGCCCGGGCTCGCGTCCGCGACGGCGGCCGGGGCCGGCCCGGGGTGGGCCGGCTGGCGCACGTCGCCCCACATCGCCGCGGCGCCGGAGGCGCCGGGGGTGCGGACCGGCAGACCGGACCTGGCGGCAGCCCCGACGACGGCCGCCG
>JAICIN010000038.1 GCA_025924375.1 Dermatophilaceae bacterium | reverse complement strand
GCCCCCAGGCCCGTCGGCGCCCGCCGGGCGCCCGGCGCACGGAGCGAGCCGCCGCTGCCAGCCCACGGCGCCGGATGCGCACGATGGTCGTCGCGGTGCTGTTCGTCTTCAGCATCTTCGGCGCGCAGCTGCTCCGGCTGCAGGGGTTCGACGCCTCGGCCGTCTCGGCCCACGCCCTCGACTCCCGCCTCGCCACCCAGGTCATCCCGGCCCAGCGGGGGAGCATCCTCGACGACAAGGGCACCGTGCTCGCCTCGAGCATCGAGCGCCGCACCGTGACGGTGGACCAGACGGCGGTGCCGGAGTACAAGAAGACGGTCGACGGCGTCTACACGAAGGTCGGCGTCGCCGGCGCGGCCGAGGACCTCTCGCCGCTGCTCGGCATCCCCGTCGAGAAGCTGACGCCGATGCTCACGGGCACCTCGCGGTACCGCGTGCTGCAGAAGAACGTCACGCCGCTGAACTGGCGCAAGGTCTCCCAGCTCGGCGTCCCCGGCATCTACAGCGAGCCCACGTCCGAGCGGAACTACCCGACCTCCACCTCCGCGGCCTCGCTCGTCGGCTTCCTCCAGGCCGACGGCAGCGCCGGCGCGGGCCTGGAGGTCCTCATGGACCAGGAGCTGCGCGGCAAGCCCGGCAAGACGGTCTACGAGCAGGCGCTCGACGGCCGCATCATCCCCTCCGGCTACCAGCAGACGACCCCGGCCGTGCCCGGCAAGGACGTGCGCCTCACGATCGACTCCGACCTCCAGTGGTTCGCGCAGAACGCCTTGGCGCAGAAGGTCATCGAGACCAACGCCCTCTCGGGCACCGTCGTGGTGCAGAGCGTGCGGACCGGTCAGCTGCTCGCGGTCGCCTCCTACCCGACGTTCGACCCCAACGCCCCCGGCCAGTCCTCCGACAACTGGACCAACAAGGCCTTCAGCGACGTCTACGAGCCCGGCTCGACCGGCAAGGTCATGACGGCCGCCGCCGCGCTCCAGGAGGGGGTGGTCACGCCCTCCACGGTCGTCGAGGTGCCCAACCGGCTGCGCCGCGCCGACCACCGGGAGTTCAAGGACAGCCACGACCACCCCACCGAGTACCTCACGTTCGCCGGCGTCCTGGCCGTCTCGAGCAACCTCGGCACGATGCTCGTCGGCGAGAAGATGTCGCCGACCACGCTCCACGACTACTTCGCGAAGTTCGGACTCGGCGAGACCTCGGGCATGGCCTTCCCCGGCGAGTCGAGGGGCATCCTCGAGCCGGTCAAGCAGTGGGACGGCTCTCAGCGCTACACCGTGATGTACGGCCAGGGCCTGTCCGTCAACGCCCTCCAGGCCACCGCCGTCTACCAGACCATCGCCAACGGCGGGGTGCGCATCCCCCCGCGCATCATCGCCTCGGTCGGAGGGGTGCCCGCGCCCGCGGCCCAGCCGGTGCGCGTCGTCTCGTCCGAGGTCGCCAAGGAGCTGCGCGACATGCTCGAGGGCGTCGTCACGAGCGAGGGCACCGCCCCGGAGGCCAAGATCGACGGCTACCGCGTCGCCGGCAAGACCGGCACGGCCGACCGCTACGACCCCAAGGTCGGCGGCTACTCCGGCAAGACCGCGAGCTTCATCGGCTTCGCGCCCGCTGACGACCCGCAGATCGTCGTCTCCGTCACCCTGCAGCGGCCGGTCAAGGGCTACTTCGGCGGGGTCGTGGCCGGCCCGGTGTTCCGCGACGTCATGACCTACGCGCTCCAGGAGTTCAAGATCCCACCCACCAGCAGCAAGGCACCCAAGGTGCGGATCAAGGTCGACCCGCCGCCCCCGGCGTCCGACCCGTCCGTGATCCGGGACGGCAGGTCGGGCGGCGGCTCGGCCGGGCCGCGCCGGTAGCCTGCCTGCCTGTGTCCACCCCCCGCCCCGATGCGCTCGGCGCGACCCCGCTCTCGAGCGTGGCCGCGCTCGTCAGCGCGCCGTCGCCCGTGCACGACGCCCAGCTGACGGGCGTGACGCTGAGCTCGCGATCCGTCCGGGGCGGTGACCTGTATGCCGCCCTGCCGGGCTCGCGCGCGCACGGCGCCTCGTTCGCGGGCGAGGCCCTCGACGCCGGAGCCGTGGCGGTGCTGACCGACCCCGACGGCGCGGTGGTCATGGACCGCGCGGGCACCGACGCGCCCCGGGTCGTCGTGCCGGACCCGCGCGCCGTCCTCGGCGCGGTGGCCTCCCTCGTCTACCGCACCGCGGAGCTGCCGCTGAGGATCATCGGCATCACGGGCACGAACGGCAAGACGACGACCGCCTACCTCGTCGAGTCGGCGCTGCGCGCCCTCGGCCACACGACCGGCCTCATCGGCACCGTCGAGACCCGCATCCGTGAGGACCGGATCCCGAGCGTGCGCACCACGCCGGAGGCCCCCGAGCTGCACGCGCTGCTCGCGGTGATGGCACAGCGGGGGGTCGACACCTGCGTCATGGAGGTGTCGAGCCACGCCCTGTCCCTGCACCGGGTCGACGGCGTGCGCTACGACGTCGCGCTCTTCACGAACCTCTCCCAGGACCACCTCGACTTCCACCCCAGCATGCGCGACTACTTCCTCGCCAAGGCCTCCCTGTTCACGCCGGAGCGTGCCCGCCAGGGAGTGGTCTGCGTCGACGACGAGTGGGGCCGTGAGCTGGCGCGCACGGCGTCCGTCCCGGTCATGACGGTCGCCTCCGGGCAGGGCGTCGAGGCCGACTGCCTGGTGTCGGCCGACGCCGCCGACCCGGCCGCCTTCACGCTCACCGGGCCGGGTGGCACGCTGCGGCTGCGCTCGGCCCTGCCCGGCGACTTCAACCGCGTCAACACCGCGATGGCGGCGCTCGCCCTCCTCGCGCTCGGGACCCCGGCCGGTGACGTGGAGCGTGCCCTCGCCACCGACCCCCACGTGCCGGGCCGGATGGAAGCGGTCACCCTCGAGGGCGCGCCGGCCGACCTGCCGCGCGTCGTCGTGGACTACGCGCACACGCCCGAGGCGGTCGCCGCTGCGCTGCGCGCGCTGCGGCCGACGACGACCGGCCGGCTGGTCGTCGTCCTCGGCGCCGGTGGCGACCGCGACCGCGGCAAGCGGGCGGCGATGGGTCGCGCCGCTGCCCTCTCGGCCGACCTCGTCGTGGTGACGGACGACAACCCCCGCTCCGAGGACCCGGCGCAGATCCGCGCCGCCGTGGCGGCCGGTGCGCTCGCGGCGGGGAGCGGCGCGGAGGTCCGCGACGTCGCCGACCGCACCGCCGCGATCCTCGAGGCCGTGGCCGCCGCCCATGGCGCAGGCCCGGGCTCGACCGTGGCCGTCGTGGGCAAGGGCCACGAGACGGGGCAGGAGGTCGCCGGCACCGTGCACCCCTTCGACGACCGCGAGCAGGCCAGGGCGGCGCTGTCCCGCCTGCTCACGAGCGGGGCGTGACCGCGTGATCCCCCTGTCGTTCAACGAGATCGCCGCCATCACGGGTGGCACGATGCACGGCGCGGACGTCGCCCGCGCGCGGGCCCTGGTCGTGGACGGACCCGTCGTCACCGACTCCCGGGAGGCCGGTCCGGGCGGCCTCTACATCGCGCGCGTGGGCGAGCGCCTCGACGGGCACGACTTCGTCGCCGGCGCTGCGCAGGCGGGTGCGGTCGCCGCCCTCACCAGCCGCCCGGTCGACGAGCTGCCCTGCGTCGTCGTCGACGACGTCCAGGCCGCCATGGCCGCGCTCGCGCGGGCGGTCGTCGACCGCCGGCCCGAGCTCGTCGTCATCGGCGTCACGGGCTCCTCGGGGAAGACCTCGACGAAGGACCTCCTGGCCGGCGTGCTCTCCACGGAGGGGCCGACCGTGGCGCCCGTCGGCTCCCTCAACTCCGAGGTCGGCGTCCCGCTCACGGTCTTCCGCACGACGCCGCAGACACGGTTCCTCGTCGTGGAGATGGGCGCGCGGGGCCGCGGCCACATCGCCTACCTCACGCGGATCGCGCCGCCCCGCATCGGGATCGAGCTCAACGTGGGCACCGCCCACCTCGGCGAGTTCGGGTCGCGGGAGGCGATCGCGCAGGCCAAGGCCGAGCTGGTCGAGGCGCTGCCCGCCGAGGGCCTCGCCGTCCTCAACGCCGACGACGCCCTGGTCCGGGCGATGGCGGACCGGACCCGGGCTCGCACCGTCCTCGTGGGCACCGGCCGCGACGCCGCGGTCCGCGCCGAGGACGTGACGCTCGACGCGGCCGGCCGTCCCTCCTTCGACCTCGTCACGGCGGCCGGGCGCGCCCGCGTCACCCTGCGGCTGCACGGCGAGCACCACGTCGGCAACGCCCTCGCCGTCGCCGCCACGGCCCTCGAGTGCGGGATGGCGCTCGACGACGTCGCCGCGGCGCTGGCCGACGCGACCCCCGTCTCGAGGTGGCGCATGGAGGTCACCGAGCGCCCCGACGGCGTCACGGTCGTCAACGACGCCTACAACGCCAACCCCGACTCGATGCGCGCCGCCCTCAAGGCGCTCGCCGCCATGGGCGCCGGTCGCCGCACCTGGGCGGTGCTCGGCTCCATGCTCGAGCTCGGCGAGGCGTCGGCCGCCGAGCACGACGGCATCGGCCGGCTCGCGGTGCGGCTCAACATCTCCCGGCTCGTGGTCGTCGGCGACACGGCCCGAGCCATGGCCACCGGCGCCCAGCACGAGGGGTCCTGGGGCGAGGAGGCGGTGTGGGTCCCGGACACCGACGCGGCCCACGACCTGCTCGAGCGGGAGCTGCGGCCCGGCGACGTCGTGCTGCTCAAGTCCAGCCGCGACGCCGGTCTACGGTGGCTCGGAGACCGGCTCTCCGGGCGGATGGAGGACGCGACGTGAAGGCAGTGCTGCTCGCCGCCGTCTTCTCGCTCGTGGTGGCCCTCCTCGGCACGCCCATGTTCATCAGGTTCCTCGTCCGCCGCGGCTACGGCCAGTTCATCCGCGACGACGGACCGACGAGCCACCACACCAAGCGCGGCACGCCCACCATGGGAGGTGCCGTGATCATCGGCGCCAGCCTCACGGCATACGCGCTGGCCCACCTCGTCACGGCGACGCCACCCACGATGAGCGGGCTGCTGGTCCTCTTCCTCATGGCCGGCCTGGGCCTGGTGGGATTCCTCGACGACTACATCAAGATCACCAAGCAGCGCAGCCTCGGGCTGCGCTCGGGGGAGAAGCTCGTCGGCCAGACCCTCGTCGCGGTGGTCTTCGCGGTGCTGGCCCTGCAGTTCCCCAACAGCCGCTGGCGAACGCCCGCCTCGACGCACATCTCGTTCGTGCGCGACCTCGGCGTCGACCTCGCCTTCGCGGGGCCGCTGCTGGGGCTGGTCCTGTTCGTCGTCTGGGCCAACATCATGATCGCCGGCACCTCCAACGGCGTGAACCTCACCGACGGGCTCGACGGGCTCGCGACCGGCGCCTCCACGATGGTCTTCGCGGCCTACGTCCTCATCGGCATCTGGCAGTTCAACCAGAACTGCCAGAGCAACCCGGGCATCAAGTGCTACGAGGTCCGCGACGCCCACGACCTCGCGGTCGTCGCGGCGTGCGGCATGGGGGCCTGCTTCGGGTTCCTGTGGTGGAACGCCTCGCCGGCCAAGATCTTCATGGGCGACACCGGGTCCCTCGCCCTCGGCGGTGCCCTCGCGGGGCTCGCCATCACGACCCGCACCGAGCTGCTCATCATCATCCTCGGCGGGCTCTTCGTCACCATCACCCTCTCGGTGATCATCCAGGTCGGCTCCTACAAGCTCACCCGCCGCCGGGTGTTCCGGATGGCGCCGCTGCAGCACCACTTCGAGCTCCTGGGGTGGAACGAGGTCACCATCGTCATCCGGTTCTGGATCATCGCCGGGCTCTTCGTCGCGCTCGGCCTCGGGCTGTTCTACGCGGAGTGGGTGGTGGGAGCGCGATGAGCGTGCCGGTGGGCGGGCGCCTCGACGGCCTCACGAGCCGGGAGGCCGACTGGAGCGGGCTGGACGTCGTCGTCGCGGGCCTCGGGGTGAGCGGGTTCGCCGCCGCCGACGCCCTCCACGAGCGGGGCGCACGCGTGGTCGCGGTCGACGCCGGCGACCCCCGACAGAACCTCGCCCTCGGCGAGCGTGCCCACATCCTCGACATCCTCGGCGTCGACGTGCGCCTCGGCGCCGACCACACCTCCCGTATGCCGGCCGGCGTGGCTGCCGACCTCGTCGTCACCTCACCGGGCTGGCGGCCCGACCAGCCGCTGCTCGCCGAGGCGGCGGCCGCCGGCGTGCCCGTGTGGGGCGAGGTCGAGCTGGCCTGGCGGATGCGGCAGCGGGTCGGGCCGGCGCCGTGGCTGACCGTCACCGGCACCAACGGCAAGACGACGACCGTGCAGATGCTGGCCTCGATCCTGGACGCGGCCGGCCTGCGCGCCACCGCTGCGGGCAACGTCGGCACGCCGATCCTCGAGGCGGTCCTGCACCCCCAGCCCTACGACGTGATCGCGGTCGAGCTCTCGAGCTTCCAGCTGCACTGGTCGCACTCGCTCGCACCGCACGCCTCGGCCTGCCTCAACGTCTCCCCCGACCACCTCGACTGGCACGGCTCCCTCGAGGAGTACGCCCGGGCCAAGGGCAAGGTCTACGCCAACACCAGGATCGCGTGCGTCTACAACGTGCAGGACCCGGTGACCGAGCAGCTCGTCATCGACGCCGAGGTCCAGGAGGGGTGTCGGGCGATCGGGTTCACCCTCGGCGTGCCCGGCCTGTCCATGGTCGGGGTCGTCGCGGACGTCCTCGCCGACCGTGCGTTCGTCGAGGAGCGCCGCACCACCGCCGCCGAGCTGGCGACCCAGCGTGACGGGCAGGGCGCGCAGCCGACGCTCGCTCCGCACTACCTCGCCAACGCCCTCGCCGCCGCGGCCCTCGCCCGTGCCTACGGCGTGGCGCCGGTGGCGGTGCGCGACGGCCTGCGCGCCTTCCGACCCGACGCCCACCGGATCGCCGACCTCGGGGAGGTCGACGGGGTGCGGTGGGTCGACGACTCCAAGGCGACCAACCCCCACGCCGCCGGGGCGTCGCTCAAGGCCTTCGAGCACGTCGTGTGGGTGGCCGGCGGACTGCTCAAGGGGGCCGACGTCGACGACCTCGTGCGGGATTCGGCGCCGCGGCTGCGCGGCGTCGTGCTCCTCGGCCGGGACCGCGAGCGGATCGCCGAGGCTCTCGCTCGACACGCGCCCGATGTGCCCGTCGTCGACGTCCCGAGCACGGACACTGGGGCCATGGACCTCGTCGTCTCCGCCGCCGCCGGCCTCGCGCGGGCCGGTGACGTCGTGCTGCTGGCACCGGCGGCGGCCTCCATGGACATGTTCGAGAACTACGGCGCCCGCGGCGACGCCTTCGCCGAGGCCGTCGCGCGGCACGCGGCCGGCCGCCGGGGGGAGTAGCCGTGAGCAGCACCACCGCGGCACCGGGGCGCCCCCGCACGCAGGCCCAGGGCCGGGTGGCCGCCTGGCTGCAGCGCCTGGAGTCGCCGGTCACGAGCTACTACGTCCTGCTCAGCGTCACCGGGATCCTCGTCGTCATCGGCCTGGTCATGGTGCTCTCCGCCTCGTCGGTGAAGTCGCTCGTCGACACGAGGAACCAGACGCCCTACGCGATCTTCCTCAAGCAGCTGGAGTACGCCGCGCTGGGCACCGTCGCGCTCTTCGTCGCGGCGCGCCTGAAGGTGCCGACGTGGAAGCGGTTCGCCGTGCCGGTCATCGTCGGGGCCATGGGGCTGCAGGTCCTCGTCTTCACCCCGCTCGGCGTGAGCGTCAACGGCAACCGCAACTGGCTGGCGCTGGGGCCGGTGAGCATCCAGCCCTCGGAGCTGGCGAAGATCGGCCTCGTCCTCGTCGGCGCCAGCGTGCTCACCGCCAAACGGCGCCGCCTCGGCGAGGTGCGCCACGTCATCGTCCCCTACCTCCTGCCGCTCGCCTTCGCCGCGATCGCCCTGGTGCTGCTGGGGCACGACCTCGGCACCGTCATGGTCATGGGCGCCATCGTCGCCGCCGTGCTCTTCGCCGCCGGGGTGCCCGGCCGCCTGTTCGCCTACGGCGGCGCGGCGTTCGCAGCGATGGCCGTCGTCATGGTGATGACGAGCAGCAACCGGCTCCAGCGCTTCGACGTCTGGCTCGGCAAGGACACCAACCCCTTCGGCCCCGCGCGCCAGCCGATCCACGGCCGCTACGCCCTGGCGGACGGCGGCTGGTGGGGCGTCGGCCTCGGGGCGAGCCGGGAGAAGTGGCAGTGGCTGCCCGAGGCCCACAACGACTTCATCTTCGCCATCATCGGCGAGGAGCTGGGCCTGCCCGGCACCCTCGTCCTCCTCGGCCTGTTCTGCGTCCTCGCCCTCGTCTGCTACCGGATCGTCCTGCGCAGCGACGACCTCTTCGTCCGGATCGCCACGGCCGGCGTGATGGCGTGGATCGTGGCGCAGGCGATGATCAACATCGGCGCGGTGATCGGCCTGTTGCCCGTGATCGGCGTGCCACTGCCGCTGGTGTCCTCGGGCGGGTCCTCGCTGGTGACCACCATGCTCGCCCTCGGCATGCTGCTCTCGTTCGCGCGCTCCGAGCCGGGCTGCACGGAGGCGCTCTCCGCCCGTCCCTCCGTCGTGCGCCGCACGCTCGCGGTCCTCCCCACCGCCCGGCGGAAGGCGCGCTGATGCACCGCGCCCTGCCGCCATCCGTGCTGCTCGCCGGAGGCGGGTCGGCGGGCCACGTCTCGCCCCTGCTCGCCTTGGCCGACTGCCTCACCCGGCGCGACGCGAGCGTGCAGGTGACCGCCCTCGGCACCGTCGAGGGCCTGGAGTCCCGGCTCGTGCCGGAGCGTGGCTACCCGCTGCGGACGGTCCCGAAGGTCCCGCTCCCGCGCCGCCCCTCCGGGGCGCTCCTGCGGTTGCCCGGCGGACTGCGCTCCGCCGTGGCCGCCGCGGGTGCGGCCATCGAGGAGACCGGCGCGCAGGTCGTCGTCGGCTTCGGCGGCTACGTCTCGACGCCGGCCTACCTCGCGGCCCGGCGCCGCGGCGTGCCGATCGTCGTTCACGAGCAGAACGCCCGGCCCGGCCTGGCCAACCGGCTCGGTGCCCGGCTCACCCCCTACGTGGCGACGACGTTCGCCAGCACCGCCCTGCCGCACGCCCGCGTGACCGGGATGCCGCTGCGCCCCGAGATCGCCCAGCTCGACCAGGAGGCACGGCGCGACGAGGCACTGGCCCACTTCGGCCTCGACGACCACCACCCGACGCTGCTCGTCACCGGCGGCTCCCTCGGGGCCCTGCGCCTCAACACGACGCTCGAAGCCCGTGCCGAGGCGCTGCGCTCGGCCGGGGTGCAGGTCCTGCACCTCACGGGGGCCGGCAAGGAGTTCACGCCGCCCACGGGCGGCGACCAGCCGGCATACGTCGTGCGCCCCTATGCCGACCGGATGGACCTCGCGTATGCCGTGGCCGACCTCGTCGTCGCGCGCGCCGGGGCGAACACCGTGTGCGAGCTGACCGCGGTGGGGCTGCCCGCGGTCTACGTCCCACTGCCCATCGGCAACGGTGAGCAGCGGCTCAACGCCGCCGACGTCGTCGCGGCCGGCGGCGGGCTGCTCGTCGAGGACGGCGCCTTCACCCCCGCCTTCGTCGACGCCACGCTGCTGCCGCTGCTGTCCGACCGCGACCGCCTCGCCGACATCGCGCGGCGCGCGGCGTCGGTGGGGGAGCGCGGGGGCGACGAGCTGCTGGCCGACCTGGTCGCCCTGGCGTGGGCGGGCGGGGCCGGACGCCGGTGAGCATGCCCCAGGAGCGGTTCGACTTCCGCGTCCCGCCGCCGGCGCTGCAGGACCTCGGCCGGGTGCACTTCGTCGCGATCGGCGGGGCCGGCATGTCCGGCGTGGCGCGGGTGATGCTGGCCCGCGGCACGGTGGTGAGCGGTTCCGACGCCAGGCAGACCCCGGTCCTCGCGGCGCTGGAGGCGGAGGGCGCCACGGTCTGGGTCGGTCACGACGCGGCGCACGTCGACGGCGCCGACACGGTGGTCGTCTCCTCGGCGGTTCGCGAGGACAACGTCGAGCTGTCCGCGGCGCGCAGCCGCGGCG
This sequence comes from Dermatophilaceae bacterium, assembly GCA_025924375.1. Classification (GTDB taxonomy): domain Bacteria; phylum Actinomycetota; class Actinomycetes; order Actinomycetales; family Dermatophilaceae; genus JAICIN01. The sequence goes on along the minus strand of JAICIN010000038.1, from coordinate 7,837 downwards.
TGCGCGTGCTGCACCGCGCACAGGCGCTCGCGAGCACCATGGCCGGCTCCCGGCGAGTCGCGGTGGCCGGCGCCAACGGGAAGACGACGACCACCTCGATGCTCACCGTGGCCCTGCAGCACTGTGGCGTGGACCCCTCGTTCGCGGCCGGCGGGGAGCTCGCTCGCCTGGGGACCAACGCCCACGCCGGGACCGGAGACGTCTTCGTGGCCGAGGCCGATGAGAGCGACGGCTCGTTCCTCGTCTACCGCCCCGACGTCGCGGTCGTGACCAACGTCCAGCCCGACCACCTCGACTTCTACGGCTCCTTCGAGCGGGTGCAGGCGGCCTACGCCGAGTTCGCCGGCACCATCGGCGCGGGCGGCCTCCTCGTCGCGTGCCACGACGACGCCGGCTCGCTGGCGCTCGCCCACGAGGCCCGCGGCGGCGGCACCCGGGTCGTGACCTACGGCACCTCGACTGCGGCCGACGTGGTGGTGTCCGACGTCCGGGGCCGGGGGCTGTCGAGCACCGCGCGGCTGCGCGGACCCGACGGCGTGGCGCACCCGCTGCGGCTGGGCGTCCCGGGCCGGCACAACGTGCTCAACGCGGCCGCCGCCTTCACGGCCGCGACCGAGGGGCTCGGCCAGCAGCCCGGGGCGGTCCTCGAGGGCCTCGCGGGCTTCACGGGCACGCGTCGGCGCTTCGAGACGAAGGGCAGCGTCGGCGGGGTGACGGTCGTCGACGACTATGCCCACAACCCCGGCAAGGTGGCCGCCGTCGTGGGGACCGGCGCCGAGCTCGTGCGGGGGAGCGGCCGACTGGTGGTCGTCTTCCAGCCGCATCTCTACTCCCGCACACGCGACTTCGCCCGCGAGTTCGCCGCCGCCCTGACGCCTGCGGACGTCGTGGTGCTCATGGAGGTCTACGGAGCCCGGGAGGACCCGGTCCCCGGTGTGTCGACCGCGCTCATCGAGTCCGAGCTGCGCGCCCTGCGTCCCGGCGCAGACGTCGAGCTGGTGCCGTCGTGGTCGGCCGTCGCCGGCGTCGTCGCCGGGCGGGTCCGGCCGGGCGACCTCGTCCTCACCGTGGGCGCCGGCGACGTCACCATGGTCGGGCCCGAGGTGCTGCGGGCCCTCCAGGAGCGGTCGTGAGCACCGGACGGCCGACGCGGGACGTCGCCTCCGGAGGAGCGGGGCGTCCCTCCAGGCGCGGGGCCGCCCGTCGCCCAGAGCGCGGGGCCGCGCGTGCCGCCGAGCGCGGGGGGTCGCGCCCCCACGAGCGGGTGGCGTCGCGGGCCCGCACGGGGATCGCCTCGTCCACGGCTCGCTTCCAGGCGCGCGCGGCGGACGTGCGCCGCCGTCCGTGGCGCCTGGCCGCGTGGGCCACCCTCGCGGTGGCCGTCGTCGCAGCCCTGGTCTGGCTCGTGGCCTTCAGCCCGGTCCTGGCCGTGCGCAGCATCGAGGTGGTCGGCGTCCCGGACTCCGAGGTCGCGCCCATCACGGAGCTCGCGAAGGGCTCGCTCGGCACGCCGCTGGCCCGGGTGGACGGCCGCGCGCTGGCCGAGCGCGTGAGCCAGCGCGCGACGCTGGCCGACGTCTCCATCGAGCGCTCCTGGCCGGGCACGCTGGTGATCCACGCCAGCCCCCGAGTACCCGTCCTCGTGGTGCGGAACCCTCAAGGTCAACTGAAGGTTGTGGACCGCGACGGGGTCGCCTACGCCCAGGTGAAGCAGGCGCCCAAGGGCGTTCCCACCGCGCGCGCGGCCTCCGACGAGGCGCTGTCGCCCGATGCGCTGCGGGCGGCGGTGAGCGTCGTGACGGTGCTGCCCCCGTCCCTGCGGTCGCGGGTCTCCGACGTGACTGTCAGCAGCGCCGACCTCGTCACCTTCAAGGTCGACCGCACGACCGTGGTGTGGGGCGGCATGGCGGCACCGGAGCAGAAGCTGCGGATCGTGACCACCCTGCTCGGCACCAAGCCACGGGTCATCGACGTCAGCGCTCCCGACACCCCCGTCACCCGCTGACCCCTGACGCGACGCGACCCGGTTCTCGCCTGGTTCGAGGTATCAGAGGTGCGTGATTGCGGTCGCCTATACCTCGACCGCGGAGGGGAGGGCCGCCGGACGGTTGCGGGACCTGGACCTGGAGTAACGCCTGTGACCCATGGGGTCAATGTGACGTTCGCGGGAGGGCGATGGACCGCCGGTGCGAAACGCGCCCGCGACACGCGTGGGATCAGGTTGCCTGCGGGCAGAGCGACCGCATAGCGTCTGCGGCAGCAGAGTTGACATAACTCTAACCCTCCAGTGGACCTTGAGCCCCTCTGGAAGGACAGAGCGCGACCTGTCATCCCACCGCACACCAGAGCAAGCGTTCTTCTCAGAGAGGCCCACCGACGTGGCAGCACCACAGAACTACCTGGCCGTCATCAAGGTCGTCGGCATCGGCGGCGGCGGTGTCAACGCCATCAACCGGATGATCGAGGTCGGCCTCAAGGGCGTCGAGTTCATTGCCATCAACACCGACGCCCAGGCGCTGCTCATGAGCGATGCCGACGTCAAGCTCGACGTGGGTCGCGAGCTCACCCGCGGTCTAGGCGCGGGCGCCGACCCTGAGGTCGGCCGCAAGGCGGCGGAGGACCACGCCGAGGAGATCGAGGAGGTCCTCAAGGGCGCCGACATGGTCTTCGTCACCGCCGGCGAGGGGGGCGGCACGGGCACCGGCGGCGCTCCTGTCGTCGCGAAGATCGCGCGCGGGCTCGGTGCGCTGACCATCGGCGTGGTGACACGGCCCTTCACGTTCGAGGGGCGCCGCCGGGCCAACCAGGCAGAGTCCGGCATCGGCAGCCTCCGCGAGGAGGTCGACACGCTGATCGTCATCCCCAACGACCGGCTCCTGTCGATCAGCGATCGTGCCGTCTCGATGCTCGACGCGTTCCGCAGCGCCGACCAGGTGCTCCTCTCCGGCGTGCAGGGCATCACGGACCTCATCACCACGCCGGGGCTGATCAACCTCGACTTCGCCGACGTCAAGTCGGTCATGCAGGGCGCCGGCTCCGCGCTCATGGGCATCGGCTCCTCACGAGGCGACGACCGGGCGGTGCAGGCGGCCGAGCTCGCCATCTCCTCGCCCCTGCTCGAGGCCAGCATCGACGGCGCCCACGGCGTGCTGCTCTCCATCCAGGGCGGCAGCGACCTCGGCCTGTTCGAGATCAACGAGGCCGCGCGGCTGGTCCAGGAGGCCGCCCACCCGGAGGCCAACATCATCTTCGGCGCGGTCATCGACGACGCCCTCGGCGACGAGGTGCGGGTCACCGTCATCGCGGCCGGGTTCGACGGCGGCGCGCCGTCCCGGCGGGACAACGACCGCGCCATCGGCCAGATCCAGGGCGCGGCGCAGCGCCAGCCGCAGGGCTCGCCTGCCGGTCAGCAGGCGCCCCAGCCGGTGGGGCAGCGTCCGGCCCCGGGCGTGCAGCCGGGGCACGGCGAGCAGCCGGTCCAGCCCGGGCCTGCGCGGGCCGTGCCCGGCCAGGGCGGGGGCGCCCAGCCGGGAGCCGCCCAGCCCGCCCAGGTGCCCGTCCCCGCGCAGGGCGCACAGCAGGGCCAGCCCGTCCCGTCGGGCGAGCCGGTGACGCGGCCGCCGCGCACGGTGACCTTCGAGGACAACGACGAGCTCGACGTGCCCGACTTCCTCAAGTAGGACCCGGCGAGTGGGGTCCGGCACGGCTCTCCCGGGATCCGGGGGGGTGCCGGGCCCTTCGTCGTCTCCGGGGATGGGGAGGGCGGTCGCGGCCCTTCGTCGTCTCCGGCGGCCGGTCGACCCGGGACGGGTGGACCCAGGACGGGCCGACTCGCTGAACGGTGACGGGCCCACCCGCGGCACGGGGACGGGCCGACCCGTGGCACGGGGACGGGTCGACCCGTGGAACGGGGACGGGTCGAGCCGTGGAATAGGTTGGGGCGGTGTTCTTCTGGCGCGAGCGAGTCGGTGCGGTGGAGCGCGCGTTCACCGACCGCGAGGGTGGCGTGAGCGCGCCGCCGTTCGGCGCGCTCAACCTCGGCGGCCACGTCGGTGACGACCCGGTCGCCGTCGAGGAGAACCGGCGACGCCTCGCCTCCGCCCTCGGCCTGGACCGCTCCTGCCTGCTCTTCATGCACCAGTGCCACGGCACCGACGTTGCCGTCGTCGACGCGCCCTGGGCCGATGGTGCGGAACCCCCGCCGGTCGACGGCCTGGTCACGGCGACCCCCGGCCTCGGCCTGGTCGTCCTCGTCGCGGACTGCACCCCGGTCCTCCTCGCGGACCCGGAGGCCGGCGTCGTCGGCGCGGTCCACGCCGGCCGCCCGGGCATGACGGGCGGCATCGTCGCGCAGGCCGTCGCGGCGATGCGCGAGCTCGGCGCCCGGGACATCGGTGCGGTCGTCGGGCCGTCCGTCTGCGGGCGCTGCTACGAGGTGCCCCTCGAGATGCGAGAGGCCGCCGCCCGGACGAGCCCCGAGTCGCGGACCGTCTCGTGGACCGGCACGCCGGCGGTCGACGTCGCCGGTGGCGTGGTCGCCCAGCTCCGCTCGCACGACGTCGCCGTGCAGTGGGTGGCGGGCTGCAGCCGGGAGGACGCCCGGCTCTTCTCCTACCGCCGCGACGGCACCACCGGCCGCTTCGCCGGGGTCGTCGGGCTGGCCGCGTGAGCGCCGACGGGGCGCCGCGCCCGGTCGGCCCCGACACGACCGGTGACCCCGGCCCCGACACTGCGGGGGACGCCGCTGCGCGCACCTCCTCCAGCCCGCACGGCCCGGACGAGCGTCGCGACGAGCTGGCCCTCGGGCTGGCGCGCGTGCGCGGGCGCATCGAGCGCGCCTGCGCGGCTGCCGGGCGCGAACCCGCCGGCGTCCACCTCATCGCGGTGACCAAGTTCTTCCCCGCGTCCGACGTCGACCTGCTCGCCCAGCTCGGCGTGCGGGCGATCGGCGAGAACCGCCACCAGGAGGCGGCCGCCAAGGTCGCCGAGCTGCGGCACCGCGACGAGCTCGAGGTCCACTTCATCGGCCAGCTCCAGACCAACAAGGCGGGCGCGGTGGCGCAGTATGCCGACGTCGTCCAGTCCGTCGACCGGCTGCGCCTGGTCGACGCCCTCGCCGTCGGCGCCCACCGCGCCGGCCGTCGGCTGTCGGTGCTCGTCCAGGTCGCGCTCGACGGCTCGCAGGGCCGGGGCGGGGCGGCACCCCACGACGTGCCCGTCATCGCCGACGCGGTCGCGGCCGCAGACGTCCTGACGCTGCGCGGCGTCATGGCCGTGGCCCCCCTCGGTGGCGACCCGGCAGCGGCCTTCGCCCACCTCGCCGAGGTGGCACACGGCATACGGCAGGACCATCCGGAGGCGACCTGGGTCTCCGCCGGCATGAGCGCGGACCTCGAGCAGGCGGTCGCGCACGGCGCGACACACCTGCGTGTCGGCTCGGCAATCCTCGGTTCGCGTCCCGGGCTTCGGTAGTTTCGAGCGCGGAGAAGACCGACCAGACGCGTACAAGGACCAAAGGGAGCTCTCATGGCTGGGGCGCTGCGCAAGACGATGGTGTACCTCGGGCTCGCCGAGGACGAGGAGCGCTACGACGGGTACGACGACGACTACGGCTATGACGAGTCGCCACGCCAGGAGGCCCCCGCCGAGCGCACCGCCGCCGTCACGCCGCTGCCGCAGCGCACCCCCGTGGCCCGCGTCGTCCGCGACAGCGAGCCGGGCACGCTCAACCGGATCACCACGATCCACCCGCGCACCTACAACGAGGCCAAGAACATCGGCGAGAGCTTCCGCGACGGCGTGCCGGTCATCATGAACCTCTCAGACATGGACGACTCCGACGCCAAGCGGCTCGTCGACTTCGCCGCCGGCCTGGTCTTCGGCCTCCACGGGTCGATCGAGCGCGTCACGTCGAAGGTCTTCCTTCTGTCGCCGGCCCACGTCGAGGTGTCCACCGAGGAGAGCACGGGGCCCGCCGCGACGCGGAGCCTGTTCAACCAGAGCTGACCCGCACACCGCGTCCACGGGCACGCATGGCACCCTGACGCCATGATCCGCCTCGGCATCGTCGGCAGCGTGCTCGACTTCCTCCTCTGGATCTTCTTCGTGCTGCTCATCGGCCGGCTCATCCTCGACTGGGTGCAGGTGTTCGCCCGCGACTGGCGTCCCCGCGGCCCGGTGCTGGTCGGGGCGGAGGCTGTCTACACCGTGACCGACCCGCCGCTCAAGGCCGTTCGGCGCGTCGTGCCGCCCCTGAGCCTGGGCTCGATCCGCATCGACCTGGCCTTCATGGTCCTGATGTTCGCCGTGTTCCTCCTCATGGCGGTCGTCGGGGAGTAGGAGCAGCCCTCCGGGGCCTCGCGGGGCCCGCCGCCGCACGGTGGCCATCCTCTAGGCTGGCCCCGGCCCAGTCTCTGGGATGTTCGACGACGCACCGCTCCTGACGCACACCGAGGTGACTACATGGCGCTCTCTCCCGAGGATGTCCTCAACAAGAACTTCACGCCGACCCAGTTCCGGCGGGGCTACGACGAGCGCGAGGTCGACGACTTCCTCGACGAGGTCGTGGCCGAGATGCGCCGGCTCGTCAAGGGCAGCGACGACCTTCGCGAGCAGCTCAACGAGTGCCGCCAGAGCAAGGGCATGGCACCGGTCGAGAAGCGAGACGGCGACGCCGGCCAGGTGCGCAGCTCCGCCGCGACGGGCGAGGCCGACGCCGAGGCGAAGGCGGCAGAGGGCTCACAGGAGCGCATCTCCGCCATCCAGGCCCGCGCGGAGGAGGCGGAGAAGGCCGCGCAGGAGCGCGTCGATGCCGCCAACGCGCGCGCCGACGAGGCGGAGAAGGCCGCCCAGGAGCGCATCGCCACCCTCAACGCCCGCGTCGAGGAGGCCCAGCAGGCCGCCCTCGAGCAGGGGCAGGCGCAGCCCGCCGACGAGGAGGGTGTGCCGCAGGCAGGGGCGGCGCAGGCTGCTGCCGAGGAGGGTGAGGGCGACGGCGAGGGCGACGGCCGCGGCGCCGGCGCGCTCGGGGTGGCTGCGGCTGGTGGGACGGCCAGCGCGGCCGGGCTCATCGAGCTCGCGCAGCGCCTCCACGACCAGCACGTCGGAGAGGGCCAGTCCACCCGCGACCGCCTGATCTCCGAGGGCCAGTCCCAGCACGACGAGCTCGTCTCCGAGGCACAGGCCCGGCACGAGGAGCTGGTCACCACGGGCCAGTCCCGCCACGACGAGCTGCTCTCCGCCGCCCAGAGCCGCCACGACGAGCTCATCGGCGAGGCCCAGGCCAGGCACGAGCAGATGATCACCGAGGCCCGCGAGCGCTCCACCGGCATGGTGCACGAGGCCCAGCAGCGCAAGACGCAGATCCTCGAGGAGCTGAACCGCGAGCGGGGCCTGCTCGAGAAGAAGATCGAGGAGCTGCGGGGCTTCGAGCGCGACTACCGGGCGCGGCTCAAGGCCTACATCGAGAGCCAGCTCGAGGAGCTCGAGAGCACCGGGGTCGGCGTCGAGTCCCGTCGGAGGGGGAGCACGCCGAGGGCGCCGACGAGGGCCAGCAGGGCTGACCCTGGCCGGCGGGCGGTCGTCGGGTCTTGGACGGGGAGGGCGCGGGCGCGGAAGGCCAGCCCGGGCAGGAGCACCTGCGGGTCCTTGGCGTCGCGGGCCAGGGCGAGCGCGCGCTCGGCGTCGGCGAGGCCGCCCTCGCGGTCGCCCCGGGCCAGGCGCAGCCGCCCCCGCACCTCGCGGCACGGCGACTCCATGTAGTGCGGGGAGCCGGCCTCCGAGGCGCCGATGAACTCGTCCAGCACGGCCAGGGCCTCGTCCCAGCGGCCGCACCAGT
>JAICIN010000037.1 GCA_025924375.1 Dermatophilaceae bacterium | reverse complement strand
GCAGGGCGATGGCGGTGTTCAGCGCGGTCTGCCCGCCGAGGGTGGCCAGCACGGCGTCGGGCCGCTCGCGGGCGATGATCGCCTCCACGACCTCGGGCGTGATCGGCTCCACGTAGGTCGCGTCGGCGAACTCTGGGTCGGTCATGATGGTCGCGGGGTTGGAGTTCACGAGGATGACGCGGATGCCCTCCTCGCGCAGCACCCGGCACGCCTGCGTTCCCGAGTAGTCGAACTCGCAGGCCTGGCCGATGACGATCGGGCCGGAGCCGATGACGAGGACGCTCGTGATGTCGTCGCGCTTGGGCATCAGGCGCGCTTCCCTTCCATGAGGGCGACGAACCTGTCGAACAGGTACGCCGCGTCGTGCGGGCCGGCCGCGGCCTCCGGGTGGTACTGGACGGAGTAGGCCGGGAGGTCGAGGCACTCGAGCCCCTCGACGACGCCGTCGTTGAGGCAGACGTGGGAGACGCGGACCCGCCCGTATGCCGTGCCGTCACGGTCGCTGGGCGCCGTCACCTCCTCGTCGGTCGGCGCGTCGACGGCGAAGCCGTGGTTGTGGGCGGTCACCTCGACCTTGCCGGTCGTCCGGTCGAGGACGGGCTGGTTGATCCCGCGGTGGCCGTACTTGAGCTTGTAGGTGCCGAACCCGAGGGCCCGGCCGAGGAGCTGGTTGCCGAAGCAGATGCCGAAGAACGGGATCCCGCCGGCGAGCACCTCGCGCAGCACGGCGACCTCGTGGTCGGCGGTCGCCGGGTCGCCCGGGCCGTTGGAGAAGAACACGCCGTCGGGCCCGTCCTCCCCCACCGCGCGGATGTCGGCGAACGTCGCCGTGGACGGCAGCACGTGCACCTCGATCCCGTGGCCCGCCAGGAGCGCGGGCGTCATGGCCTTGATGCCGAGGTCGAGCGCCGCGACCGTGAAGCGCCGCTCCCCCACCGCAGGGACCAGGTAGGGCTCGCTCGTCGTGACCTCCGCCGCCAGGGCCGCCCCCGCCATCAGGGGCGCCTCGGTGACCTCGGCGCGCAGCTGCTCGACCGGCACGCCGGCCTTGTCGCCCGAGAAGATCCCGACCCGCATGGCCCCCCGCTCGCGCAGGTGGCGGGTGAGGGCCCGGGTGTCGATGCCGCTGATGCCGACCACGCCCTGCGCCTCGAGCTCGTCCTCGAGGGTGCGCCGGGCCCGCCAGCTGGAGGGCCGCAGCGCCGGGTCGCGCACGACGTAGCCCGCGACCCAGATGCGGCGCGACTCCGGGTCCTCGTCGTTGACCCCCGTGTTGCCGACGTGCGGCGCGGTCATCACGACGACCTGCCGGTGGTAGGACGGGTCCGTCAGCGTCTCCTGGTAGCCGGTCATGCCGGTGGAGAAGACGGCCTCGCCGACCGTCTCGCCGACGGCACCGTAGGCGTCGCCGTGGAAGGCGCGGCCGTCCTCGAGGACCAGGACGGCGGGCCCTCTGTCGAGGACCGGGGCGGCGGGGGTGCTCACGCGGTGGGGTTCCCTTCGTGGTGGGGGCTGCTGCTGTCGGGGGCGACGTGGTCGTCGGGGCCGAGGAGGGCGTCGGGGACGCGGCGGTCGTCGGGGCCGCCGGTGTGCCACCACAGCGCGGACTCGAGGCGCTCGAGGTCGGCGCGGTAGCGGGGCAGGAACCCGGTCTCGTAGACCGCGTCGTCGTCGGCGCGCCACTGCAGGACCAGGATGCGGTTGGCGCCCATGAACTTTCCCGCCATGCCTCGGTCCCGGCGGACCGCGGTGAGGCGTGGGGCCGGGATGACGACGTCGAGCTCGCCCTCCCGCTCGATCGTCACGAGCTCCTCAGGGGCGCCGCGCCGGACCGTCAGCGTCGCGCGGGAGCGGTTGCCGAGACCGGCCACGGCGACCCGCTCGAGGCGGGAGCGCGCGGTCGTGGTGCTGACGTAGATGCCTTCCGCCACCACGGCGCTCCCGTCGGGCACGGGCGTGCCGTCGTGCTCGCGGGTCACCACCGCCGCGGACGGGTGCCGGCGCGTGCGCCGCAGCCACCCGGCATACAGCAGGGCGTAGATGAGGCCCAGCGCGACGAGCATCACCCCGGCGGCCTGGAGCCTCGTCATGCCAGCGCGCCCTTCTGCGCGGTGACGCGGCCCCGCAGCACCGTGGCGTGGACGGCGCCGGTGAGCGGCCGCCCGTGCCAGGGGTTGTTGCGGGAGAGGGAGAGCGAGTCGGCGGCGTTGACCGTCACCTGCGCCGAGGCGTCGACGAGGGTGAGGTTGCCGGGGCTGCCCACCGCCAGCGGCCGACCGTGCCCGCGCAGGCCGGCGATCCGCGCCGGGGCCTCGGACATGACGCGGGCCACGCCCGCCCAGTCGAGCAGCCCACCGCGGACCATGACGTCGGAGACGACGGACAGCGCAGTCTCGAGCCCGAGCATGCCGAAGGCGGCGTCGACGAAGGCGTGCTCCTTGTCGTGCCGCGCGTGCGGCGCGTGGTCGGTCGCGACGGCGTCGATGGTGCCGTCGGCGAGCGCCGCCCGCAGCGCGTCGACGTCCTCCCGCGGCCGCAACGGTGGGTTGACCTTGAAGGTCGGGTCGTAGCCCGCGATCAGGTCGGTCGTCAGGGCCAGGTGGTGGGGCGTGACCTCCGCCGTGACCGCGATGCCCTGTGCCTTGGCCCACCGGACCACCTCGACGGTGCCGGCGGTGGAGACGTGTGCGATGTGGACGCGGCTGTTCGTGTGGCGGGCGAGCATGACGTCGCGGGCGACGATGCTCTCCTCCGCGACCGCGGGCCAGCCGGGCAGGCCGAGCCGGCCCGAGAGCTCGCCCTCGTGGGCGCACGCCTGCCGGCCGGCGAGCCGGGGGTCCTGGGCGTGCTGGGAGACGACGCCCCCGAAGGCGCGCACGTACTCCAGCGCCCGGCGCATGACGCGGGCGTCGTGGACGCAGTGGCCGTCGTCGGAGAAGACACTGACCGCGGCGCGGCTGCGGCGCATGAGGCCGAGCTCGGCGAGCTCCTCTCCTGCAAGGCCCTTCGTCACCGCTCCGACGGGTTGCACGTCCACGAGCCCTGCCGCGCGGCCGAGGTCGAGGACCCGCTCGGCCGCCTCGGCGGTGTCGGTGACGGGGGTCGTGTTGGCCATCGCCAGGACCGCCGTGAAGCCGCCGACCGCTGCCGCGGCCGAGCCGCTGGCGATGGTCTCCGCGTCCTCGCGGCCGGGCTCGCGGAGGTGGGTGTGCAGGTCGACCAGCCCCGGCAGCGCCACGAGCCCCTCGCCGTCGAGCACGTCGGCGCCGCGAGCGGACGTGATCCGGCCGACCTCGGTGATGACGCCGTCCTCGACGAGCAGGTCCTGGGCTCCGGCCCCGGCGAGGTCGGCCCCCGTCACGAGCAGCGCAGGCATCAGCTCTCCCCTCCCTCGTGGTCGTGCCCGGGTCGCTCGTCGCTCCCGGCGAGGAGGTGGTAGAGCACGGACATGCGAACGGCGACACCGGCGCTCACCTGCTCGAGGATGAGCGACTGCGCCGCGTCGGCGGCGTCGGCGGCGATCTCCAGGCCGCGGTTCATCGGCCCCGGGTGGCAGATCACGGCCTCCGGGTTGGCGGCGACGAGGGTGCGCAGCCGGTCGCGCGTCAGCCCGTAGCCCACGGTGTACTCCCGCGGCGTCGGGAAGAACCCGCCGCTCATGCGCTCCCGCTGCACGCGGAGCATCATGACGACGTCGACGCCGGGCAGCACCTCGTCGAGGTCGTGGGAGAGCGCGAAGCCGTCGGACTGCGACCACGCGCCGATCCCGGCCGGCATGAGCGTGGGCGGCGCGACCAGCGTGACGCGGGCGCCGAGGCGGCCGAGGGTGATGAGGTTGGAGCGCACCACCCGCGAGTGCGTCAGGTCGCCGACGATGGCGACGTGGCGTCCCTCCAGGCTGCCGAGCCTGCGCTCCATGGTGTAGGCGTCGAGCAGCGCCTGGGTCGGGTGCTCGTGCATGCCGTCGCCTGCGTTGACGACGTGGGCGTCCACCCACTGGCTGACCTGGTGGGCGGCACCGCTGGCTCCGTGCCGGATGACGAGGGCGTCGACCCCCATCGCGGCGACGGTGAGCACGGTGTCCCGCAGCGACTCGCCCTTGGAGGTCGAGGAGCCCTTGCCCGAGACGTTGATGACATCGGCCGACAGCCACTTCCCCGCGATCTCGAAGCTGCTGCGCGTGCGCGTCGAGTCCTCGAAGAAGAGGTTGACGACGGTGCGTCCCCGCAGCGTCGGCAGCTTCTTGACGTCACGGCGCTGCACCTCGTGCATCTCCGCGGCCGTGTCGAGGATCTCCCGGATCTCGGGGAGGCTCAGGTCGGCCGAGGACAGCAGGTGGCGTCGGCGACGGGGACGCGTGGCGGCCTCGGGCGTGGGCGCCACCGCCGTCGTGGCCGTCGTCACCGGCCCTCCCCTCCGGAGATGCGGACCTCGTCGGCCACCCCGTCGTGCTCGGTGAGGCGGACCTGGACCCGCTCGCTGCCCGAGGTCGGCAGGTTCTTGCCCACGTGGTCGGCCCGGATGGGCAGGTCGCGGTGGCCGCGGTCGACGAGGACCGCCAGCCGGACCGCACGGGGCCGCCCCAGGTCGGAGAGCGCGTCGAGCGCGGCGCGGACCGTGCGGCCCGAGTAGAGCACGTCATCGACGAGGACCACCACCTTGTCGTCGATCCCGCCGGCCGGGATCCGGGTGTGCCGGGGCTGCCTGGTCGGCTGCCGGCGCAGGTCGTCGCGGTGCATGGTCACGTCGAGCGCGCCGACCGGGACCGGCCGCCCCTCGACGGACTGCATGACACCGGCCAGTCGGTCGGCCAGCGCGACGCCACGCGAGGGGATGCCGAGCACCACCAGGTCGTCGGCGCCCTTGTTGCGCTCGAGGATCTCGTGGGCGATCCGTCGCAGGGCACGGGCGACGTCGGCCTGGGACATGACCGCGCGCCCGTCGGGCGGGTCGAGGAGCGGACGGTCGTCCGGGGTGTTGCCGGGGGTGTCGACGGTGGTCGGCACGGCAGAGTCGGGACGCATCGGCGTCGGGACCTCCTTCCCTGCCTCACAGGACAGGTCGTTAAAGGATGTCGGTCGCGGGCGAGTCTACAGCGGGGCCCGAGCCGGTCGGGAGGGGGCCCGGCAGGGGGCTCGGCAGGGGGATCGGCCGGCTGTCCGTGACCGCCGCACGCAGCGACTCACACGGGCTTTCACCCTTTCGGGGGAGCCGGGTTCGCCGGGCGCGGACCATCGTGGATCGGATCCTCCCGCCTCGACGGTGATCCGGGCGCCGGGCCAACCCATCGACCCCGCTCTGTCCTCCTCCGAAGGAGCGCCTTGCCCATGCATCTCCCGTCCGCGGCACGTCGTGTCGTCGTCCTCCTCGCGGCCTGTGCCGCGCTCATCACGCCCCTGCTGCTCGGCGCACCGGCCGACGCCGCTTCCGCACACCGCACGTGGACCGTGACGGTGGGCACGCAGACCCCCGACATGGCCGTGCAGGGCATGGTCTTCCTGCCCAAGGAGGTGTGGGTCGACGCGGGCGACACCATCCGCTGGGTCGCGGGCTCGGCCGAGCCCCACACCGTGACGTTCCTTGCCCCCGGCACGACGCTGCCGGAGTTCAACCCCTTCGACCCCATGCAGGTCGACCGCCAGGGCGCCACCAGCTACAACGGGACCGACTACCTCAACTCCGGGATCCTCGCCACGATGACGGACGACCTCTTCCCGAGCACCCAGCACCGCTACGCGCTGAGGTTCCCCACGACCGGTGACTACACCTACTACTGCCTCGTGCACGGCGCGATGATGACGGGCACCGTCCACGTGCGGCCCGCGGGCACGAAGTACCCGTTCAGCCAGGCCGACTACAACCGCCAGGGAGCGCACCAGGGGCACGCCGCCATCGAGGAGGGCCGGATGCTGTGGCGCGAGACGAGGCAGTCGGTCCCCGCCGACACCGTGGTCCTCGGCGCCAACGGCACGATGTCCTCGGTCATGCGGTTCATCCGCAGCACGATCGTCGTCCACCGTGGCGACACGGTGAACTTCACCATCGTCACGCCGGGTGCCCCCCACACGGTGACCTTCGGCACGGAGCCCGCGAACATCTTCGCCCCCTCCGGTGACCCGACGCACTACACCGGTGGTGACCTCAACTCCGGGCTCCTGGTCGCGCCGGGCCAGAGCTTCAAGGTCACCTTCGACACCGCCGGCACCTTCCACTACATCTGCGCGCTCCACGACCTCATGGGGATGGTGGGCAAGGTCGTGGTGCTCGACTGACAACCAGCGAGCACCACAGCTGCAGCCGGGCCTCGCTCGCCCCCGGGCGAGCGGGGCCCGCCCGGCTCAGGCGAGCGGGGCCCGCCCGGCTCAGGCGAGCGGGACTCGTCCAGCCCATGCGAGCGGGGCCCGCCCGGCTCAGGCGAGGGTCGGCTTGACCTCGACGAGCCGGCCGAGCAGGCCGTTGACGAACTTCGGGGAGTCGTCGGTGGACAGGCTCTTCGCGAGCGCCACCGCCTCGGCGACGGCCACGCCCTCGGGGACGTCCACGGCATACAGCACCTCGTAGGCACCGAGGCGGAGGATGGCGCGGTCGACGCTCGGCATCCGCTCCAGCGACCAGCCCTGCGAGTAGGTCGAGAGCAGCTCGTCGATGTCGTTCCAGTGCGCGACGACGCCCTCGACGAGGTCGGCGGTGTACTGGTTGAGGGGCGCCTCGGTGACGGGCCTCGCGAGCCGCTCCGCGAGCAGCTCGTGCGCGTTCAGGCCGCGCTGGTCCGCCTCGAAGAGGAGGTCGACCGCACGCTTGCGGGCCTTGGTTCTGGCGGACACGGTGCAGCCACGGCCTCAGCTGACGCGGCCGAGGTAGGAGCCGTCCCGCGTGTCGACCTTGACCTTCGTGCCGCTCTCGAGGAACAGCGGCACCGCGATCTGGGCGCCGGTCTCGAGCGTCGCCGGCTTGGTGCCGCCGGTGGAGCGGTCGCCCTGCAGGCCCGGCTCGGTGTAGGTGATCTCGAGGACGACCGACGTGGGCAGCTCGACGTAGAGCACCTGCCCGTCGTGGGTCGCGACCTGGGCGTCCTGGTTCTCGAGGAGGTAGTTGGCGGCGTCGCCGACGACCGCCTCGGGCACGTGGATCTGGTCGTAGGTCGTGCCGTCCATGAAGACGAAGTCGGTGCCGTCCTTGTACAGGTACTGCATGTCGCGGCGGTCGACGTTGGCCGTCTCGACCTTGACGCCGGCGTTGAAGGTCTTGTCCACGACCTTGCCTGAGAGCACGTTCTTGAGCTTCGTGCGCACGAACGCGGGGCCCTTGCCCGGCTTGACGTGCTGGAACTCGACGACAGCCCAGAGCTGCCCGTCGATGTTGAGCACCAGGCCGTTCTTCAGGTCGTTGGTCGTTGCCATGCGTGGGTCGCTTCCTGTCTGCGAGGGAGCCGGTATGCCGCGTGGCCGGGCGCGTGCGGCAGTCTCGGGAGGTGTTCTGGGGGAATCGGCGGACAGTCTAGCGGCGCGAGTTGTCCTGCCCGAATCGCCATCGCGGCGCAGCCACGAACCTTGGGCCAAGGTTCGCGGATGCGGGGAAGGTTCCCAGCAGGGACGACCTTTGGGCCAAGGTTCGCGGGTGCGGGGAAGGTTCCCAGCATGGACGAACTTTGGGCCAAGGTTCGCGGATGCGGCGAAGGTTCCCAGCAGGGACGAACTTTGGGCCAAGGTTCGCCGCCCCGACGGGCCGTCAGTCCCTGCTCACCTCGGCGTAGGCGGCCTGGAGCAGCGCCGGGTCGGGTCCCTCCAGCCGCGTCGGTCGCGCCAGCCCGGCCAGGACGACGAACCTCAGCAGCGAGCCCCGCGCCTTCTTGTCGCGCTTCATGGCCTCGAGGAGCTGCGGCCAGCGGTCGCCGCGGTAGCTCACCGGCAGGCCCACGCTGGTGAGGATGCTGCGGTGCCGCTCGACGAGCTCGTCGTCGATCTTGCCGACCAGGCGGGCCAGCTCTGCGACGTAGACCATGCCGATCGCGACCGCCGCACCGTGGCGGAACTGGTAGCGCTCGACGTGCTCCACGGCGTGGCCGAACGTGTGGCCGTAGTTGAGGACCTCCCGCAGGGAGCTCTCCTTGAGGTCCTGCGCGACGACGCGCGCCTTGACCCGCACGGCGCGCTCGATGAGCTCGCGGACGTGCTGGCCGTCAGGGGACCGGACGCCCTCCGGGTCCTCCTCGACGAGGTCGAGGATCTGCGGGTCGGCGATGAACCCGCACTTGACCACCTCCGCCAGGCCGGCGACGAAGTCGTGCTGGGGCAGGGTCTCGAGCGTCGCGAGGTCGCACAGCACGCCAGCAGGTGGGTGGAAGGCGCCGACGAGGTTCTTGCCCTCGGCGGTGTTGATGCCGGTCTTGCCGCCGACCGCCGCGTCCACCATGCCGAGCAGCGTCGTGGGCACCTGCACCACGCGGATCCCCCGCAGCCACGTCGCCGCGACGAAGCCACCGAGGTCGGTGACCGTCCCCCCGCCGACGGCCACGAGGGCGTCGCTGCGGGTGAACCCGGCCTGGCCGAGGACTCCCCAGAGGAAGGCGGCGACCTGCGCGGTCTTGGCCTCCTCCGCGTCGGGCACCTCCGCGGCATACGCCTCGAAGCCACGCTCCCGGAGGTCCTCGCGCACGGCCTCCCCCGTCGCCGCCAGTGCGCGGGGATGGACGACGAGCACGCGCTGCACGCCCTCCCCGACCAGGCGCGGCAGCTCGTCGAGCAGCCCGCGCCCGATGACGACGTTGTAGGCGTCCCCGACGCTGATCCAGGTCGCGCTCACGTCGAGCCATCCTCCCCCAGCGCGGTGACGATCTCGTCGACGACGTCCGCGGGCTTCCGGCCGGCCGTGTCGACCCGCACCGTCGCGACCCGCTCGTAGGTGGGCCGGCGCTCGGCCATCATCCGGGTCCACGACGCACGTGGGTTGACCATGAGCAGCGGCCGGCTGGTGTCGAAGCCGATCCGGCGGGCGGCGTCGGCGATCGCGACGTCGAGGAAGACGACCGTCTGGCCGGCGAGCGCCTCCTGCGTCTCGGGGTCGAGCGGCGCCCCGCCGCCCAGGGACACCACGCCCTCGCACTCGGAGAGGGCCCGGGCAACCTCCGCGCGCTCCAGGGCCCGGAAGTGCGCCTCGCCGGAGTCCACGAAGATCTCCGAGATGGGCCGGCCCTGCGCGGCCTCGATCGCGTCATCGGTGTCGTGCCAGTCGACGCCGAGCCGCGCGGCGAGCCCCTTGCCGACCGTGC
Organism: Dermatophilaceae bacterium; assembly: GCA_025924375.1. Lineage (GTDB taxonomy): Bacteria > Actinomycetota > Actinomycetes > Actinomycetales > Dermatophilaceae > JAICIN01. The sequence continues at coordinate 8,709 of JAICIN010000037.1, read as the reverse complement.
TCTTGCCCGACCCGGGCGGCCCGATGAGGACCGCACGGGGCCGCGTCGCCGGCGTCACCACGTGCGCATCGCCTGGGGCACGGAGGCGAGGTATGCCGCGTGGTTGCGTGCCGTCTCCGCCACCGAGTCGCCGCCGAACTTCTCGAGGCAGGCCTCGGCGAGCACGAGCGCGACCATCGCCTCGGCGACGACACCGGCAGCCGGCACGGCACAGACGTCGGAGCGCTGGTGGATCGCGGTGGCCGGCTCGGGGCCTGTCGTGTCGATCGTGTCGAGCGCGCGGGGCACGGTGGAGATCGGCTTCATCCCGGCGCGCACGCGCAGCACGTCGCCGGTCGACATGCCGCCCTCGGTGCCCCCGGCGCGGCCGGTGCGGCGGCGGATCGCGCCGGCGCCGTCGCGCTCCATCTCGTCGTGTGCCGCCGACCCGCGACGGGCCGCGGTGCGGAAGCCGTCACCGACCTCGACCCCCTTGATGGCCTGGATGCCCATGAGGGCGCCCGCGAGCCGGGCGTCGAGGCGCCGGTCCCAGTGGACGTGCGAGCCGAGGCCCGGCGGCAGGCCGTAGGCCAGCACCTCGACGACCCCGCCGAGGGTGTCGCCGTCCCTCTTGGCGGCGTCCACCTCGGCGACCATGGCCGCCGAGCCGGTGGCGTCGAGGCAGCGCACGGGGTCGGCGGCGAGCGCCTCCACGTCGTCGGGCGTCGGCAGCGCCGCGTCGTCGCCGACGCCGGCCGTGCCGATGGCGACCGTGTGCGACACCAGCCGGATGCCGCAGGCCTGCGCGAGGAACCGGGCGGCGACCTCGCCGAGCGCCACCCGCGCCGCCGTCTCGCGGGCCGACGCGCGCTCGAGCACCGGCCGGGCGTCGTCGAAGCCGTACTTCTGCATGCCGACGAGGTCCGCGTGCCCCGGCCGCGGCCGGGTGAGCGGGCGGTTGCGGGCGACCTCCTTCTCGGCGTTGACGTCGTCCGCGGCGGCGAGCGCCTCCGCCGGCACGGGGTCGGCCGACATGACCGTCTGCCACTTCGGCCACTCGCTGTTGCCGATCCGGATGGCGACCGGCGAGCCCATCGTCAGGCCGTGGCGGACGCCGCCGAGGAACTCGACCTCGTCCTGCTCGAACCTCATGCGCGCTCCCCGGCCGTAGCCGAGCCGGCGCCGGGCGAGCGCGGCCGCGACCTCGCGCGTCGTCACCTGGACTCCCGCCGGCAGCCCCTCCATCGTCGCGAGCAGGGCGGGGCCGTGGGACTCACCCGCGGTCAGCCATCGGAGCATGGGCCGAATCCTCCCACGGCTCCTCAGCCCACCGGTCAGACGGGCACGAGCTGGAACTCGAACGCCAGCGCGACGAAGGCGCCGACGAGCATCGCCGGGCCGAAGGCGATGTGGGACTTCAGTCCCGCGCGCTGGGCGACGAGCATGACCACGCCGATCACGCCTCCGGCGACGAACCCGGCGAGCACGCCGAGCGCCGCGGTGCCGAGGCCCAGCCAGCCGAGGACCAGCCCGATGACGCCGGAGAGCTTCACGTCGCCGAAGCCGAGCGAGCTCGGCGACACGAACGCCATGACGAAGTAGAGGACGTAGAGCGCGGCCATCGCGACGAGGGCGTGGAGCAGCGGTCGCCAGTCCCCCGCGCCGACGCTCGCCGCCGCGAGCAGGGCGAGCACCGCGGGGTAGGCGGGGAGGACGAGCCCGTCGGGGAGGCGGTGGACGTCGACGTCGATCCAGACGAGCGCGACGGCGAGCCACGCGAAGAAGAGGTATGCCGGCAGGGCGGCCCAGCCCGCCTGGTCGCCGATGCGCCAGGCGAGGAACGCCCAGAGCAGGCCGACCGCCGGTGCCGGCCACCACGCCGCCCGGGGCAGGGGCCCGGGCTCGTCGGAGTCGACGCGGTAGCCGCCCGTGGCGAGCTCGCGGCCGGTCAGCCAGCCCACCCCGGCGCCGGCGAGGGCGAGGAGGACGACCGCCCAGAGGGGCGTCCCGGCTCCTGCGGACCTCGTGATCACGACCGCAGGGCCTCTCGTGCCGCGGAGAGCATCGCGTCCAGAGGCGCGACGAGGCCGGTCATGAGCCGCACCTGCTCCGCCGCCTGGTGGACGAGCATGTCGAGGCCCGGCACCACCACCAGGCCCGCTCCCCCCGCCGCGCGCGCCAGCGGTGTCGGCCACCCGGCATACACGACGTCGAGGAGGGTCCCGTCGAGGTGACGGTCCACGGCCGCAGCCGCGGCCTTGCCCCCGGCGCCCGGCAGGGTGCTGACGAACAGCCGGCCCTCCTCCGGCCACTCGGCCAGGGGCACCACCGTGACGTCGAGCCGCAGGTCCCCGGCCACCCGGAGGGTGTCGGCGCGGGCGTCGCCGCGCACCGCCAGTCGCACACGGCCGACCCCGAGGGTCCTCAGCGCGACCAGCGCCGACCGCGCCGTCGCGCCGGACCCGAGGACGGTCGCGGTGCCGTCGTGCGGTGCGCCCGCCAGCGCCGTGGCGAGGCCGTGGACGTCGGTGTTGTGGCCGTCCCACTCACCGGTGTCGCGCCGGACCAGCGTGTTGACCGAGCCGGTCTCCAGCGCGGTGGGCGACACGTCGGAGGCCGCCTCGAAGGCGACCTCCTTGAGCGGCATGGTGAGGCTCAGGCCTCTCCAGCTGCCGTCCAGCCCGGCGACGAAGGGCAGGAACGCCGCCTCGTCGAGCTCCTGCCTGCCGTAGTGCCAGGCGTCGTCGATGCCGAGGGCGCGGTAGGCCGCCCGGTGGAGGAGGGGCGAGAGGGAGTGCCGGATCGGGGAGCCCAGGACGGCGGCGTTCAGCACCGGTCGCTGTGCTCCTTGCACCAGGAGTTGAACAGCGCGGCGTAGCGGTCGTGCTCGGCCTTGGTCGTCGCGAACCTCGTCTCCCCCGTGTCGGGGTTGACGGTGACGAAGAAGAGCCACGGCCCCGGGGTCGGGTGGGCGGCGGCCCGGATCGAGGCCTCGCCCGGGCTGTTGATCGGCGCGGGCGGCAGCCCCTTGTGGCGGTAGGTGTTGTAGGGGCTGGTGCTCCGGCGGTCCGCGTCGGTCGTGCCGGCCCGGCCGCGCTGGTGCACGGCGTAGTGCACGGTCGAGTCCATCTGGAGCAGGCCGAAGGTCGGTGGGCCGCTCGTGCGGAGGCGGTTCTCGATGACGCGGGCCACCTTGCCGCGGTCGCCCTGGCCGCTCACCTCGCCCTCGACGATCGAGGCGACGACGAGCGTGCGTTCCTGCTCGGCGCCGGGGACCCCCACGGCCGCGAGGACCGAGGCGGTCTTGGCGACCATGGTGCGCAGCTGCTCGGCGGCGCTCGCCTTGTCGGGGAACTCGTAGGTCGAGGGGAAGAGCCAGCCCTCGAGGTTGCCCTTGGCGGCCGCCGGCAGGCCGAGGGCGGCGGGGTCCTTGGCAGCCCTCTCGTAGTCGGCGACGGGGGTGCCGGTGCCCTTCGAGAGCGCCGCGAACGTCTCGTTCATCCAGAGGCCCTCGCGGATCGTGACGCGGGGCACGGTGCGGTTCTTCGGGTCGACGAGGACGGCGAGCGCCTCCTTGCCCGACATCTTCTGCCTGAGCGCGTAGGTGCCCGGCTGGATCGACGCCGACCGCGGGTCCGCGGCGGCGGCGTCGAGGAACGCCTTCGGCGTCTTGACGACCCCGGCCTTCTGGAGGGCCGCCGCGATGGCGCGGCCGGAGTCACCGTCGTGCACCGTCACCTGGACCGTGCCCGTCCCCGGGCCGGGGTAGTCGTTGCCCGCCGTCAGGCTCGCCACGACCGGCCGGAGCACGGTGAACGCGCCGACCCCTGCGGCCGCCACGATGGCGATGGCGACGACGAGGACGAGGAGGCGGCGCCCGCGGCGGCGGCGCCGCTGGCTCCGGCGGACCCGCGGGGGGTGCGGCGGGGGACGGTGCTCGGCGTCGCCGAAGATCGAGTGCTCGAGATGCTGCTCGGTCATCGGCTCCTGCCCTTCGTCCGTGGCTTGCGCCCGTCGGCCCGCACGAGCTCTCCGGGCGGCTGCCCGGAGCTCCGCTCGGCGTCGAGCGCCGACTGGAGGATGAGCACCGCGGCCGCCTGGTCGACGACCGCCCGGTGGCGCCGGGTGTCGACGCCGCTGTCGCGCAGGCCGCGGTGCGCGTCGACGGTGGTCAGCCGCTCGTCGTGGAGCCGGACCGGCACCGGGGCGATGCGCACCGCCAACGCCCGAGCATACTTGCGCGCCGCCTGCGCCGCAGTACCCTCGCTGCCGGCGAGGGTGCGTGGCAGGCCGACCACGACCTCCACGACGCCGTGCTCCGCGACGAGCCGGGCCAGCTCGGCGACGACCACGTCGTCGTCGCCCTCCCCGGCCCGCACGGTCTGCAGCGGTGTGGCGAGCAGCGCCGACGGGTCGCTCACCGCGACACCGACGCGGACGCTGCCCACGTCGACGCCGAGCCGCGCGCCCGGCCGGGTCACCCGACGGCCCTGGCCACCTCGGCGTCGACCCGGCCGAGCGCCTCGCCGGTGCGGCTGGCGTCGCTGCCACCACCCTGGGCGAGGTCGTCCTTGCCGCCACCGCCCCCGCCGAGGGTCTGGGCGGCGACCTTGACCAGCGCGCCGGCCCTGATGCCGCGCTGGCGGGCACCGGCGTTGGTGGCCACGACGACGTTGGGCCGGCCGTTGGTGACCGCGGTGAGCGCGACGACGCTCGGGACCCCCTCGCCGATGCGGGCGCGCAGGTCGAGAGCCATGGTGCGCAGGTCGTCGGCCGCGAGGCCCTCACCCGCGTCGTGGGTCAGCACGCGCACACCGGCGACGTCCCGGGCGAAGTCGACGAGCTTCACCGACGCGGCCCGCACCTGCTCGCGGCGCATCTTCTCGACCTCGCGCTCGGCGTCGCGCACCCTCGTGAGCAGGGCCGCGACCCGCTCCATGAGCTCGCCCGGCTGCACGTTGACCAGCTCGGTCAGCTCCGCGACGAGGGCGCGCTCCTTGGCGAGGTGGCGCAGCGCCTCCATGCCGACGAACGCCTCGAGGCGCCGCACCCCGGACCCGACGGAGGACTCGCCGGCGACGGTGAGCGCCCCGATCTGGGAGGAGTGCTGGACGTGCGTGCCACCGCAGAGCTCACGGGACCAGGGGCCACCGATCTCCACGACGCGGACCTGCTCGTCGTAGGTCTCCCCGAAGAGCGCGAGGGCACCGAAGGCACGGGCGTCGGGGAGCGTCATGTACTGCGCCGACACCGGCAGGTCGCCCCGGACGGCGAGGTTGGCGACCTCCTCGATCTCGCTACGCGTCTCCGCAGAGAGGGCCGAGTTCCACGCGAAGTCGAGCCGCAGGTAGCCGGGCTTGTTGTAGGAGCCGGACTGCAGGGCCGAGGGGCCGAGCACCTGGCGCAGCGCCGCGTGGACGACGTGGGTGCCGGAGTGCGCCTGGCACGCCGAGACCCGCCACTCGGGGTCGACCTCGGCGCTGACGTCCTGGCCCTCGCGCAGCGGCCCGGTGAGGACCTCGACCGTGTGGACGACCAGGCCCTTGACCGGCCGCTGCACGTCGACGACCTTCAGGTGGGCGCCGTCCGAGGTGATGACGCCCTCGTCGGCGACCTGTCCACCCGACTCGGCGTAGAACGGGGTGCGGTCGAGCACGACCTGGCCGCGCTGCCCCGGCTCGAGCTCGGGCCCCCGGGTGCCGTCCACGACGAGGCCGACGACGCGGGCGTCGGTGGTGAGCTCGGAGTAGGCCCGCCAGTCAGTGGGGCCGATGCCGCGCAGCTCCTTCCACACCTCGGTGTTGGCGTGGCCGTGCTTCTTGGACCTGGCGTCGGCCTTGGCGCGCTGCCGCTGCTCCTGCATGAGCCGCGTGAAGCCCTCACGGTCGACCGCCAGGCCCTGCTCCTGCGCCATCTCGAGCGTCAGGTCGATCGGGAAGCCGTAGGTGTCGTGGAGCTGGAACGCCTCCTCCCCCGCGAGCGTCGTGCCGCCGGTCTCCTTGGTGCGCGCCACCGCGGTGTCGAGGATCGTCGTCCCGGAGGCGAGGGTGCGCCGGAAGGCCTCCTCCTCGGCATACGCGATCTGGGAGATCCGGCCGAAGCCGGACTCGAGCTCGGGGTACGACCGGCTCATCCGCTCCATCGACACGGGGAGCAGGTGGGGCAGGCTCGGCTCGTCGTAGCCGAGGAGCCGCATCGAGCGCACGGCCCGGCGCAGCATGCGGCGCAGCACGTAGCCGCGGCCCTCGTTGCCCGGCGTGACGCCGTCGCCCATGAGCATGAGCGAGGAGCGCACGTGGTCGGCGACGACCCGCAGCCGCACGTCGTCGGGGTGGCTGTGCGCGGCGTCGTGGCCGGAGTGCGCGCCGTACTTCTTGCCGGTCATCTCGGCGGCCCGGTCGATGACGGGGTAGACCTCGTCGATCTCGTAGAGGTTGTCGACGCCCTGGAGCAGGGTGGCCATCCGCTCCAGGCCCATGCCGGTGTCGATGTTGCGCTTGGGCAGCTCGCCGGCGACGTCGAAGTCGTCCTTGGCCCGAACGGCGCTCAGCTCGTACTGCATGAACACGAGGTTCCAGAACTCGAGGTAGCGGTCCTCGTCGACGGCCGGACCACCCTCCCTGCCGTACTCCGGCCCACGGTCGAGGTAGATCTCGCTGCACGGGCCACCCGGGCCCGGGACGCCCATGTGCCAGTAGTTGTCGAGCTTGCCGCGGCGGGTGATCCGCTCCCGCGGGATGCCGACGACACGGTGCCAGATGTCGTAGGCCTCGTCGTCCGCCTCGTAGACCGTGGGCCAGATCTTCTCGGGGTCGAGGCCGTAGCCGCCCTGCTCCTGCGGCGTGGTGACCAGCTCCCAGGCCAGGCTGATCGCCCCCTCCTTGAAGTAGTCGCCGAAGGAGAAGTTGCCGTTCATCTGGAAGAAGGTGCCGTGCCGGCTGGTCTTGCCGACCTCCTCGATGTCGCCCGTGCGGACGCACTTCTGCACCGAGGTCGCCCGGTTCCACGGGGGTGCCTGCTGCCCGAGCAGGTAGGGCTTGAAGGGGACCATGCCGGCGTTGACGAACAGCAGGTTGGGGTCGTCGTAGACCAGCGGGGCGGACGGCACGACCGCATGGCCCTTGCTCTCGAAGAACCTCAGCCAGCGGCGCTTGATCTCGGCGGTTTCCATGGGTCGTTGCGTCCTTAGTGCAGGCGTGCGGGCATGACGAATCGTACGGGGAGGGAGGTCCCGGGTGCGGGGCGGCGGCGCGGCCGGGCCGGCGCCCCTACCGAGCTCGGAAGCCCGTGGGGTCGTCGAGGAGGTCGCGCGCCGAGCGGGGGTCGAGCGGGGCCGCCGGGGCCTCGGGGGTGGCGACGTCGATGCCCAGCGCCTCGCGCAGCTCCGCCTCGCGCTCGGCCATGCCGTCGCGCACCGCCGCCCCCAGCTCGCGCAGCCCCTCGCCGAGGTCGGAGAGGCCGTTCGCGACGCCGGCCGGGGTGTAGGCCTGCGCGGCCCTGCCGAGCCTGCGCACGGCATACACGCCGGCGGCGGCACCGAGCGCGGCCCAGAACAGTCGTGGCACGGCCGGTCAGCCCTTCCGCCGGCGGCGTGGGCCGCCGCCCTTGAGCGCCGAGCGGACGCCGTAGGTGAAGGCGGCGACCTTGACGACCGGGGAGCCCAGGGTGGCCGCGAAGAGCGCGGTGAGGGCGTTGGCGTTGGTGGCCATGGCGGAGACGTTGGTCGTGATGCCGTCGACCTTCGAGAGCTGCTCGTTGGTGAGGGTCACGGTCTCGGTGAGCCCGCGCAGCGTCGGCTGGACGTTCTCCGTGGTGCTGCGCAGGCTGAGCCTCGTCTCGTCGAGGATCTTGCCGGCCTTGCCGATGACGCTCCCCAGCCGGAACACGAGGAACGCGAAGGCCAGCGCGGCGATCAGCCCCGCGATGTCGCCCAGACTCACCGAATCCATGCCGGTCACCCTACCCGTCGCCGGACGTGGGCAAGGACTGGCAGAGGCAGCCGCTCCCGCCGCGGCTCGTGCTCGGCCGGTTCGCCCCCGCACGCTTCTGCCCGTCGGTGCCTGCGCCTGTGGACGAGCAGGGGGTCTCGCTCCGCCGACACGTCAGGCTGTTCGGCATGACGGTGCCGGACGTGCTGGCCCAGCTGGGGGGCGTGGCCTCGTGGACGCAGCTGCACCCGCACGTCTCGGACCGGGCCCTGGCGGCGGCGGTGCGGTCGGGCGAGGTGCTGCGCGTGGCCCGGGGCCGCTACGCGCTTCCCACCACCGAGGAGCACCGCCGCGTCGCGCTGCGGCACAGCGCGGTCCTCTCGCACCTGAGCGCCGCCGTCGCCCACGGCTGGGCGGTGAAGTGGCCGCCGCGGCAGCCGTGGGTCACGGTTCCCCGCCACCGCAAGATGGCCAGGCGCCGGGACGTCCACGTGACCTACCGCGACCTCTCACCCCGGGAACGCGCCAGACGGGTCACCGGGTTCGTCCGCACGGTCGTCGACTGCGCGCTCAAGCTGCCGTTCGACGAGGCGCTGGCGGTCGCCGACTCCGCACTCCGCGCCGGAGACGTGACGCAGGCGCAGCTGCACCACGCGGCCGCGACCCTGCGGGGCCCCGGAGCGCCTCGTGCCAGGCGAGTGCTGCTCCTCGCCGATCTCCGGGCCGCCCACCCGGGCGAGGCGGAGCTGCGCGCCAACGTCCTCGACGAGCCGGGCAACTCGGTGCAACCCCAGGACCGGGT
>JAICIN010000036.1 GCA_025924375.1 Dermatophilaceae bacterium | reverse complement strand
GACGGCCATGGGGCTGCCCATGATCCCGAGGCCGATGAAGGCGATGGTGCTCATGAGTGTCTCTCCTCGTGTCGGTGGTCAGCGGGCGGCGCTGCGGCGCTCGCGGGGGAGCCAGGCGAGGCTCTCGTCGGTGGTGGTCGTGGGCTTGTACTCGAGGCCGACGTAGCCGTCGTAGCCGCCGCCCTCGAGGTCGCCGAGGAGGCGGTCGAGGTCGAGCTGGCCGGACCCCGGCTCGCCCCGCCCGGGGAAGTCGGCGACCTGGACGTGGGCGACCGCGTCTCCGTGCTCGCGGATCGCCCGCTCGACGTCGTCGCCGTTGTTGGCGAGGTGGAACAGGTCGCAGAGGAACCCGACGTTGCCCGCGCCGGTGGCGCGCACCCGCTCGACGACCGCGACCGCGTCGTCGGCGGTGCGCAGCGGGTAGGGCTTCGGCCCGCTCACGGCCTCGACGAGGACGGTGGCGCCCAGCCGGTCGGCGGCCTTGGCGGCGAGGGAGAGGTTCTCCGTCGCGAGCTCGTCCTGCTCCTGCGCCGAGGCGTCGTCGACGCGGTTGCCGTAGAGGGCGTTGAACGCCTTGGTCCCGAGCCGCTCCCCGATGCCGAGGGTCACCTCCACGTTGTCGCGGAACTCCTGGGAGCGCGACGGGATGGAGAGCACCCCGCAGTCGGGCCCGGCCAGGTCGCCGGCGAAGAAGTTCAGCCCCGCCAGCTGGACCCCGGCGTCGCTGACCGCGGTGACGAACGCGTCCACCTCCCGGTCGGCCGGGACGGGCTGGTGCGGCCAGGGCCACCAGAACTCGACGGTGTCGAAGCCGGCGGCCCTCGCGGCGGCCGGGCGCTCCAGCAGGGGCAGCTCCGTGAAGAGCATCGAGCAGTTGGCGAGGTAGCGCAGGCGGTGGGTGCTCATCTCATTCTTTCGCATCGTGGAAACGAAGTTTTGGGATATGGAAGGAGCGTACGGGTGGTCCCGACCGTCGTCAAGCCCCCGGGGCCCCGTCTTCACGGCGGAAACCGTTGTGCCGGTTGGTCGATCACAGGCAGTGCGGCGCCTCGTCCGGGCGCCGCGTCGGGGCGTCGCGTCGGGGCGACCACACGAGGCGGGGCGGCGCGTCGGTGCGCTGCGTCGGGGCGTCGCCGGCACGGCATACGGGATGGTCCGGGAGGACGGCGCGGCCGGGGCAGGCATCGGAGCCTCCCCCGGCCGCGGGTGGTCTTGCCGTGTGCCGGTCAGCCGGCGTGGGCGCTCGTGTCGACGGTCTCCGAGGGGGACCGGCGAGTGTTCGGGACGGGCCGCTTCTCCCCCCGGATCTCGTCGTCGAGGCTGTCGCCGAGCTCGTCGTACTCGTCCTCCGCCGCGGCGAAGACCGAGGCACCGGGCTTGTTTCCCCTCGTCACCTCGTTGAAGAGCAGGTTGAGCAGCACGGCGACGACCGCGGTCGCGCTGATGCCGGAGTGCATGATCACCGAGAACCAGCTCGGGAAGGCGTCCCAGAACGTCGGGGCGGCGATCGGGATGATGCCCACCGCGATCGCGACGGAGACGATGACCATGTTGAGGTTGTCCTGGTAGCGGACCCTCGCCAGGGTGCGGATGCCGCTGGCCGCCACGGAGCCGAAGAGCACGATGCCGGCGCCGCCGAGGACCGGGTACGGGATCGCCGCGACGACCGCACCGACGACCGGCAGCAGCCCCAGGACGACGAGCACGCCGCCGCCGGTGGCGACCGCGAACCGGCTCTTGATGCCGGTGAGGGCCACGAGGCCGACGTTCTGGGCGAACGCGCTGCACGGGAACGAGCCGAACAGCGGAGCCACCGCGGTGGCGGCCATGTCGGCCCGCAGGCCGTCGGCGACCCGCCTGGCGTCGACCTTCGTGCCGACGATCTCGCCGATCGCCAGGATGTCGGCCGTCGTCTCCGTCATGATGACGAAGATGACGATCGTCATCGAGACGATCGCACCGGCCTGGAAGGTCGGCGTGCCGAAGTGGAAGATCTGCGGCAGCGCCACGATCTTGGCGTCGCCCACCTTGGAGAAGTCCGCCTTGCCGACGAGCGCGGCGATGAGCGTGCCGACCACGAGGCCGATGAGGATCGACAGGCGGGAGATCGCTCCCTGGAACACGCGGCTGATGATGAGGATGACCACCAGGGTCAGCCCGGCGAAGCCGATGTTGGACATCGAGCCGAGGTCCTTGGACCCGGCTCCGCCCATCGCCCACGTGAAGGCCACGGGCATGAGGGAGAGCCCGATCACCGTGATGATCGACCCCGTCACGACCGCCGGGAAGAGCCGGACGAGCTGCGCGAAGAACGAGGAGGCCACCAGGCCGATCAGCCCCGCGACGATGATGGCGCCGAAGACGGGCCGCACTCCTCCCTCGCTCGCGATCGCGACCATGGTCGAGACGCTCGCGAAGGAGATGCCCTGGACGATCGGCAGGCGGCTGCCGAAGGGCCCGAGCCCGAGGGTCTGCAGCAGGGTCGCGACCCCGCTGATGAACAGGCCGGCCGTGACGAGCAGCGCCATGTCGCCCGGGGACAGCTTGGCCGCGCCGCCGACGATGAGCGGGGGCGCGATGACCCCGCCGTACATCGTGAGGATGTGCTGCGTGCCGTAGGCGAGCAGGCTGCCGGGCGGGTAGGTCTGGTCCTCGGGGCGGCCCCGGTACCTGGGGTTGCTCCCCCGCTGGAGGATCTTCATCGGTCAGGAGCCTTTCAGCAGAAGCCGGGGACGGCGTGCCAGGCGGACCCGGCGTCCGTCGCGTCGTCGCGGATGACGGTGGCCTCGATCAGGCCGAAGGGACGGTCCGCGGCGTAGAAGACCTCGCCGGGGTTGTCGACGCCGAAGGGCGAGAGGTCGACGAGGAAGTGGTGCTTGTTGGGCGCGGAGAACTTGACCTCCTGCACGGCCGGGAACTGCTCGAGGACGGCCTCCCCCATCGCGTAGAGGGTCTGCTGGAGCGCCTCGGAGTGCACCTCGGCGAACTTCTCGAGCAGCAGCGCCTTGATGCCGTCGAAGCTCTTGTTCCAGTCGACGTCGGTGCCCTCGTAGCGCCAGCGGGCGACGAGGGAGGTCGCCATGATGCGGTCGTCGGTCTCCTGCAGGGTCGTGTACTTGTCCTTGAGGAACCCGCGGAACGCGGAGCCGGTGGACTTCAGGACGACGAGGTCCTTGAGGCCCGAGACGACGTGCGCCCTGCGGTCCGCGCCGCGGCCGTCGACGTTGACGACCGTCGTCCGCGTGCCGCCGCCGCCCTGGACGAAAGAGTGGTCGTGCGGCTTGCCGCCGGCCTCGATCCGGTTCCACGTCACCTCGTCGACCTCGATGCGGGCGCCCTCGGCGACCCGGGATGTGGCGAGGAAGTGGTCGGCGAGCTCGAGGGCGAACTGCTCGGGCGACTCCACCCCCTTCTCCTTGGCGAAGGCGAAGACGGTGTTCTTCTGGGTGTCCGTGGGGAGCACCTCGGCCTGGTCGCCCGAGGCGTGCGCGGCGCTGAAGTCGCCGCGCAGCGACGTCGAGACGGTCAGGTCACGGATCTCGTGGCGGGCGGTGTCGCGGTAGACGCGCACGAGGTGGTTCTGGGCCTTGCCGTACTGGTTGGGGCCGAGCTTGATGGCCATGGTGTGTCAGCTTCCTCGGTAGGTGGAGTATGCGAACGGGCTGAGCAGGACGGGCACGTGGTAGTGCTGGGCGGGGTCGGCGATCGTGAAGGTGATCGCGACCTCGGGGTAGAAGCCGGTCTGGCCGCTGGCGGCGAAGTAGGTCGCCGTGTCGAAGACCAGCCGGTAGGTGCCCGGCTCGACCCGGTCGGGTCCGAGCTCCGGCACGCGGCCGTCCTCGTCGGTGGTCGCCGAGGCGAGGACGGTGGCACGTTCGTCGAGGGCCTCGAGCCGCACCGGTATGCCGGCTGCCGGCCGGCCGCGCGCGGCGTCGAGGACGTGGGTGGTGACGGCGCTCATGGCTCGAGGACCTTCCGGAGACGGAGGAGGGCGATCTTGCGGAGCTCCTCGGCGACGACGGCCGCCTCGGTCTCGTCGTCGTGCTGGAGGCGCTGGCGCAGCGAGGCGAGGATCTCCTCGCCGCCGAGCCCGGTGGCGCAGATGAGGAACACCCGGCCGAACCGGTCCTCGTAGGCGCGGTTGCCGTCGAGGAGGGCGCTCTGCAGGGCCGCGTCGGGGCCGACACCGGCCTGCTCCTGGCGGGACCAGGATGCCTCGGTGCCCCCGCCGCCGGCGCGCTCGCCGATGCGGGGGTGCGCGGCGAGCGCGCGGCCCACCTCGCTGGGGGTGAGCTCGCGGGCGGCCTTGTCGGCGACGGCATACAGGTCCTCCGTCGTCCGGTAAGGCCGGCCGGTGACGACGGCGTCGGCCCAGGACGGCACGTCGCAGCACGCGAGCAGGGTGGTGGTGAGCTCGTCCGCAGGGGCGGAGTTGAGGTGCGATAGCTCCACAGGCGTCCTTGCCTCTCTCACTGAACGGAAACTTACTTCCGGCTTACGAAAGAGTGGCACGGCCACCGCGCCTCGTCAACAGTTTGTTGAAGGCGGGTTTCCGACGCCCGCGCGAAGGCGGCGCTCAGCCGGCAGCGGTGCGGTTGAGGTAGTTGTAGACGGTGAAGCGGGAGACGCCGAGGGCCTCGGCGATGAGCTCGGCGGACTTGCGGTAGGTGAACGCGCCCCGCTCCTCGAGCATGCGGACGGCTCGCTGCTTGTCCGCGCGGGCCAGCGCCCCGAGGCTGCCGCCGAGCTCGGTCTCGACCTGGCCGATGAGCCCGGCGATCCCCTCCGACGCGTCCGGGACCTCGACGGGCTCGGGGGCCGGCAGCCGCACGTGGAGGAGCACCTCGCCGAGCCACTCCACCGGCACGTCTCCGGGCCGCACCTCGCCCTCGACGACCCGGCCGCCGACCCGCGCGAGCAGCGGCTCGAGGGCCGCCCGCAGCGCGGCCGCGTCGACCGTGCTCGGTGCGGGGGCGCGCTCACTGCGCGCCGGGGCGCGCTCACTCATCGTCCGTCACCCGCTCGAGCTGCACGGTCACCCGCGTGGCGCCGCCGCGCAGCGCCGCCTGGAGGGCGGCCGCGAGGGCGGGGAGCAGCTGCGCCGAGGGGCCGTCGACACAGGTCCCGAACGGGCCGAGGTCGGGCTGCAGCCCCGCCTCGGCCAGCGTGTCGGCGGCGGCGCGGACGTGCTCGGGCGGCTCCCCCTCGCCGTGGAACGGCTCGGTCGTGAACTCGACCCTGACCCGCATGGCGGAACGCTACCCGGCGCGCCGCGCGAGACGGGCGAGGTCGGGCAGCGCGACACCGATGCCCTCGAGGACCTCCGACTCGTCCACGGCACCGCACTCCACGCCCCGCAGCACGAACCCCGCCAGTGCCACCGCCGTCGCCGGCTCGTCGAGGTAGGCGGACTCCCCGCCGCCGGTGTAGGCCCGCAGCCGCGCGACGGCGCTCGGCAGCCCCTCGCGGTAGAACGCGTAGGTGGCGGCGAAGCGGGTGGGCAGCTGCGCCGGGTGCAGGTCCCAGCCCTGGTAGAAGCCACGCTCCAGCGAGCGCCGGACGAGGCGGGCGTGCAGGCTCCAGCCGCGCCGCACCGCGGCGTCGTCACCGACGGGCAGGATGTTCGTCGACCCGTCGGACAGGTGGACGCCCGTGCCCGCCGCCGCCACCTGCATGACGGCCTTGGCGAAGTCCGCCGCCGGGTGCTCCATGCTCTGGTAGCCCGCGGCGATGCCGCAGGACGCCGAGTAGTCGTAGGTGCCGTAGTGCAGTGACGTGCACCGGCCCTGCGCCGCGTGGACCATCCGCGCGACGAGCGCCGTGCCGTCGGCGCCGAGGATCGACTGGGGCGTCTCGACCTGGATCTCGAAGCCGAGCCGGCCGCTCGGGAGCCCGTGGGCGTCCTCGAGCCAGGCGCAGGCGGTCACCATCGCGTCGACCTGGTCGACGGAGGTCACCTTGGGCAGCGTCAGGACGAAGCCGTCGCCGAGGGCCCCGGCGCGGGCCAGCCCGCCCACGAAGAGGTCGAGGGTGCGCAGGCCGCGGCGACGGGTGGGCGCCTCGAGGCTCTTGAACCGGATCCCGTGGAAGGGCGGCGCCGTGCCGTCGCCGACGCTCTCGACGAGCGCGGCGGCGGCCCGCACGGCCTCCGCGTCCTCCTCGTCGTCCGGCCGGGCGCCGAAGCCGTCCTCGAAGTCGATCCGCAGGTCCTCGACGGGCTCGGCGGCGAGCTTGCGCTCCACGCGGGGGTAGACGGCCTCGACCAGCGCCGGGTCCAGGCCGCTCGCGTCGGCGAACGCCCGGGGCGTGCCGCCGTGCTGCGCGAGGGTCTCGAGCGCCTGCTTGCCCCAGGCGGCCGGGGTTCCGGCGTCGTAGCGGTCGGCGGGGACGTAGACGGTGTGCACCGGCTGGCGCACGCCGCGGTCGCCCGGGTAGTCGCGGGCGAGCGCCGCGTCTGCGCCGGCGAGGCGGGCGTCGAGCCGGTCGGCGAGGTCGGCGAAGCTGCTCACGGGCGGCTCACTCCGAGACGGCGGCGTAGGCGGGCAGGGTGAGGAAGTCCGCGAAGTCGTCGGCGAGGGCGACCTCCTCGAACACCGTGGCAGCGAGGTCGAACTGCCGCTCGTCCCACGTGTCGCCGAACTGCTCCTTCAGCTTGACCACCTCGCCCTTGAGCACGTCGCGCACGAGCTCGGCCGTGATCGTGGTGCCGTCCTCGAGGGTGGACCCGTTGTGGACCCACTGCCAGATCTGCGAACGCGAGATCTCGGCGGTGGCCGCGTCCTCCATGAGGTTGTGGATGCCCACGGCGCCGCTGCCGCCGAGCCACGCCTCGAGGTAGAGCAGGGCCACCTCGATGTTGCTCTCCAGGCCCTCGCGGGTGATGGGCCCCTGTGCGGAGGCGATGTCGAGGAGGTCCTCGGGCGTCACGTGGACGTCGTCACGCTGCCGGTCGAGCTGGTTCGGCCGGTCGCCGAGCACCCTGTCGAAGACCTCGCGGCACACCGGCACGAGGTCGGGGTGGGCGACCCAGGAGCCGTCGAAGCCCTGGCTCGCCTCGCGCTCCTTGTCCTCGCGGACCTTGGCGAAGGCGCGGGCGTTGACCTCCTCGTCACGGCGGCTGGGGATGAAGGCCGCCATGCCGCCGATCGCGAAGGCCCCCCGCTTGTGGCACGTCTTGACGAGCAGCTCGGCGTAGGCGCGCATGAACGGCGAGGTCATGCCGACGGTGTTGCGGTCGGGCAGCACGAACTGGGGGCCGGAGTCCCGGAAGTACTTGATGATGCTGAAGAGGTAGTCCCACCGGCCCGCGTTGAGCCCCGAGGCGTGCTCGCGCAGCTCGTAGAGGATCTCCTCCATCTCGAAGGCGGCCGGGATGGTCTCGATGAGCACCGTCGCCCGCACCGTGCCGTGGGGGATCCCGAGCTCCTTCTCCGCGAACGTGAAGACGTCGTTCCAGAGCCGGGCCTCGAGGTGGCTCTCGGTCTTGGGGAGGTAGAAGTAGGGACCGCTGCCCCGCTCGAGCAGCTCCTTGGCGTTGTGGAAGAAGTAGAGGCCGAAGTCCACGAGGGCGCCCACGAGGGGCGTGCCGTCGAGGAGCAGGTGGTTCTCGTCGAAGTGCCAGCCGCGCGGCCGCATGACGATGGTCGAGAGCCGCTGGTCGGTCCGCAGGGCGTACTCCTTGCCCTCCGGGGAGGTGTAGGAGATGGTGCGCCGGATGGCGTCGCGCAGGTTGACCTGGCCACCGATCACGTTGGACCAGTGCGGGGTGCTCGCGTCCTCCATGTCGGCGAGCCAGACGCGGGCGCCGGAGTTGAGGGCGTTGATGGTCATCTTGCGGTCGGTGGGGCCCGTCATCTCGACGCGGCGGTCGACGAGGTCCTCGGGGGCCGGCGCGACGGTCCAGTCGCCGTCGCGCACCTCTGCGGTCTCGGGGAGGAAGTCGAGGCGGCCGGTGCGGGACACCGCCTCACGGCGGGTGTGGCGGGCCGCCAGGAGCTCGTCGCGCCGCGCCCCATAGGTGCGCTGCAGCGAGGCGAGGAAGTCCAGCGCCTCCGGGGTCAGAATCTCGTCCAGTCCGTCGACGTGGGCGCCGGTCACCTCAATGGCCACGGGGGCTTCACCTCTCTGTGTCGTGTCGTGCGCGTCGTTGCGCTGGTCCTGCTGCTGTGCCCTGCACGTGCGTCCCCAGTCTCCCGGTATGCCGTGCGTCCGGCTCACCGAGCCGGCGTCACCTCCGGGGCGGTGGCCGGGTCGTCGCCGGCCGTCGGCCCGGCCGCGCCGGTCGCCTCCGCGGCGGCGCGCACCGCCGCGGCCACCGCGGGCGCGACGTGCGGGTCGAAGACCGAGGGCACGATGTAGCTGGCGTTGAGCTCGGACGGGGCCACCGAGTCGGCGATGGCCTGCGCCGCCGCGATCATCATCGGGTCGGTGATGTCGCTGACCTGCGCGTCGAGCAGCCCCCGGAACAGGCCCGGGAAGGCCAGCACGTTGTTGATCTGGTTCGGGTAGTCCGAGCGCCCCGTGGCGACGACGGCGGCGTGGTTGTTGGCCGCGACCGGGTCCACCTCGGGGTCGGGGTTGGCGAGGGCGAAGACGATGGCGTCGTCGGCCATGGCGGCGATGTCCTCCTCGGCCAGGAGGTTGGGGGCCGAGACGCCGACGAAGACGTCGGCACCGGCCAGCACGTCCTTGAGGCTGCCGCGGGCGCGCCGCGGGTTGGTGTTCCTCGCGATCCACCCGCGGAACTCGTCACGGTGCTCGGCGTCGGGGTCGAGGGCGCCGTGCCGGTCGCAGCCCACGATGTCGCTCGCACCCTCGGCATCGAGGAGCCGGATGATCGCGTGGCCCGCGGCGCCGACGCCGCTGACCACGATGCGCACGTCCTCGATCTTCTTCCCGACGACGCGCAGCGCGTTGGTGAGCGCGGCGAGCACCACGATGGCGGTGCCGTGCTGGTCGTCGTGGAAGACGGGGATGTCGAGCTCGTCGCGCAGGCGGGCCTCGATCTCGAAGCAGCGTGGGGCGGCGATGTCCTCGAGGTTGATCCCGCCGTAGACGGGGGCCAGCGCCTTGACGATGGAGATGATCTCCTCGGTGTCCTGGGTGTCCAGGCAGACGGGCCAGGCGTCGACGCCGGCGAACTGCTTGAACAGCGCCGCCTTGCCCTCCATGACCGGCAGCGCGGCGGCGGGGCCGATGTTGCCCAGGCCGAGGACGGCCGAGCCGTCGGTGACGACCGCCACGGTGTTGCGCTTGATGGTCAGGCGCCGCACGTCCTCGGGGTTCTCGACGATCGCCAGGCAGACCCGGGCGACGCCCGGGGTGTAGGCCCGCGAGAGGTCGTCGCGGTGCTTGAGCGGCACCTTGGGGACGACCTCGAGCTTGCCGCCGAGGTGCATGAGGAAGGTCCGGTCGCTCACCTTGCGGACGCGGACGCCGGGCACGGCGGCGAGCGCCTCGCGGATCGTCTCCGCGTGGTCCGCGTCGGAGGCGTTGCAGGTGACGTCGACGACGAGCCGGTCGGCGTGGGACTCGACGACGTCGAGGGCGGTGAGGGCGCCCTGCGCCTTGCTCACCGCGGCGACGAGGCCGCTCGTCGCGCCGGCGGAGGAGGGCGCCTCCACGCGGACGGTGATCGCATACCCCGGACTCGGTGTCGCCATGGTCGACCTCTCACAACGCTGGAAGATTTCGCATAGCGGATACTAGTATCTACCTTGCGGAACATCAACCGGGGGTTCGCTGGCGCCCCGCCAGTCTGCGGTAATAGAGTTCCGATATACGGAAGTTTCCCGGCAACGGGTCGTCACCAGGAGCGCGCATGCCACCCGAGAAGAGTGCCCCCGCAAAGGCCCGCGGCGGAAGTGTGCAGTCGATCGAGCGCGCCTTCGTGCTCCTCGAGACCATGGCCAGCAGCGGCGGCATGATGGGCCTGTCGCAGCTCGCGGCGGAGTCGGGGCTGCCGCTGCCGACCATCCACCGCCTGGTCCGCACCCTCGTCGACCTCGGCTACCTGCGCCAGGAGACCAACCGGCAGTACGTCCTCGGACCACGCCTGATCCGCCTCGGCGAGAGCGCCTCGGGCATGCTCAGCGTGTGGGCCCGCCCCCACCTCGAGAGGCTCGTCGACGAGCTCGGGGAGTCGGCGAACCTGGCGATGCTCGACGGCGACCAGATCGTCTACGTCGCGCAGGCGCAGTCGCGCCGGTCGATGCGGATGTTCACCGAGGTCGGCCGACGGGTCCTCCCCCACTGCACCGCGGTCGGCAAGGCGATCATGGCGCACATGCCGCCCGAGCAGGTCCGCGACATCCTGCAGCGCACCGGGATGCCCCAGCACACCGACAACACCCTCACCGACCCCGACGAGTTCGCAAAGGCGCTGGTGTGGGCCGACGAGCACGGCTACGCCATGGACGAGGGCGAGCAGGAGCTCGGCGTCCGGTGCGTCGCCGTCGCGGTCCCCGGCATGCCGACCCGTCTCGCGCTCTCCGTCTCCGGGCCCGCGACGCGCATGACCGAGGCCGTGGTGGAGCGCGCCGTGCCGATGCTCACGCGCGCCGGCCTCGCCCTCGCCGAGGACCTCTCCTAGGTGTGGTTCCCCGCTCTGCCCACGAAAGTGCGCTCTGCCCACGCAGTTTCACGGGCAAGGCGCACTTCGGTGGGCAGAGCAGGAGCGCACGACGGTCTGGGCGGCCACGACGGACATGAAGGCCGCGGGCACGAACCGCGGCGCTCGCCGAGGACCTCTGCTAGGCGCCGCCGAACCGACCGCGTGAGCGAAGCGCCTCCCGCAGCTCGGAGTCCGCGTCCACGACGGAGCGGCGCACCGCCGGGCTGAGGTGGTCACCGGCGAGCGCGGCCGCGCTGGCCTCGGCGGTGCGCGGCTCGACGACCCGCGACGGGTAGGCCAGGGTCGCGACGCGCCCCACGGCGTCGGCGCCGACCCACTCCGCGAGCGCGGGAACCTCCGCGAAGTAGCGCACGGCATACGGGCCGACGTCCTCAGGGTCGCGGCCCAGCCAGAACCCCTGTGCCAGGGCGTTGAGCTCGTAGTTGGAGCGGCGGCGGTTGGTCGTGAGCTGCTCCCACGCCCAGGCCTTGGACGCGGCGCCGGGCAGGGCCGCACGCGCGGTGAGCGCGCTGAGGGAGCCCTGGAGCGTCTCGTCGGCCCGCCGGAGGTCCTCGATGCCGGCGACGTCGAGGAGCCCCCGCGCGGCGAGGTTGCGGGCCACGACCCAGCGGAAGTCCGAGTCGCCCTCGAGGCCCGAGGGCAGGCCGTCGCCGCCGAGCCACCGCCCGAGGAGACCGGCGTCCGCGCTCGTGCGCGCCAGGACGCGGGCTCCGACCAGCGCCGCCGTCGACCCAGGCTCGCTGCCGCTGAGCAGGGTGCCCGCAGCCGCGGCGACGAGGCCCTCGGCCTGCGCCTGCTCGGCCGGCGGCAGGAACTCCGGGACCACCCGCGCCGTCACGACGGCCGCCACCCGGTTGAGGACGGAGTCGTTGACCTCGTGCGGCCACGCCCTGCCGAACGCCGCCAGGAGGTCACGCGGGTCGACGGTGCCCAGGCACACGCCGTCGACGAGGGCCATCCACACGACGGCGCGGGCCTGCGCGTCCGGGACCTCGGCCAGGTGCTCGGGCAGCGCGGCCAGCGTGCCGGCGTCGAGGCTGACCGTGGCCCAGGTCAGGTCGGAGGCGTTGGGCACGACGAGCTGTGCGGCCGGCGCCTCCGCCAGGGCAGGCACCTCGGTGTGGTCGGCGAGCACCGCCGCCCGCACCCGGAAGACCTCCGTGCCGTCCGCGAAGCCGGCCACGTCGAGGGTGTGCGGCCGGTCCGCGGGGTGGGCGGCCGGCACGGCCCGCGTGACCACTCCGGTCCGCGCGTCGGCGCCGATGGTGTCCGCGCCGGCCGTGAGCAACCACGCCCGGCTCCAGGCGTCGAGGTCCCGGCCGGAGGCGCGCTCCATGGCGTCGAGGAAGTCGGCCAGCGTGCCGTTGCCCTGCGCGTGCCCACGCAGGTAGGCGCTGATGCCGCTGATGAAGGCGTCGTCGCCGATGTGGGCGATGAGCTGGCGCAGGACCGCGGCGCCCTTGGCGTAGGAGATGCCGTCGAAGTCCTGCAGGGCCGCCTGCGCGTCCGGTGCCTCGGCACCGGCGACCGGGTGGGTGCTGGGGGTCCGCTCCGCGGCGTAGCCCCACAGCTTGCGCGCGACGGTGGAGTCGACCCACGCGTCGGTGAACTCCGTCGCGGCGACCAGTGTGCGGTGCGACATGTACTCGGCGAAGGACTCGTTGAGCCACAGGTCGTCCCACCAGCGCATCGTCACGAGGTCGCCGAACCACATGTGGGCCATCTCGTGGGTGATGGTGTTGGAGCGGGTCAGCACCTCGTCGCGGGCCGCCGCCCCCCGGAAGACGTAGGTGTCGCGGAAGGTGACGCAGCCCGGGTTCTCCATCGCACCCGCGTTGAACTCGGGCACGAAGACCTGGTGGTAGTCGCCGAAGGGGTAGCGGATCCCGAAGAGGCGGTGGTAGTAGTCGAAGGACTGCCGGGTCACCTCGAGCATCTGGGCGGCCTGGCGCTCGAGCGGCTCCCGCAGGGACGCACGGGCGTGGATGCCCAGCGGTATGCCGTCGTGCTCGGCCCGCACGGAGGCCCACGGCCCGGCGCAGACGGTGACGAAGTAGGTCGCCAGCGGGAGGGTGGTCGCCAGGCGCCACTGCCGCTCGCCGTCCCTCGTCGCCGCGCCGTTGCCGAGGACGGTCCAGTGCGCCGGTGCGGTGACGGACACGGCATACGGCGCCTTGAGGTCCGGCTGGTCGAAGCACGCGAACACCTGCGGCGCCGCGTCGAGGAAGAGGTGGCCGTAGACGTAGTGCTCGCCGTCGGCGGGGTCGACGGAGCGGTGCAGGCCTTGGCCGTCGTGGCTGTAGGCCATGACCGCGTCGGCGACCAGCTCGTTCTCGGCGGCGAGGTCGACCAGCTCGACCCGGCCGTCGACGACGGAGCCGGGGTCGAGGGGCCTGCCGTTGAGGGTGAGGCTGCGCAGCTCGACCGGCCGCAGGTCGAGGAAGGTGCTCGCTCCCGGCGTGGTGCAGCGGAAGCCGATGGTGGTGCGGGAGCCGAAGTGCTGCTCGCCCCGGTCGAGGTCGAGCTCGACCCCCATCCGCTCGACGTGCAGCAGCTCGGCGCGGCGGCGCGCCTCGACCCGGGTCAGTGACGGCATGGGCCGATTCAACCAGCCGGAGCCGAGCGGGGACCCTGCCACCGACACTGCTGCACCGCGGCACCCGGCATCCGTGGCACCCGGCATCCGGTGGCCGGGAACGGCGAAGCCCCCGGCCGGTGGCCGGGGGCTTCGTCGGGAAGGGCGAACGCCTCAGATGGCGCGGACCTTCTCGGCCTGGGGGCCCTTGGGACCCTGCGTGATGTCGAACTCGACGCGCTGGGCCTCCTCGAGCGAGCGGTAGCCGCCGGACTCGATGGCGCTGTAGTGCACGAAGACGTCGGCGCCGCCGCCGTCCTGGGCGATGAAGCCGAAGCCCTTCTCAGCGTTGAACCACTTGACTGTTCCCTGTGCCATGGGATCTCTCATTTCTCTGGCCGGTGTGGCTCGCGGATGCGGACCACAAGCTGCGGCAGACAACCCACGACACGGAAGACCGCTGTATGACAAAGGCCCGCTCAAGATCAGCGGGCCCACTCAGACGAGGAACTGCAACTGCAACTTGCGTCAAGGCTAGCACGACCCCCCGCCCGTGCGTGAACCCCCGTGCCGCCGATCGCGGCCCGCTCAGCGGGCGCGGTAGCCGTACGCCATGGCCTCGAGCCGGGCGATGCGCTCGGCCATCGGGGGGTGGGTCGAGAAGAGCTTGGAGACGTCCTGTGCACGGAACGGGTTCGCGATCATCATGTGGCTCGCGTTCTGCAGCGCGGGCGTGGGCGCGAGCGGTGCCCGGGCGGTGCCGGCCTCGAGCTTGCGGAGCGCGGAGGCGAGCGCCAGCGGGTCACCGGTGAGGGTGGAGCCGTCCTCGTCGGCGTCGTACTCACGGGTGCGGCTGATCGCCATCTGGATGACCATCGCGGCGAACGGCGCGAGCAGCGCCATCGCCAGGAGGGCCAGCGGGTTGGGCCGGTCCTCGTCGTTGCCCCCGCCGCCGAACATGCCGGCGAACATGAGGATCTGCGCCACCGAGGTGATGACGCCGCCGACCGCTGCGGCCACCGAGCCGGTGAGGATGTCGCGGTTGTAGACGTGCATGAGCTCGTGGCCGAGCACACCGCGCAGCTCCCGCTCGTCGAGCAGCCCCAGGATGCCCTCGGTGCAGCAGACGGCGGCGTGGGAGGGGTTGCGGCCGGTCGCGAAGGCGTTGGGCGCCTGCGTCGGGGAGACGTAGAGCCGCGGCATCGGCTGCCCGGCGCGGCTGGAGAGCTCGCGGACGATCCGGTACATCGCCGGTGCCTGTGCCTCGCTCACCGGGTAGGCGTGCATCGCCCGGATGGCGAGCTTGTCCGAGTTCCAGTAGCTGTAGGCCGTCATGGCCACGCCGATGAGGGCGAACACCCAGATGTAGCGGCCGCCCCCGATGACGGCGCCCATGGCGAGGAGGAGGGCGAAGATGGCGCCGAAGAGCGCAGCGGTCTTCAGCCCGTTGAAGTGCTGGTGCATGCCCACACCAACGCCACGCCCACGGCGGACGTTCCCGCTCCGGGCCGGCGCGCCCCTCCGTCAGCCGACGAGGCCGAGCACGAGCTGCGGCGCGATGCAGGTGACCGCCAGCGCGATGCCGGTGAGCGCGACCGCCGCCACCGCCCCGGGCGGCGCCGGGGCAGCCGGGGCCGCGACGGCCGCCGCGGATGCCACCGGCTCCGGGGGCTGCACGAGGAGCGCGAACCAGCGCAGGTAGACGGCGATCCCCACCACCGCGTTGGCCACGGCGACGAGGGCGAGCGGCCAGAGACCGGCGGCGACGACGGGCTGGAGGGCGAGGACCTTCGCGGCGAGGCCGAGGATCCCGGGCGGCAGCCCGGCCAGCGAGACGAGCGCCAGCCCGAGCGCCGCGCCGAGGAGCGGCCGGGTGCGCAGCAGCCCGCGGTATGCCGTGAGGCTGCGTCCGTGCGGAACCCCACGACCGAGCGCGGCAGGCGCGTCGCGGAGCCCGGCGCCGACGAGCACCACGACGCCGAAGGCGAGGAGTGTCGCGAGCGCGTAGGCCAGGACGTAGCCACCGGCGGCCGGCAGGGACGTCGGTCGCACGGCGGCGAGCGGCATGACGACCCAGCCCGCTTGGGCCACCGTCGACCACGCGAGCAGCCGGACCGGGTCGTCCTGCACGAGAGCGAGGACGTTGCCCACGGTCATCGAGGCCGCGGCGAGCACCGCGACGGCGACCACGGCCGCGTGGCCCGCCTCGGCCAGCGGCCGCAGGACCACGACGAGGGCGGCCAGGGCTGCGATCTTCGACGTCGCGGCGAGGAAGGCCGCGACCGGCTCGGACCCCCCGGCATACGCCTGGGGTGTCCAGGCGTGGAACGGCACGAGGGACAGCTTGAAGCCCAGGCCGGCGACGAGCAGGAGCACCGCCAGACCCAGCACCGCCGAGCGCTCGGGCGTGGCCGTGGCCCGTGCCACCGCGCCGGTGGTGAAGACGGCTTCGCCAGAGGCCACCACCCAGAGGGCCGCGCCGAGGACCGCGACGGCGAAGGAGAGCAGCGACGTGAGGAGCAGCGAGACGGCGCCCTCGATCGCGGGACGCGTTCCCCCGAGCGCCACCAGGGCGATGGCCGGCAGTGTCGCGAGCTCCAGCGCGACGAGCCACGAGCCGAGGTCGGTGGCTGCCGCGACCGCCGTGGCCCCGGCGGTGCCCGCGAGGAGCAGCGCCACGAGCACCGCCGGCCCGCCCCGCATCGGCGCGCCCCCACCCGCGATTGGGTGCGCAGACGCAGCGGATCCGCGTCGTCCGGGCACCCAAAACCGGGGTGAGGGCTGACCGGGAGCGGCGGGGGCAGCGGGGGCGGCGGGGGCGGGGGTCGGCACGGGCGGGACGGGCCACAGGAGGAGCAGCACGACGAGCGTGGAGAACAGCGCGCCGAGCTGCAACGCGCTGGCGAGCGGGCCGGCGTCGTAGAAGCAGGCGCCGTCGGGCGCGGGCAGGCAGAGCGTGCGCAGGGGGTTCCCGGGGGCGCGAAGGGCGCCCGGCACGGCGCTCGAGATGCCGAGGACGAGGGCCAGCACGCCGACCCACGCGTGGACGGCTCCCCGGCGGGGGGCGATCGCGTCGAGGACGAGCACGAACAGGGCGCCACCCGCGGGCGCGAGGACGGGCGCGAGCACCGCCGCGTCGATGGCCAGCGGGCCGGTCACGGGGCCGCCCCCACGAGCGCCGAGGCCGCCGAGGACGTCGTCGCGAGCAGCGGCCCGGGCAGGACGCCGAGCACCACGACGGCCGCGACGAGCGCGGCGATGACGCCCCACTCCACCGAGCGCGCGTCCTCGACCCGTGGCTCGGTGCGCGCACCCGACCACACCAGCCGGGCGACCCGCAGGGCATAGCCGGCCGCGAGGACGGTGCCCAGGACGGCGGCCACGGCGCACGCGCGCAGCAGCCCGAGGGGACGGTCGGGAGCCGGCGACCACGCGGCATACACGGCGAGCCACTCGCCCCAGAACCCGGCGAGGCCCGGCAGCCCGAGCGCGGCGGCGAGCCCGAGGAGGAGCGAGAACCCGAGACGGGGCGCGACCTCGCGCAGTGCGGCACGCGCCGTCTCGAGGTCGGCCGACCCCCAGCGCTCCTTGAGGCCGCCGACGACGACGAACAGCAGCGCGGAGATGACGCCGTGGGCGACGTTGGCGAACAACGCCGCCTGCAGGCCCGTGCTGCTCCCCGCGGCGAGGGCGAGCACGACGAAGCCCATGTGCGCCACGGAGGAGTAGGCGACGAGCCGCTTGAGGTCGCGCTCGACGAGGCAGGCGAGTCCGCCCCAGAGGATGCCGACAGCGCCGAGGACCGCCAGGGCCGGTGCCAGCCGGGCGAAGCCACCGGGGACCGTCGCCAGCGGCAGGCGGACGAGGCCGTAGGTGCCCATCTTGAGCAGCACCGCGGCGAGGAGCACCGAGCCGGCCGTCGGGGCGGTGGTGTGCGCGGGCGGGAGCCACGTGTGCAGCGGCCAGACCGGCACCTTGATGGCCAGGCCGGCCGTGAGGAGCGCCGCAACCACCGTCTGGGTGTGCAGCGGTATGCCGTGCCCGGCCGCCTCCGCGAGGATGGTCAGGTCCGCCGTGCCGGCCGCCTGGACCAGGGCCAGGATGCCGATGAGCATGAGGGTGGAGCCGAGGGCGGTGTAGAGCACGAACCGGCCACCGGCGTCCGCGCGTGCGGCGGGACGGTGGGCATCGCCGAAGCGGGTGATGAGCACCCACATCGGGACGAGCACGACCTCGAACGCGACGAAGAAGAGCACGGCGTCACGGGTGAGGAACGTCGCGAGCGCCCCGAACTCGACGAGCAGCAGGCACGAGTGGAAGGCCGAGGACGTGCCGCCGGCCGGCGGCCGGCTGCGGGAGTGCGCGACGACGGCCACGCCGAGGGCCGCCGTGAGCAGGAGCAGCGGCGCGCTGATGCCGTCCACCCCCAGCTGCCACCGCAGGCCGAGTGCGGGCACCCAGGGGCGGTCGACCTCGGGACGCGCGACGACCGCCGCGACGGTGCAGGCGAGCGCGACGAGCGACGCCGCGAGGGAGACCGTGCTCACGGTGCGGTGGTCGAGCCCTCGCCCGGCGGCGAGCAGCCACAGGGCGACGGCGGGCAGCACGGCGAGCGCGAGGAGGATCACCACAGCGCGGCCCCCGTCGCGGCGACGACGAGGACGCCGACCGCGACCCAGACGACCCCGCTGGCCGCGCGCTCCGCGGCGTGGACCCGCTGCCCGCCACGGCCGAGCAGCCGGGCCGACAGCGCCGTGCCGCGGACGTAG
>JAICIN010000035.1 GCA_025924375.1 Dermatophilaceae bacterium | reverse complement strand
GGCGCGGGGCGCGGCCGGCTCCCCTGGCACGTCGCCACCGTCGCCGCCGGCACGACGGCCCTCGCCGCCGGCCTCGGCGCTGCGCGCGTCCCTCGCCGCCGCGGCGGCTCGCAGCGGGTCGCGGCCGTCGCCGGCGCGACGTGGCTGGCGCTGAGCAGCGACTTCGCCCTTCGGCGGATCGCGGCTGGGCCGCCGCAGCCCGTCGAGTGGGTGCGCATGGC
Organism: Dermatophilaceae bacterium; assembly: GCA_025924375.1. Lineage (GTDB taxonomy): Bacteria > Actinomycetota > Actinomycetes > Actinomycetales > Dermatophilaceae > JAICIN01. The sequence continues at coordinate 17,888 of JAICIN010000035.1, read as the reverse complement.
CACGACCAGCGTCCTGATCCCGCCGGTCGCGCTCTGGCAGCGCCTCTCCGGGCGACGCCGCCACCGGGGCGCGTCCGCGTGGCCGCCCCCGGTGCGCGCGGTGCTCTTCGACCGCGACGGCACCCTCGTCGTGGACGTCCCCTACAACACCGACCCGGGTCTCGTGCAGGCCCGTCCCCACGCTCGCGAGGCCCTCGACCTGTTGCGGTGCAACGGCATGCGCGTGGGCGTCGTCACGAACCAGTCCGGTGTGGGCCGCGGGACCATCAGCGGCGCCGACCTGGCGGCAGTCAACGGCGCGGTGGAGGAGCAGCTCGGACCGTTCGACACCTGGCAGGTCTGCCGCCACACGCCCGAGGCCGGTTGCGCGTGCCGCAAGCCAGGGCCCGCACTCGTCCTCGCCGCGGCCCGGGAGCTCGGCGTCCGGCCCGAGGAGTGCGTCCTGGTGGGGGACATCGAGACCGACCTGCTCGCCGCACGCGCCGCCGGCGCGCGTTCCGTCCTGGTGCCCACCTCGGAGACGCTGGCCCGGGAGGTGGCAGACGCCCCCGTCGTCGCGACGGACCTGCTCGGTGCGGCACACCTCGTGCTCGAGGGGGCCCTGTGAGCCGGGTCCTCGCCGTCCGCCTCGACTCAGCCGGTGACGTGCTCCTCACCGGGCCGGCCATCCGGGCGCTGGCCGCGGGTGGCAACCACGTCGACGTGCTCGCGTCCCGGCAGGGCGCCGAGGCGGCACGTCTCCTGCCGGCGGTGGAGGCGGTCGTCGAGTTCGACGCGCCGTGGTCCGGCGAGCAGCCGCCGACCGTCGAGCACCCGACGGTCGGCGCCCTCGTCGACCGGCTCGCTGCCCGGGCCTACGACGAGGCGGTCATCTTCACCTCCTACCACCAGAGCCCGCTTCCCATGGCCCTGCTCGCGAGGCTGGCGGGCGTGCCGTTCGTCGCCGCCGCGAGCGACGACTACCCCGGCTCGCTCCTGGACGTCCGGGCCAGGCGGATGCCGGACGGGCGCGACGACACGGGAGGGCCCGAGGGCGGGCACGAGGTGACTGCGGCGCTGCACCTGGCGCAAGCCGCGGGGCACGTCCTGCCGGCCGGTGACCGTGCCGAGCTGCGGGTCCGCCGGCCGCTCCCCCTGCCTCCGGTGCAGCTGCCCGAGGTCCCGTATGCCGTGCTGCACCCGGGCGCGTCCGTGCCCGCCCGGGGGATCACGGCCGCACACGCCGAGGCGATCGCGGCCGAGCTGCTGCGCCGGGGCTGGGCGGTCGTCGTGACCGGCTCGGCGCGGGAGCGCGAGCTGGTCGAGGCGGCCTGCCCACCGAGGGCCGTGGCGGTCGCGGGCGGGATGTCGCTCGCTGGGCTGGCGGCGGTCCTCGAGCGGGCAGAGGCGGTCGTCGTCGGCAACACCGGCCCCGCGCACCTGGCCGCCGCGGTCGGCACACCCGTCGTCTCGCTGTTCGCGCCGGTCGTCCCGGCGGCCCGCTGGGCACCGTGGGGGGTGCCCAGCGCGCTGCTCGGTGACCAGGACGCGCCCTGCGCCGGGTCCCGCGCGCGGGTGTGTCCCGTGCCGGGGCACCCGTGCGTCGCCTCCGTCGACCCCAAGGAGGTCGCCGCTGCCGTGGAGCGGCTGGTCGGTGACCGCGTCCGGGTGGGACAGGCGTCATGAGGGTCCTGCTCTGGCACGTCCACGGCTCCTGGGCCAACGCCTTCCTCCAGGGCCCGCACGACTACGTCCTGCCCCTCACGCCGGACCGGGGCCCGGAGGGCCGCGGCCGCGCGGCCACCTGGAGCTGGCCCGCGTCCGTCCGCGAGGTGCCGGTCGAGCAGCTGTGCGACGAGCCGGTCGACGTGGTCGTCCTCCAACGGCCCGATGAGTGGCAGTGGTGCAGCTCCTGGCTGGGGCGGGAGCCGGGCCGCGACCTGCCGGCGGTCTACGTCGAGCACAACACGCCGCGGGGCCCGGCCGTGGAGACCCCCCACCCCGTGGGCACCGAGGCGAGGTACGCCGGCATACCGCTGGTGCACGTGACGCACTTCAACGCCGTGGCCTGGGACAACGGGTCCGCGGAGGTGACGGTCGTCGAGCACGGTGTCCCGGACCCCGGCGAGCGCTACACGGGCGAGGACGGCAGCCTCGGCGTGGTCGTCAACGAGCCGGTGCGGCGGTGGCGGGTGGCCGGGACCGACCTGGTCCTGGGCATGGCGCAGGAGGTGCCGACCCACGTCTACGGCATGGGCATGGCGCCGTTGGGGGAGCGCGCGCGGCAGGCAGGCGTGCACGCCCGGCTCGCCCTCCACGACGACGTCCCGCAGCCCGAGATGCACGACCGGCTGGCGCGGCACCGCGCCTACTTCCATCCCTACCGGTGGACGAGCCTCGGGCTCGCGCTGCTCGAGGCGATGATGCTCGGCATGCCGGTGCTCGCGCTGGCGGCGACCGAGGCGCCGGCCGCGGTCCCGCCGGACGCGGGGCTCGTCAGCAGCGACCTGAGCGCACTGGCCGGCACGGCGGCGCGCTGGATGAAGGACCCGGTCGAGGCCCGGGAGCGGGGCCGCGCGGCCCGCCTGCACGCCCTCACCCACTACGGGCTGCAGCGCTTCCTCGACGACTGGGACGACGTTCTCAAGGAGGTGGTCCAATGAGGATCGCAATGGTGTCCGAGCACGCAAGCCCGCTCGCCGTCCTCGGCGGCGTCGACGCCGGCGGGCAGAACGTCCACGTGGCGGCGCTCGCCGAGCACCTCGCCAGACGCGGGCACGAGGTCCACGTCTACACGCGCCGCGACCAGCCCGAGGCCGTCCAGCCCGAGCGCCGGCGCCTCTGCGACGGCGTGACGGTCGTCCACGTCCCCGCCGGGCCGCCACGGCCCCTGCCCAAGGACGACCTCTACCCGCTGATGGACGAGTTCGGGCGGTGGCTCGCGCGCGACTGGCGCCGGCACCGGCCCGACGTGGTCCACGCCCACTTCTGGATGTCGGGGCTGGCCGCGCGGGAGGCCAGCCGCGAGACCGGCGTGCCGATGGCGCAGACGTTCCACGCGCTCGGGAGCGTCAAGCGGCGCCACCAGGGAAGCGCCGACACCAGCCCCGAGACCCGGGTCGGCCTCGAGCGCGCCCTGGCGGCGAGCGCCGACGTCGTCATCGCCACCTGCACCGACGAGGTCGAGGAGCTGCGCCGCCTCGGCGCCCCCGTCGACCGGGTCGAGGTCATCCCCTGCGGCGTCGACACCGCCGTCTTCCACCCCGACGGCGAGGGGCACGACGCGTGGCCCGCCGGGCGCACTGACGCCCTGCTGCTCTCGGTCGGACGCCTGGTCGAGCGCAAGGGCTTCGACCTCGCCATCCGCGCGCTGGCCGACGTCCCGGGCGCCAGCCTCGTCGTCGTCGGCGGCCCGCCGGCCGCAGAGCTGGCCACGGACCCCGAGGCCCAGCGGCTGCGGCACGTCGCGCGGGAGGCCGGGGTCGCAGACCGGGTCCACCTCGTCGGAGCCGTCTCGCACGAGCAGATGCCGGCCCTCTACCGCTCGGCCGACCTCGTGCTCTCCACACCCTGGTACGAGCCGTTCGGCATCACGCCGGTGGAGGCCGCCGCCTGCGGGCGACCGCTCGTGGGCAGCGCGGTGGGCGGGCTCCTCGACACCGTCGCGGACGGCGAGACGGGCCGGCTCGTGCCCGCGCGCGACGTGCCCGCCCTGGCCGCGGCGGTCCGCGAGCTGCTCGCGGACCGCGAACGCGCCGAGCAGATGGGCCGTACCGCGCGCTGCCGTGCCGTCGCGTCCTACGACTGGGCGCAGGTCGCCGCCCGCACCGAGGAGGCACTGGAGGCGGCCGTGCGCAGTCGCCGCAGCCGGCAGGGCACCGGCCTCTCCGACGGCTCCCGCGCCTGGCTGAAGGTGCACTCGCGCCAGCTGGAGGAGGGCATGGCGGGCCTGGTCGCCCGCGCCTCGACGATCGAGTCGTGGGGACGGCGCCTCGCCGTGCTGCTGGGTAGCGGGGGCCGGGTCATGGCGGCCGGCAACGGCGGCAGCGCCGCCGAGGCGGAGCACCTGACGGGGGAGCTCGTCGGGCGGTTCCTCGACGAGCGGCGGCCCCTCAGTGCGGTGTCGCTGTGCTCCGACACCGCGAGCCTGACGGCCATCCTCAACGACTACGGGCTCGAGGAGGTCTTCGCGCGGCAGGTCGCCGCCCACGGCCGCCCCGGGGACGTCGTCGTCCTCATGTCGACGAGCGGCCGCAGCCCCAACATCCTCGCCGCTGCCCGGCGGGCGAAGGAGCTGGGCATCCACGTGTGGGCCCTCACCGGACCCGCGCCCAACCCGCTCGCGAGCCTGGCGGACGAGGCGGTCGCGGTACCGGCCGGGTCCACGGCTGCGGTGCAGGAGCTCCATCTCGTGGCGGTCCACGCGATGTGCGCCGCGCTCGACGCCACGATGCTCGAGCTCGAGGGCCAGCCGGGCGACGAGGCGGCGGCCGAGGCCAAGGCGGTCCCCGCGTGACCGGCCCGCGCCGGCTCGTCGTCGTCGGCGACGTGCTCCTCGACCGCGACGTCACCGGCGACGTCGAGCGGATCTGCCCCGACGCGCCGGTGCCCGTCCTCGACGTCACCACGCGGCACGAGCGCCCCGGTGGCGCAGGCCTGGCGGCGCTCCTCTGTCGCGCCCCGGACGTGGAGGTGACCCTCGTCGCACCGCTGGCCGAGGACGACCCCGGCCAGCGGCTGCGCCGGATGCTCGACGAGGCCGGCGTGCGGCTCGTCGCCCTCGACCACCAGGGCGGCACGCGCACCAAGACCCGGCTGAGGTCGGCCGGGCACTCCCTCCTGCGCGTCGACGACGGTGGTCCCGGCACCCCGCGCGGGGCGCTTCCCGACGCGGCGCGCGACGCCGTCTGGTGCGCCGACGCCGTCCTCGTCTCCGACTACGGCGCCGGCACCACGGCCCACGGCCCGGTCCGCGGCCTCCTCGAGGCTGTCGCGCGCCGGCGCGGCGGCGCCGCGCACCGGGTCTGCTGGGACCCCCATCCGAAGGGCGCCGATCCGGTGCCGGGCTGCGCGCTGGTGACACCCAACCTCGCCGAGGCCCGCGTTGCGGCGGGTGCCCTCGACGTGGAGCCAGCGGACGCCGCCCACCAGCTGCGCGAGGCCTGGCACGCCGAGGGCGTGTGCGTCACCACGGGCCACGCCGGCGCCTGGCTCGCGACGTCGGCCGGCGCGCCCCTGTTCGTCCCGTCGCCCGGTGCGGCGCTCGGTGACCCGTGCGGCGCCGGCGACCGGTTCGCGGCAACCGCCGCGCGGGCCCTGGCCCACGGCGCGCTGCTCTCCGAGGCGGTCCAGCGGGCGGTGGCGGAGGCCACTGCGTGGGTGCAGGCGGGCGGGGCCGAGGGCTACCGCCCGCTCGGCACGCCGCCCGCACCACCATCCGACCCCTACTCCTCGGGCCCAGGCGCCTCGGGCCCCGGCGCCTCGGGTGCGTCCGGGCCCGCGGCCGCGGCGGTCGTCGCGCGGGTCCGGGCCGGCGGCGGGAGGGTCGTCGCCACCGGGGGGTGCTTCGACGTCATCCACGCCGGACACATCGCCTCCCTGGCGGCAGCGAGGTCCCTGGGCGACGCGCTCGTCGTCCTGGTCAACTCCGACGCGTCGGTGCGCCGGCTCAAGGGACCGGGCCGCCCCGTGCACCGCCAGGACGACCGCGTCGCCGTGCTCGAGGCCCTTGCCGGCGTCGACGCCGTGCTCGTCTTCGACGGTGACGACCCGCGCGAGGCGCTCGCCGAGCTGCGTCCCGACGTGTGGGCCAAGGGCGGCGACTACACCGACGACGCGCTCCCCGAGGCCGACCTCGTGCGCGGCTGGGGTGGACGCGTCGTGATCCTGCCCTACCTCCCGGGCCGCTCCACGAGCGCCGCCGTGGACGCCCTGTCCTGACCACCGACCAAGGAGACAACGATGAGCGACGCCACCCTGCGCAACGTCTACGTGACGGGCGGTGCGAGCGGGCTCGGCGAGGCGGTGGCCCGGGCCGTCGTCAAGGCCGGCGGGTCGGCCGCCGTCCTCGATCTGGCCGCGCCGGCCGTCGAGTGCCCCCACGTCGAGGTCGACCTCTCCGACACGGCCGCCGCGGCGGCCGCCGTCGAGCGGCTGGTGGCCGAGGTGGGCCCACCCACGGCCCTGGTCTGTGCCGCGGGCACCGACGTGTGCGGGCCGCTCGAGGAGGTGCCCGTCGACGCGTGGGAGCGCACGGTCAGGGTCAACCTGTTCGGCACCGCCGCGGTGTGCCGCGCCGCCATCCCGCACCTGAGGCCGTCGCGCGGCACGATCGTGACCGTCGCCTCCACGCTGGGGTTGCGGCCGGCGGGTGACGCGACGGCATACTGCGCCAGCAAGTTCGGGGTCGTCGGCTTCACGCGGGCGCTCGCGATGGAGCTCGCGGGTCAGGTGGGCGTGACGCTCCTCGTGCCCGGTGGCATGCGCACCCACTTCTTCGACGGACGCACGGAGCAGTACCAGCCCGGGCCGGACGCCGAGCTCAACGACCCCGACGACGTCGCCGCATCCGTCGTCATGGCCCTCCAGCAGCCCACCGGCTGCGAGATCCGCGAGCTCGTCGTCACGGCGTCGACGGAGCCGTCCTGGCCGTGACCGCGTCCGCGCCCGCGCGCGTGCTGGCGTTGCGCGCCCTCGGCCTCGGCGACGCCCTCACCGGCATCCCCGCGCTGCGCGGGCTGCGGCGCGCGTTCCCCGGTGCGCGGCTCGTCCTCGCGGCACCGCTGGGCGTCGGCTCCTGGCTGAGGGACCTGGGCGTCGTCGACGACGTGGTGCCCGCAGGACCGGACCTGCGCGCGGTCGGCTGGGCGGGCGAGCCTCCCATCGCGGCGGTCAACCTCCACGGCCGCGGCCCGCAGAGCCACCAGCTGCTCCAGGGGCTCGCGCCGGCACGCCTCGTCGCCTTCGCCAACACCCAGGCGCGGCACGAGGACGGGCCGCCGTGGCCGGAGGACGTCCACGAGGTCGACCGCTGGTGCGGGCTGGTCCGGTGGGCGGGCGGGGCCTGCGACCGGGTGGACCTCCGGTTGGCCTCCGTCCCTGTCGCGCAGGAGGGGCCGTATGCCGTGGTGCACCCCGGCGCCTCCGCCGAGTCCCGCCGCTGGCCGGCCCCGCGCTGGGCGGAGGTCGCCCACCGCCTCGTCCGCGGAGGGCTCGCCGTCAAGGTGACCGGCACGGCGGCCGAGCGAGGGCTGTGCGCCGCCGTCGCGGCGGGGTCGGTCGGCGTGGAGGACCTCTCCGGAGCCCTGACGCTCCCGCAGCTGGCGTCGACCGTGGCCGGGGCGCACCTCGTCCTCTGTGGCGACACGGGCGTGGCCCACCTCGCCACGGCCTACGCCGTGCCCTCCGTCGTCATCTTCGGACCAGTCGCCCCGGCGCTGTGGGGCCCGGCGATCGACCCGGAGCTCCACGTCGCCCTGTGGCACGGCGACAGTCCATCCCGGCCCGGTGACCCCCGGCCCGGTGACCCCCGGCCCGGCGACCCCCACGGGGCGCACGTCGACCCACGGCTCGACGCCGTCAGCGTGGAGGAGGTCTGCGAGGCGGCCTGGCGCCTCCGCGCCGTGCGCTCCGCGTGACGCCCGTCAGGCGCTGCTGCGCTGCTGCTCGGCGAACCACGCCACCGTGCGCTCGAGCCCCTCGGCCCAGGGCACGCGGGGCTCCCAACCCAGCAGCTCCTCGGCCAGCGACGTGTCGGGACGCCGCACCTGCGGGTCGTCCACCGGCCGCGCGACGTGCTCGAGCGGCGAGCTCGACCCCGTCGCCGCGAGGATGTCCCTCGCGATCTGCAGCACGCTGAGCTCGGTGGGGTTGCCGAGGTTGACCGGCCCGCTGTGGCCCGAGCGCGCCATCGCGAGGATGCCGCGCACGAGGTCGTCGACGTAGCAGATCGAGCGGGTCTGCTCCCCGTCGCCGGCCATCGTCACGGGCTCGCCGGCGAGCGCCTGGTTGATGAAGGTGGGGATCGCCCGGCCGTCGTGCGGGCGCATCCGCGGCCCGTAGGTGTTGAAGATGCGCACGATCGCGGCGTCGACGCCCTCGCTGACGCGGTAGGCCGTCGTGAGCGCCTCGCCGTAGCGCTTGCCCTCGTCGTAGACGCCCCTCGGGCCGATCGGGTTCACGTTGCCCCAGTAGGTCTCGGGCTGCGGGTGCACCAGCGGGTCGCCGTAGACCTCCGACGTGGAGGCGAGGACGAACCGGGCGCCCTTGTCCTTCGCCAGCCCGAGCGCGTGCCAGGTGCCGATGGCGCCGACCTTCAGGGTGTGGATGGGCAGCTGGAGGTAGTCGATGGGCGAGGCGGGCGAGGCGAAGTGGAGGACGAGGTCGACCTCCCCCGGCACGTGGACGAAGTCGGTGAGGTCGCAACGGTGGAGGTGGAACCCGGGCTGGTGGGTCAGGTGCGCGACGTTGGCCGGCGTCCCGGTGAGGAAGTTGTCGAGGCAGACGACCTCGCAGCCCTGGGCGAGCAGCGCCTCGCACAGGTGGCTGCCGAGGAACCCCGCGCCCCCGGTAACGACGGCCCGCCTGATCTCGCGCATCACGCTCTCGCCCATGGCCGTTCGCCTACCCGCACGTCGTGTCGTGAAACGACTGGGCCTGCCCATCGGCCGTTCGGCCCGGACTGTCGCGACCCGGTGGCGGCGGGCGCGACCGCGGTGCGACGGTGTGGTTCCCCGACCGAGACCGAGATGACGAACCTTCCCCCTTCCCCCGCCCGCAGACGACCCCGAGTGCCGGGTCGCCGCCGCTCCTGGTGGGTCGCCGCTGCGGCCCTCACCGCCGCGGTGGCGCTGTGGCCCGACTCGGCGCCCGACGACGCCGCCGCGGCCGGGTCCTCGCACACGATCGTCGACCGCGTGGCCCGAACGGCCGCCGGCCCCCCGCCCGCCGCCGCCACGTCCTCGGGGCCGGCGGTGCCGGCGTCGGCGAGCCCGCCGCCGCAGGCGACCACAGCGCCCCCGCCGGCCACCCGCCCCACCGTGGTGGCTGCGCCGGCCCCGCCCACCGGCGCCCGCGCCGGCTCGGCGGTCCGGGCCCTGGCGACGATCCCCATCAAGGGGCGCGCGCCGAAGACGGGCTACGAGCGCGAGCTCTTCGGGCAGGCGTGGAAGGACGTCGACCGCAACGGCTGCGACACCCGGAACGACATCCTCCGGCGCGACCTGACGGCATACGTCCTCAAGGCCGGCACGAACGGCTGCCTCGTCCTCCGGGGCACCCTGCAGGACCCCTACACCGGTCGCACCATCTCCTTCGTCCGCGGGTCCAGCACCTCCAGCGCCGTGCAGGTCGACCACGTGGTCGCCCTCTCGGACGCGTGGCAGAAGGGCGCGCAGCAGATGTCGTCCCAGGCCCGGACGGCCTTCGCCAACGACCCGCTCAACCTGCTCGCCGTCGACGGCCCGACGAACCAGCGCAAGGGGGACGGCGACGCCGCCACCTGGCTGCCGCCGCGCAAGGCCTACCGCTGCCAGTACGTCGCCCGGCAGGTCGCGGTGAAGCACCGCTACGGGCTGTGGGTCACCGCGGCCGAGCGCGACGCCATGGCGCGCATCCTCGAGTCGTGCCCGGGGCAGGCGCTGCCCACCGCGGGTGCCGTGCGGCTCGGGGGCGGGACCACCGCGGCCGGCACCGCGGCTCCGGCCCCGGCTCCCGCGCAGAGTGTCGGCACGCCGGTCGTCTCGCCGCCGGCGGCCGGGACGGACCCGCGCTTCGCCACGTGCAAGGCCGCGGTGGCCGCCGGCTTCGGGCCCTACGTCTCCGGACGCGACGCCGAGTACGGCTGGTACCGGGACGGCGACCACGACGGGGTCGTCTGCGAGTAGCCCCGGTCAGACGTGCTGGCCGACGATGGAGCCGATGCCGTAGGTGACCAGCATCGCGACGGAGCCACCGAGGACGTTGCGGACGACGGCCGGCCGCGTCGGCGCGCCGCCCAGCCGCGCGCTCCACCACCCCGTGAAGGCGAGCGCCACGATGACGGAGCCCGCGGTCACCGGGATCCGGACCGTGACCGCGACCAGGAGGATCGCGAGCAGTGGCAGGACGGCGCCGACGGAGAACGAGAGCATCGACGCCCACGCCGCGTGCCACGGGTTCGTGAGGTCGTCGGGGTCGATCCCCAGCTCGACCTCCGCGTGCGCCCCGAGGGCGTCGTGGTGGGTGAGCTGGACGGCGACCGCCTCGGCGAGGTCGCGGCTCAGCCCGCGCGCGACGTAGAGCTGGGTGAGCTCCTCCAGCTCCTCCTCGGGCATGTCGCGCAGCTCCTGGCGCTCCTTGGCGAGCATCGCCCGCTCGGTGTCGCGCTGGGTGCTGACCGACACGTACTCGCCCGCAGCCATGGACATCGCGCCCGCAGCCAGTCCGGCCAGGCCGGCGGTGAGGATCGCGCCCCGGTTCGTCGTCGCCGCGGCGACGCCGATGACGATGCCGGCCGTGGAGACGATGCCGTCGTTGGCGCCGAGGACCGCCGCACGCAGCCAGTTCAGCCGGGAGCCGACGTTGTCGTCGTGCGGCTCGTCGGGGTGCCGGTGGACCGCGGTGCCGGGCTCCACGCTCACGCGCTGCTCGCGCCGACCCGGCCGGCCGCCTGGGCGATGCGGTGCGCGAGCTCGACGTCGAGCTGCGTCAGCCCGCCCTCGGAGTGGGTCGAGAGGCGCCAGTGTGTGGTGCGCCAGCGGATGTCGATGTCGGGGTGGTGGCCCATCTGCTCCGCCTCGTCGGCGACCTCGTCGACGAGGCGGATGGCGGCGGGGAAGTCCGGCGCCTCGTAGGTCGCGGTGAGCTCCGCGCCGTCGCGGGACCAACCGGGCAGGTCCTGGAGCTGGCGCTCGACCTCGTCGTCGCTGAGGAGCCGTGGCATGGCTCCACTGTCGCAAACCGCGGGCCGCCTGTCATCGCAGGCTTGCCTGCCCTGCCCCTGCCGTGCGCCTGCCGTGGGCTACATCGCCTCGGTGACCGACGCCGGGCCCATGAGGTCCTCGTCCACGTCGCCCAGGGAGCCCTGCTCCGTCACGGTCGGCAGCACCTCGTGGGGCCGCAGCTCCCCGGAGGCGATCTGCTCCGCCCAGTGGCAGGCGACCCGGTGGCTGTCGGGGACGCCCGCCATCGACACGGTGCGCAGCGCAGGCCGCTCGGTGTCGCAGCGCGTCTCCTGGCGCCAGGGGCAGCGGGTGTGGAACCGGCAGCCGGTGGGCGGGTTGGCGGGGGAGGGGAGGTCGCCCGTGAGGATGATCCGCTCGCGGCGGTCCTCGACGACCGGGTCGGGGACGGGGACCGCCGACATGAGCGCCCGCGTGTAGGGATGCAGGGGCTGGGCGTAGAGGTCGTCCGCCTCCGCCTCCTCCGCGAGCGCGCCGAGGTACATCACGCCGATCCGGTCGCTGATGTGGCGCACCACCGCCAGGTCGTGGGCCACGACGAGGTAGGTGAGGCCGAACTCGTCCTGGAGCTGCTCGAGGAGGTTGATCACCTGGGCCTGTACGGACACGTCGAGCGCGCTCACCGGCTCGTCGGCGACGATGAGCTTCGGCTCGACCGAGAGCGCCCGGGCGATCCCGATGCGCTGCCGCTGGCCGCCGGAGAACTCGTGCGGGTACTTCTTCAGGGCCGCAGCGGGCAGGCCCACCGCGTCGAGGAGCTGGCGCAGCCGCTTCGCTGCCTGCTTCTCGTCCTTGGCCAGGCCGTGCGCCCTCATGCCCTCGATGAGCAGCGACTCGACCGACTGCCGCGGGTCGAGGCTGCCCATCGGGTCCTGGAAGACCATCTGGATGTCCTGGCGCTTGCGGCGCAGCTCCTCGCCGTGGAGGGAGGCGATGTCGACGCCGTCGAACTCGACGGAGCCGTCGGTCGGGGGCTCGAGGTTGAGGATCGCCCGCCCGAGGGTGGACTTGCCGCAGCCCGACTCGCCCACCAGGCCATAGGTCTCCCCCCTGCGGATCTGGAGGTCGACGCCGTCCACGGCGTAGACGTAGCCGACGGTCTTGTCGAAGATGACGCCCCGCTTGATCGGGAAGTGCACCTTCACGCCCCTCACGTCGACGAGGACGTCACCGGCGGCAGCGCCGCCGGGAGCCACGTCGCCCGCAGCCACGTCGCCCGCCGCCACGTCGGGGGCCGGGTCGTCGGGGGCCGGGTTGCCGGTCACAGCGGTCACAGGGTCGCCTCCACGGGGTTGAAGCAGCGCAGCGCGCGCCAGCCGTCGTCCTCGAGCTGCGGTGTCCGTGAGACACAGAGGTCGATGGCGTTGGGGCAGCGCGGGGCGAAGGCGCAGGCACTGGTCCACGGCAGGTTGTCCGAGACGGAGCCGGGAATCGGCGTGAGCTTCTCGCCCCGGGCGCCGTCGAGGCGCGGGATGGAGGCGAGCAGCCCGTTGGTGTAGGGATGGCGCGGCTGCGCGAACAGGGGGTGCCGGTCACCGCGCTCGACGACCCGGCCGGCATACAGCACGTTGACCCGGTCCACGAGGCCGGCCACGACGCCGAGGTCGTGGGTGATCATGATCAGCGCCGTCCCGGTGTCCTGGACGAGGTCCTTCAGCAGGGCGAGGATCTGGGCCTGGATCGTGACGTCGAGGGCGGTCGTCGGCTCGTCGGCGATGAGCAGTCGCGGCTGGCAGGCCAGCGCCATCGCGATGAGCGCGCGCTGGCGCATCCCGCCGGAGAGCTGGTGGGCGTAGTCCTTGAGCCGGCGCGTGGGGTCCGGGATGCCGACCTTGTCCAGCATCTCGCGCGCGATGGGGGTGGCCGCCTTGCGCGAGAGGCCCCGGTGGCGCTCGAGGACCTCCGTGACCTGGCGCCCGATCGGCACGACGGGGTTCAGCGACGAGAGCGGGTCCTGGAAGATCATGCCGAGGTCGCGGCCACGCCGGTCACGCATCTGCTCCGCGCTCTGGTCGAGCAGGTTGGTGCCGTTGTAGAGGACCTCGCCCTCGACACGGACGCCGCGCCGGGGCAGCAGGCCCATGATCGCCAGCGAGGTCACCGACTTGCCGCAGCCGGACTCGCCGACGAGACCGACGGTCTGGCCGGGGCGGACGTCGAAGCTCACGCCGTCGACGGCGACGAACGGGTCCTCGCCCTGCCGGGTGAAGGTCACCCTGAGGTCCCGCACGGACAGCAGCGGCTCCTCGCCGCGGACCCGGGTGGTGACGTTCTCGAGGGTCTCGGTCATGGTCGCCTCACCTCCGTGTCTTGGGGTCGAGGGCCTCGCGCAGCGACTCGCCCATCAGCGTGAAGCCGAGGGCGACGACGATGATGCACAGCGCGGGCCAGACCGCCAGGGCCGGGTTGTCGTAGATGTGGTCCTGCGCCTGGCCGAGCATCTGGCCCCACTCGGGCTGGCGGTCGTCGGGGTTGCCGAGGCCGAGGAAGGACAGGCCGGCGGCGTCGATGATCGAGCTCGCGACGACGAGCGTCGCCTGCACGATGACCGGTCCGAGGGAGTTGGGCAGCATGTGGCGGAACACGATCGCCGACCGCTTGACCCCGAGCGCGCGGGCCGCGAGCACGTGGTCGGTCGAGCGCTGCGCGAGCATCGAGCCCCGCAGCAGCCGGGCGAAGACGGGCACCTGCACCGTCGCGATGGCGATGATGAGCGTCCACTGGCTCGGCGACTGCGCCAGGGCGGCGATCGAGACGGCGAGCAGCAGCGACGGGATCGAGAGCATGACGTCGACGACGCGCATAACCAGCGAGTCCACCCAGCCGCTGAACGCGCCGGAGAGGACGCCGAGGGTGAGCCCCCCGAGGAGGCCGAAGATCGTGGCGCAGACGCCGACCACCAGCGTCTGGCGGCTGCCGACGATGAGCCGCGACAGGTAGTCGCGCCCGACCGGGTCTGCGCCGAGCGGGAAGCCGGGCTCCGGGCCGGGCACCGGGTTGCTCTGCGGCCTCACCTTGTCGAGCAGCAGGCCAGCGGCGGGGTCGTGCGGCGCGACCAGGGGCGCGAAGACCGCCATGAGGACGAACAGCGCCGTGATGGTCAGGCCGAGCAGGAAGACCGGGTTGCGCCGCAGGCGCCGCCAGGCGCTGACGATCAGGGAGACGCCGGCGCTCTCCTCGACGCGGCCCGCGTCCTCGACGGTGACCTCGTCGACCGCCAGGCCGCCGGACCCGCCGGACTCATCGGACCCGCCGGACCGGCCGGACGCGCCCGCGGTCGCCGCGAGGTCGTCGATGCGCTGCTTGCGCCCGCTGGGGCTCAGGGGGTTGGGCACTCGGTCACCTCGTCCGCACTCGGGGGTCGATCACGGCATACGCGATGTCGACGAGAAGGTTGATGACGACGAAGGTGATGGCCGCCATGAGGATGCACACCTGGAGGACCGCGTAGTCGCGGCGCTCGAACCCGATGGCCACGGCCTCACCGAGCCCGCCCCACGAGAACACGCGCTCGGTGAGCACCGCCCCGACGAGCAGGCCGCCGGTCTGCAGGCCGATGGTCGTCACGACGGGGAGCAGCGCGTTGCGGAGCACGTGCCGGCCGCGGATCACCCGGCTGGTCAGCCCCTTGGACTCGGCCGTGCGCACGTAGTCCTCGTCGAGGACCTCGAGGACGGACGCCCGGGTGATCCGGAAGATGACCGCGAAGGGGATGGTCGCCAGCGCCAGCGCCGGCAGGATGAGGTGCTTGACGGCGTCCCACGCGGAGTCCCACTCCCGGGTGAGCAGGCCGTCGAGGACGAAGAACCCCGTGACCCGCGTCGCGTCGAGGCTGGGGTCCTGGCGCCCGGAGACCGGGAGCCAGTGCAGCTTGATCGCGAAGAAGTACTTGAGCATGAAGGCGAGGAAGAAGACCGGCACCGCGACACCGATCAGCGACCCCACCACGGAGGTGTTGTCGAACCACGAGGCGCGGCGCCTGGCGGCCATGTAGCCGAGCGGGATGCCGAGGGCGATCGCGACGATGATGGCGAACGCGCTCAGCTCCACCGTCGCGGGGAAGCGCTGCAGGAAGAGCTGCATCGCGTCGACGCCCGGCAGGACGCCGGTGCTCGAGCCGAACTGGCCCTTGACGGCGCGCTTGAGGAACTCCCAGTACTGGACGTAGAGCGGCTGGTCGAGGCCGAGCGCCTTCTCGAGCGCGGCGCGGCGCGCGGGCGTGGCCTTCTCGCCGAGGATCGCCGACACCGTCCCGCCCGGCAGGGAGCGCAGCCACAGGAAGACGAGCAGGGACAGGACGAAGACCACGCCCACCATCTGCAGCAGCCTGCGCAGGATGAATCTCAGCACGGTGGCTCAATCTCCTCACTCGCGACTGTGGCCGCCCCAGCGACGCTGCTGGGACGGCCACAGTCTTGCGGAACTGGTGCCCGAGGTCAGCCCTGCTACTTGCTGACGGTCACCGAGGAGAAGGTCTCGGCGGTCAGGGGACTGGGGACCAGGCCCTGGACCTTCTTGCTGACGACGAGGGCCGGCGGGGAGTGGCTGATCGCCAGGCCCGGCAGGTCCTCCTCCATGATCTGCTGGTTGACCTTCTCGTAGGCCGCGTTGCGCTGGCCCTCGTCGACGATGGCATCCGCCGCCTCGAGGTCCTTCGACAGCTGCGCGCCGTAGGACGTCGCGGAGGTGTGGAAGTCGTTCTCCTTGAGGTTGGCGAAGAACGTGCCGATGAAGTTGTCGGCCGAGTCGTAGTCACCGGTCCAGCCGAGCAGCCAGGCGTCGAAGCCGCCGTTGTCGACGGTGTCGAGGTAGCCGCCGTTCCACGGCTTGGTGACCGGGGTGACCTTGATGCCGACCTTCTCGAGGTCGCTGCGCAGCGCCTCGTAGATCTTCTGCGGGTTCGGCATGTAGGGACGCGACACCTCGGAGGGGTAGGCGAACTGCAGCGTCATGCCCTCGGCGCCGGCCTCCTTGAGCAGGGCCTTGGCCTTCTCGGGGTCGTAGGCGTAGGGCTTGAGGGACTTGTTGTAGCCGGACACGGTGTCCGGCATGAACTGCGTGGCCACCGTCGCGCCCTCGGGCAGCTGGGTCTTGACGAGCTGGTCACGGTTCAGGGCATAGTAGAGCGCCTGCCGGACCTTGAGGTCCTTGAGCTTGGGGTTCTTCGCCGGGTTCAGGCCCATGTAGAGGATGTTGAACGCGGGGCGGACCAGGACGTTGTTGCCCGAGTCCTTCAGGCCCTTCCAGTCCGCCGGGTTGGGCAGGTCGTAGCCGTCGATGCTGCCGGCCTCGAGCTCCTGGCGGCGGGTCGACTCGTCCGGGATGATCTTGAAGACGAGCTTCTTCGTCTTCGCCTTCTCGCCCCAGTAGTCCTCGTTGCGGACGAGCGTGACCGTCTTGTTGGCCTCGTCGTACTTCTCGAGCTTGTAGGGGCCGGTGGCGACCGGGTTCTTCGAGTAGGCCGGGTAGCCGAAGCCCTCGCCCTGCTTCGTGACGTTGTTGGCGTCACCGGCCTTGAGCGCCTTGGGCGACTGCATCGAGAAGGAGTCGAGCGAGAGCGCCGTCGGGAACTTCGACGTGGGGCGGCTGATCTTGATGACCGCCGTCATGTCGTCCTTGGCGCTGCAGCCCTGGTAGAGGGCGTCCTTGGCGTCCGACTTGAAGGCGCCCATGACGTCGGCCCAGTAGCCCGCGGGGCCGCCCTGGGCGACCTCGTTCTGGTCGAACATCCGCTCCATGTTGTAGCAGACGGCCTCGGCGTTGAACGGGGTGCCGTCCCAGAACTTCACGCCGTCGCGCAGCTTGAAGGTCCACTCCTTGCCGTCGGCGGAGGCCTCCCAGCTGGTGGCCAGCTCGGGCTGGATCTCGGCGGTGCCCGGCTTGATGCCGACCAGCCCCTCCATCATCTGCCGGGTCACCCGGAAGGTCTCGCCGTCGGTGGCGTAGAACGGGTCGAAGAGCTCGGGGGCCCCGGCGGCACCGAAGGTGATCGTGTCCTTGGTGTCGCTGCCTCCCGCCGAGCTCTTGTCGGCGCTCGTCCCGCGGTCGGACTGCGCGCAGGCGGACAGTGTGAGGGCCAGGGTGGCCACCGAGACGACCGCCGTCGTCTTCCGGGTCAGCTTCATGAATACCTCGCTCGTGTGCGGACTCCTGGGCGTCCCGGTCGGGTCCCAGGGGTGCTGCTCATGCGCCGGGAGGGCTCACGACAGCAAACCCTCTACGGTTGGGCAGTGACCCTAGCGAGTTCTTCGCCCAGGTCGAGGGACGACAGCAGATGTTTACAAAGGTGAGACACAGGTGAGCCGGACCCGTGCCGAGCCGCCTCCACAGCGGCGCGTCGTCGGCGCCGCCCTCGTCGACGACCTGGCCCGCCCCACGGTGCTTCTCGCGGCCCGTCGCACCACGCCGGCGGAGCTCGCCGGCGGGTGGGAGCTGCCGGGCGGCAAGCTGGAGCCGGGGGAGAGCGCCGAGGTGGCCCTCCGCCGGGAGCTGCGCGAGGAGCTCGGCGTGGAGGTGCGGGTGGGCGCGGTGGTCCCCGGGCCGCTCGCGCGCGGCTGGTGGCCGTTGTCGGAGCTCTACGTCATGCGGGTGCACCTCGCGTGCGTGACGCAGGGGGTGCCCCGGCCGCTGGAGGACCACGACGCTCTGCGGTGGCTGGGCAGCGCAGAGCTGTATGCCGTGCCCTGGCTCCCGGCGGACCTCCCCGTGGTCGCGGCGCTGGCGGGCTCGCTCGTGGTCGGGGACCGCCCGAAATCCTGAGAGAATGGCCCCCATGCCCATGAAGACCCGCGGCGACATCCGCAATGTCGCCATCGTTGCCCACGTCGACCACGGGAAGACGACCCTCGTCGACAAGATGCTCTGGGAGGCCGGTGCGTTCGGCGAGCACCAGCACGTCAACGAGCGTGCGATGGACAGCGGTGACCTCGAGCGGGAGAAGGGCATCACCATCCTCGCCAAGAACACCGC
>JAICIN010000034.1 GCA_025924375.1 Dermatophilaceae bacterium | reverse complement strand
TCGACTTGAGCTCGACGCGGTTGACTCGGATGCCCCACTGCCCGGTTGCCTCATCCAGGACGCCGCGTAGCTGGCCGTTGATCTGGTCACGGCTGGTCAGCGTCTGCTCGAGGTCGAGCGAGCCGATGACGTTGCGGAGGGTGGTGACGGTGAGCTGCTCGATGCCCTGGATGAAGTTCGCGATCTCGTAGACCGCCGACTTGGCGTCGATGACGGAGTAGTAGATGACGGTGTCGATGTTGACGACGAGGTTGTCGGAGGTGATGACCGGCTGCGGCGGGAAGGACACGACCTGCTCGCGGAGGTCGACGTTGGCGCGCACCTTGTCGACGAAGGGGACGAGGAAGTGGATGCCGCCCTCGAGGGTGCGGGAGTAGCGCCCGAGCCGCTCGATGATGAGCGAGGTCTGCTGCGGCACGATCCGGATCGTCCGGAAGAGGATGACCAGGACCAGGACGACGAGGACGATCAGGACGATGTAACCAGCAGGCATGCGCTACTCGGCTCTCTGGCCAGCCACGACGCCGGTGACGATCACGGTGGCCCCTTCGATGGACAGCACCCGGACCTCTTGCCCGGGTACGCAGATGGGCGCGCCGTCCGGCACGCGGGCCGACCACGTCTCGCCGTTGAGCTTGACCCGGCCGTCGGTCTCGGTCACGGTCTGCAGCACCCAGGCCACGCGGCCGACGAGGCTCGCGGCACCGATGCCGTGCTGGCCGATCGGCACCATGAAGTGGCGCTTGATCGGTGGGCGGACGAGGAACACGAGCAGGACCGCGACGACGACCGCGACGACGACCTGGACCGGGAAGGACGCGCCGACCCCCGCCGCGACGGCACCGGCGAGGGCGCCGCCCGCGATCATGAGGAAGACGAAGTCGACGGAGGCGGCCTCGATCGCGACGAGCACGATGGCCAGCCCCAGCCAGGCGACCCAGGGGTTCTCGGCGAACCACTCCATGCCATCCTCCCCCGTCGGTGTCCGGTAACTCTAGGACGCTGCCGAGGCCTGCGACGTTCCCGACACGGCTCGGGCCCGCGCCGACCAGCGCTCGCCGTGGCGCTCCAGGGCCAGCGGGAGCCCGAAGGTCTGCGAGAGGTTCTCCTCGGTGAGCGTGATCTCGATCGGCCCCTGGGCGATGACGCGCCCGTCGCGCAGCAGGAGCACGTCGGTGAACGCCGGCGGGATCTCCTCGACGTGGTGGGTCACGAGGACGAGCGCCGGCGCCTCGACGTCGGCCGCGAGGTCGCCGAGCCGGCGCACGAGGTCCTCGCGGCCACCGAGGTCGAGGCCGGCCGCCGGCTCGTCGAGGAGCATGAGCTCCGGGTCGGTCATGAGCGCGCGCGCGATCTGCACCCGCTTGCGCTCACCCTCGGAGAGCGTGCCGAAGAGCCGGTCGGCGAGGTGGTCGGCACCGAGGGCCGCGAGGAGCTGGGCCGCGCGCTCGTGGTCGAGGCGGTCGTAGCTCTCCCGCCACCGGCCGACGACGCCGTAGGAGGCCGTCACCACGACGTTGTGGACGACCTCGTCGCCGGGGATGCGCTCCGCGAGCGCGGCGGAGGACAGCCCGATGCGCGGCCGCAGCTCGAAGACGTCGACGGCACCGAGCACCTCGCCGAGGACGCCCGCGACACCGCGCGTGGGGTGCATCCGGGCCGCGGCCAGCTGCAGCAGCGTGGTCTTGCCGGCACCGTTGGGGCCCAGGACGACCCACCGCTGCCCCTCCTCGACCTCCCACGTGATGTCGTCGAGCAGGGCGCTCTGGCCCCGGACCACGGTGACACCGGCGAACTCCAGGACGTCACTCATGGGCCAGACCCTATGTGACCGGCGCCTACCATGGGCCGGTGCCCACGCTGCCCGCCTCCGTGCGCCTCGCGCTCTGGACGACCGCGGCCTGGGCCGCCGGTGGGGACACCGCTGCCGCGGTGCGCGCGGCGCTCCCTGACGTGGACCACGTCGGCGGCGACCTCGAGCGGCTCGACCTGTGGCGCGACCTCGGGGAGCAGGCCCTGCTCGTCGCGCTCCCCGCCCCGGGCGACCTCGCGGGTATGCCGGGTGCCTCCCCGGCCGCGCAGGGCGCGGCTGCGCTTGCGGGCGAGTGCGTGTACGTGCCGGCGCTCGGGGGGCTCCTCGTGCCGGAGGTGAGCGAGTTCGGCGCCTCGGTGCGCGGTGGGCTGGACGTCGGCACGCGGGTCGACTGGAGGGCGCACGACGCGGATCCCGTTCTGCGCCACCGCATCGAGGCCCTCGAGACGTCTCAGCTCGAGCGGCACCTCCGCGAGGAGCTCGTGGGGGCCACGGAGGAGCTCGAAGCCGTCGGTGGCCAGCCCTTCGGGGCCGACGTGGCGCGTGGCGTGGCCGAGGCGGCCCTCGGCGGGCGCTGGGGGCTGCCCCCCGGGCTGCCCGGACGAGCGCAGCGGGTCATCGTGCTCTCCGGCACGGTGGGCACCATCGCCGACCACGCCCTCGCCGCTCCCGACGGTGCCCTCGGCGCCGCGACGGCGACGAGCCGGCAGGCGGTCCTCCGCAGGCTGCAGCGGACCGCTGACCGCGCGCTCGCGGATGCCGCCAACGCCGCGTGCGCCGTGCTGGCGGGGTGGCGGCCCGCGTGAGAGCGTGGCGGTATGGCTGACCCGTCGCGCACCCCCGTGGAGGTCGTGAGCGCCTGGCACGACGCGGTCAACGCCGGACGCGTCGACGACGCCGTCGCGCTGGCCTCCGACGACGTCATCGTCAGCGGCCCGGGAGGCACGAGCACCGGCCGGGACGTCATGCGGCGCTGGCTCGAGCGCACCGGGATCCGGCTCGAGCCGCAGGAGCAGCTCCGGGAGGAGAAGGGCCACGTGCTCGTCCACGAGCAGGCACGGTGGACGACCGCAGCCGCCCCGGAGGGAGCTCCGACCACGCCGACCGACACGTGGGTGGTCTTCACCGCCCGGGACGGGCTGCTCGACTCGGTCGCGCGCTACGAGACGG
Source organism: Dermatophilaceae bacterium (assembly GCA_025924375.1). Classification (GTDB taxonomy): domain Bacteria; phylum Actinomycetota; class Actinomycetes; order Actinomycetales; family Dermatophilaceae; genus JAICIN01. Next base: position 15,401 of record JAICIN010000034.1, on the reverse strand, counting down.
AGCAGGCCGCGCTGGAGGCGGTCGGCGCGGTCAGCTGAGGCACGGGTTCAGCCCGCGCCGGCCTCGCCGAGCACCTGCTGGTAGACCTCCACGGTGCGGTCGCCGATCGAGGCCCACGAGAACGCCTCCACGGCCCGGCGCCGCCCGGCCCGACCCATGCGCCTCGCCCGCTCCGGGTCGCTCACGGCTTCCCCGAGCGCCGCCGCGAGGTCACCGACGAAGCGCTCCTCGTCGACCGGTGTGCCGCTGCCGTCCGAGACCTGCTCGATCGGCACGAGCCAGCCGGTCTCCCCGTCGACGACCACCTCGGGGATCCCGCCCGTGGCGGTGGCGACCACCGGCAGCTCGCACGCCATGGCCTCGAGGTTCACGATGCCGAGCGGCTCGTAGACCGAGGGGCACGCGAACACGGTCGCCGACGACAGCAGCGCCACGACTTCGGCCCGCGGCAGCATCTCCGGGATCCACACCACGCCGCTGCGGTCGGCACGCAGCCCGTGGATGAGCTCCTCGACCTCGGCGCGGATCTCGGGAGTGTCCGGAGACCCGGCGCACAGGACGAGCTGGACGTCGGGCGGCAGCGCGGCCGCCGCGCGCAGCAGGTAGGGCAGGCCCTTCTGCCGGGTGATCCGCCCGACGAAGACGACCGAGCGGGCGTCCGGGTCGACGCCGTGGCGCCGGAGGGCGTCGGCGTCCGGCTCCCGGTGCCACAGCTCGGAGTCGATGCCGTTGTGGACGACGTGGACGCGGTCCGGGTCCACCGAGGGATAGCTGCGCAGGACGTCGGTGCGCATGCCGGCGCTCACGGCGATGATCGCGGCGGCCGACTCGTAGGCGGTGCGCTCGACGAACGAGGAGACCTGGTAGCCGCCGCCGAGCTGCTCGGCCTTCCAGGGACGCAGGGGCTCGAGGCTGTGGGCGCTGACCACGTGCGGCATGCCGCCGAGGAGGTGGGCGAGGTGTCCCCCGAAGTTGGCGTACCACGTGTGCGAGTGCACGAGGTCGGCACCGACGCAGTCGCCCGCCATGCGGAGGTCGACGCCCATGGTGCGGACCGCGGCATTGGCGCCGACGAGCTCCGGCAGGTCCTCGTAGCCGACGGTGCGGTCCTCCTCGCGGGCAGGCCCGAAGCAGCGCACCCGCACGTCGAGGTCGTCGCGCTCGCGCAGCGCGCGGACCAGCTCGGCGACGTGGACGCCCGCGCCGCCGTAGACCAGGGGCGGGTACTCCTTGGTGAGGATGTCGACGCGCACGTTCGCGACCCTAGTCGCGGCAAGGGGTCGCCGCGAGGGGCGTCGTTCCCTAGGGTCTGGACATGGCACTCAGCTCAGCCGCCCCGAAGGTCCTCGCGATCGTGCTCGCCGGAGGGGAGGGCAAGCGCCTCATGCCGCTGACCGCGGACCGCGCCAAGCCGGCCGTGCCGTTCGGTGGCATCTACCGGCTCGTCGACTTCGCGCTGAGCAACGTCGTCAACTCCGGCTACCTCAAGGTCGTCGTCCTGACCCAGTACAAGTCGCACAGCCTCGACCGGCACATCACCACGACGTGGCGCATGTCGACCCAGCTCGGCAACTACGTCACACCGGTGCCCGCGCAGCAGCGGATCGACAAGAACTGGTACCTCGGCAGCGCGAACGCGATCTTCCAGAGCCTCAACCTCGTCCAGGACGAGAAGCCGGACGTCATCGTGGTCGTCGGCGCCGACCACGTCTACCGGATGGACTTCTCGCAGATGGTCGCCCAGCACCTCGAGACCGGAGCCGGGGTCACGGTCGCCGCGATCCGGCAGCCGATCTCGCTGGCGGACCAGTTCGGGGTCATCGAGGTCGACCACGCGGACCACCGGCGGGTCGCGGCCTTCCTGGAGAAGCCCACGGAGCCCGTCGGCCTGCCCGACTCCCCGGAGGAGGTGCTCGCCTCGATGGGCAACTACGTGTTCGACACCGACGTCCTCGTCGACGCCCTGACGCGCGACAACGAGCGCGACGGCAGCAGGCACGACATGGGCGGCGACATCGTGCCGGACTTCGTCTCCCGCGGCGAAGCCTACGTGTACGACTTCAAGGACAACGTCATCCCGGGCGCCACGGACCGGGACCGCGCCTACTGGCGTGACGTGGGCACGCTCGACTCCTACTGGGAGGCCCACATGGACCTGGTGTCGGTGCACCCCGTGTTCAACCTCTACAACTACGAGTGGCCGATCTACACCAACTACGGGCCCTACCCCCCGGCCAAGCTCGTCCGCGGCGCGCAGGGCTCCTACGCGGAGGCCCGCAACTCCGCGCTCTCCGCCGGCGTGGTCATCAGCGGCGCGGTCATCCACCACTCGGTCCTCAGCCCCCGGGTGCACGTGCACTCCGGGACGACGGTCGAGGACAGCGTGCTGCTCGACGGCGTCGAGGTGGACCGTCGCGCGGTGGTCCGCCGGGCCATCATCGACAAGGGCGTGTGCGTGCCGGAGGGCGCGACGGTCGGCTGCGACCCCGAGCACGACCGGGCGCGCGGCTTCGTCGTGACCGACTCCGGCCTGACCATCGTCGCGAAGGGACAGGTCGTCGCGGTCTGACCCGGGCCGCATCGCAAGACGCCCCGGGGTCGGGGCGGGTCGGGGCGGATATCGTCGGCGTGTGCCGGATGCCCCTGTGCCCGTCCCCCGGACCCCGCCCCACCACACCCTCCTCGTCACGGTCAGCGGCGACGACCGGCCGGGGGTGACGAGCGCGCTCTTCGACGCGATCGCCGACGTCGGCGCCGAGGTGCTCGACCTCGAGCAGGTGGTCGTGAGGGGCCACCTCACCCTCGGGATGCTGCTCGCGGGCGGCGAGCAGGGCGAGCAGCGCCTCGAGCGGGCGGTGACGTCGGTCGCCCAGGGCCTCGGCATGGCGGTGCGCACGGAGGCGGGCCGCGGCGACAACGCGCAGCGCCGGCGGGGTCGTGCCGCCGTCGTCGTCCTCGGCGCGCCGCTCCTGGCGAGCGCGATCGCGGCGATCTCCTCGCGGATCGCCTCCCACGGCGCCAACATCGACCGCATCCGGCGGCTGTCCCGCTACCCCGTGACCACGGTGGAGTTCGACGTCTCGGGCGCCGACGTCGAGAGCCTGCGGCGCGAGCTGGCCCTCGAGTCCTCCGTCCACGGCGTCGACATCGCGGTGGCGGCCGGGGGCCTGGCGCGCCGCGGGCGGCGCCTGGTCGTCATGGACGTGGACTCCACGCTGATCCAGGACGAGGTCATCGAGCTCCTCGCCTCGCACGCGGGCCGCGAGGCACAGGTCGCCGAGGTCACCGCGGCGGCGATGCGCGGGGAGCTCGACTTCGCCGACAGCCTGCGCCACCGCGTCGCCGCCCTCGAGGGCCTGCCGGTCGGGGTGCTCGACGAGGTCCGGGCCGCCGTCCGCCTCACCCCCGGTGCGCGGACCCTGGTGCGGACGCTCAAGCGGCTCGGGTTCACCGTCGCGGTGGTCTCGGGAGGGTTCATCGAGGTCGTCGACGGCATTGCACGTGAGCTGGGGATCGACCACGCCCGGGCCAACCGGCTCGAGGTCGAGGGAGGCCGGCTCACCGGGCGGGTGCTCGGCGAGATCGTGGACCGGCCCGGCAAGGCGGCGGCCCTGCGCTCCTTCGCCAGCGAGGCGGGCCTCCCGCTGTCGCGGACGGTGGCCATCGGTGACGGCGCCAACGACCTCGACATGCTGGCCGCCGCCGGTATGGGGATCGCGTTCAACGCCAAGCCGATCGTGCGGGAGCAGGCCGACACGGCCGTGAACGTGCCCTACCTCGACGCCGTCCTCCACCTCCTCGGCATCACCCGCGAGGAGATCGAGGAGGCCGACGAGGCCGACGAGGCGACCGGTTCCGTCGAGCCGGCCGGCCGCGACCGGGCCGGAGCGACGGCCGTCGCGGGCGGCGCCCCACCGCACGGCGCGCCGCCGGCGGCTGGCGTCCCCGGGCGCCGCTGACTCCTACGCTTGGCGGCATGCCTCCTGCCAGCCGCCGACCGACCCTGCTCGTCATCGGGGGCGCCGAGGACCGGATGGGCCGGGCCACGGTGCTGCGCCGGTTCGTCCGCCTCGCCGGTGGACGCCGGGCCCGACTCGTGGTGGTCCCCACCGCGTCCTCCTTCGAGACGGAGGTGGCCACGGCATACGAGGAGGTCTTCACCCGGCTCGGCGCCCCCGAGGTCTCCGTCGTCAGCCCCCAGAGCCGCAGCGACGCGCACGACCCGGCCGCGGTGGCGCTCCTCGACGAGGCGACGGGCATCTTCATGAGCGGCGGCAGCCAGCTGAAGCTCAGCCAGCGGCTGCCCGGCACTCCGCTCGGGGAGGCCCTCCACCGGGCGCACGACCGCGGCACGGTGATCGCCGGGACGTCTGCCGGCGCCTCGATCATGAGCCAGTTCATGATCTCGATGGGTGACGAGGCAGGGGTGACCCCTCGCCAGCGCCACAGCCAGCTCAGCGCCGGGCTCGGGCTGCTCGAGGGCGTGATCATCGACCAGCACTTCGGGCAGCGCGCCCGCTACGGCCGGCTCATGGCGATGGTGGCGGCCTCACCGAACCTCATCGGGATCGGCATCGACGAGGACACCGCCCTCGAGGTCGTGGACCGGCGCATGCTCACCGTGCACGGCAGCGGCGCGGTCTTCGTCCTCGACTGCCGCGGTGCCACGACCGACGCGCCGGACGCCCGGCGCGGGGCGCCCCTCATGGTGTCCGGGGCAGTCGTGCACTCCCTCCCGGCAGGCGCTACGTTCGATCTCCGCGAGGTCCGCCTCGTCGACTTCGTCGAGAAGCACCCGGACACCACCGTGGCCCTGGCATCCGCCAGGGCCTGAGAGGGCGCAGGACCTGAGCGGCTGGAGCGCCCGAGCGGCCGCAGCGCCTGAGCGGGCGCGGGGCCCCGCGGGTCCGACGACGGCACGTCCCACGGCAGAGGAGCAGCGATGGCAGCGGAGCGACCGACACCGACCGGACCCCTCGCACCGGAGCTGACGATCCTCGAGTCCCGCGTCTACCGCGGCGGGAACGTCTGGTCCTACACGCCCGCCATCCACCTCGTGGTCGACCTCGGGGTCCTCGAGGGCTACCCGAGCGACAGCATCCCGGACTTCACCGACCGCCTCCTCGAGCTCCTCCCGGGCCTGGAGAACCACACCTGCTCGCTCGGGGTGAAGGGCGGGTTCGTGCAGCGCCTGCGCGAGGGCACCTGGCTCGGCCACGTCGCCGAGCACGTCGCCCTCCAGCTCCAGCAGGAGGCCGGCCACGACCTGCGGCGCGGCAAGACCCGAGCCGTCAAGGGCGAGCCCGGCCGCTACAACGTCGTCTACGACTACGCCGACGAGCAGGTCGGCCTCGCCGCCGGCCGTCTCGCGGTGCGCCTGGTCAACCACCTCGTGGAGAGCGACGAGGACTTCGACTTCACCGCCGAGCTCGACGCCTTCCTCCGTCGCGCACAGCGCACCGCCTTCGGCCCGTCGACCGCCGCCATCATCGAGGAGGCGGTGAGCCGCGACATCCCCTACATCCGCCTCAACAGCGCCTCCCTCGTCCAGCTCGGCCAGGGCGTTCACGCGCAGCGGATCAGGGCGACCATGACCTCCAGGACGGGGGCGCTGGCCGTCGACCTCGCGGGCGACAAGGACATGACGACCCGGCTCCTCGCGTCCGCCGGCCTGCCGGTGCCGAAGCAGGAGACCGTTCGCTCGGCCGATGCCGCTGTGGCGGCGGCGCGGCGGATCGGCTACCCGGTCGTCGTCAAGCCCCTCGACGGGAACCACGGGCGCGGGGTGGTGCTCAACCTCCAGGACGACGCCGGGGTGATGGCCGCGTTCACGGTCGCGGAGTCGGAGTCACGCCGGGGCCACGTCGTCGTGGAGTCCTTCATCTCCGGGCGCGACTACCGCTGCCTCATCATCGGCGGCCGGATGCGCGCGATCGCCGAGCGGGTCCCGGCCCACGTCGTCGGCGACGGCCTCCACACCGTCGCGGAGCTCGTCGAGACGACCAACGCCGACCCCCGCCGCGGGGTCGGCCACGAGAAGGTGCTCACCCGCATCCGGGTCGACGAGGCCGCCGTCGCCCTCGTGGCGGAACAGGGCTTCGCCCTCGACGACGTGCCGCCCGAGGGCACGATGGTCAAGCTGGCCCTCACCGGCAACATGTCGACGGGAGGCATCTCCGTCGACCGGACCGTCGAGGCCCACCCCGACAACGTGGAGGTGGCCGAGGAGGCCGCCCAGATGATCGGCCTCGACATCGCCGGGATCGACTTCATCTGCCCCGACATCGCCCTTCCGGTGCGGGAGACCGGCGGAGCGATCTGCGAGGTCAACGCCGCGCCCGGCTTCCGGATGCACACTCATCCGACCGTGGGCGAGCCGCAGTTCATCGCCAGGCCGGTCGTGGACCTGCTGTTCCCACCCGGCTCCCCCTCCCGGGTCCCGATCGTCGCGGTCACCGGGACCAACGGCAAGACGACGACGGCACGGATGATCGCCCACATCTTCAAGGGGCTGGGGCGCAAGGTCGGCATGACGTCGACCGACGGGATCGTCATCGACGAGCGCCTCGTCTACAAGGCGGACGCCTCCGGACCGAGGTCGGCGCGCATGGTCCTCCAGAACCCGCGTGTCGACTTCGCGGTGATGGAGGTGGCGCGCGGCGGCATCCTCCGCGAGGGCCTCGGCTACGACCGCAACGACGTCGCGGTGGTGACCAACGTCGCGCCGGACCACTTGGGACTCAAGGGGATCGACACGCTCGAGCAGCTCGCCGACGTCAAGGCGGTCGTCGTCGAGGCCGTCCCCCGCGACGGCTTCGCGGTCCTCAACGCCGACGACCCCCTCGTGCGCCGGATGCGCCGCCGGTGCTCGGGAGGCATCGTGTGGTTCTCCCTCGAGCCGCCGGGCACCACGGTGCGGGACTTCGTCGACGCGGCCTGCCGGCGTGGCGGGCGCGCGGTCGTCCTCGAGCCCACGGACCGCGGCGAGATGATCGTCATCAGGCACGGCCGGCGCTCGATGCAGCTCGCGTGGACGCACCTGCTGCCCGCGACCTTCGGAGGCACGGCGCGGTTCAACGTCGCCAACGCCATGGCGGCCGCCGGAGCGGCCTTCGCCGCCGGCGCGGGCCTGCACGAGATCCGGCAGGGGCTGCGCACCTTCTCGACGAGCTACTACCTCTCCCCGGGCCGGATGAACCAGATCAACGTCGGCAACGTCGACGTGTTCGTCGACTACTGCCACAACGCCCCCGGCATGCGCGTGCTCGGTGAGTTCGTGGACCGCTACACCGACCAGAAGGCCGGGCAGGCGGACCTCGGCCGGATCTCCCGGATCGGCATGATCGCCACCGCCGGGGACCGGCGCGACGAGGACATGCGCGAGCTCGGCTCCGTCGCGGCCGCCCACTTCGACGTCATCGTCGTCCGGGAGGACAAGCGCCTGCGCGGCCGGCCCCGCGGGGAGTGCGCCGAGCTCGTCGCCGAGGGCGTGCGCTCCCGCATGGGCGAGGACGGCGTCCGCTGCCGGCAGGTGGAGGTCGTCCTCGACGAGGTGGCCGCCGTGCGCAACTGTCTCGCGCGCGCCAACCCCGGCGACGTCGTCGTGCTGTGCGTGGACCAGCACGCCCAGGTCGTGCACGAGCTCGAACAGCGGACGAGCGCGGCGCAGGCGGGCGCCCGCAGCGGGGACGGCGTGGCCGACCCGGACCTCGACCCCCGGGAGCTGCAGAGCGAGGCGCAGGCCACCGGCGAGGAGGCGGCCGCCGAGCCGGCCCCGGCCTAGGTGAGGCCCGTATGCCGGGTGCCCACCCGGCATACGGCCCTCACCCCCGGAGGGCGGCGGCGTAGCGGCGCAGCGCGGCCTGGTAGCGCTGGGTGTCCGGGTCCCCCGCGTGACGCAGGAGCACCTCGACGAGCACGGCGACGGCCTCGCGCTCGCGGCCCGCGTCGAGGTCTGCGAGCGCGAGGAAGGCCGCCACCGCGGCGCTGTCGGGCCGCTCCGCGGCCAGCGGCGCGAGGAGCTCCCGGGCCTCCTCGGGACGCCCCTCGACGCGCAGGCTCGAGGCGAGCTGGAGGAGCGCCTGGTGGCGGTGGGGCTCGCGGAGCCCGGTGTCGAGCGCGTGCTGGTAGAGGGGAACGGCCTCGCGCTCGCGACCGGCCGCGTCGAGGGCGCCGGCGTGCTCGAACGCGAGCCGCGGGTCACCGGGCCTGGCCGCGTGGAGCGCCGCCATGGCCCGCACCCGCTCCTCCCCGTCGACGAGGGCCCAGCTCCGGGCGATCTCGGGTTCGAGCTCGTGCTCCCCCCGGGCGAGCACGACCTTGCGGCGGATGTCGGCGGGGGCGTCGGCCGTCGCGCCACGAGCCGCCAGCCACGCGGTGACCGCGTCGCGGTCCTCGTGGCACATGAGCGCGACGACGTCGCCGTCGTGGGCCGCCGTGACGAGCGCCTGCAGGCCCTCGAGCTCCGTGGGGAACGACTCGGCCTCCGCGACGCCGACGTCCGCGAGTCCGGCACGCAGGTGGCCCTCCAGGCCGGCCGTCGTGCGTCCCCGGAGGTAGTGCTCCTTGTGGACGATGACGACGTGGCCGGCCCGCCGCCCCGCGATCTCGCCCATCGAGCGCAGCAGCTCGTCGGTGCGGTCGCCCGCCAGGCCCAGACCCAGCCTGGTCGACGCGCCCGGCGCGAGGAGGCCCTCCGCGACGTCCATGAGGGCCTCGAGGCTGTCCTCGTTGTGGGCCATGTCGACGACCACCGTGGCCGAGCCCGCGGCCAGGGGAAGCGTGTAGGTGTTCATCCGCCCGGGGTTGTGCTCGGTGTCGGGGGCGAAGGTGCGCAGGCCGGCGACGACGGCCCCACGCGGCAGGCCGAGCCCGAGCGCAGCCGCTGCAGCGGCGAGCGCGTTGGCCGTGTTGTGGCGCGACAGGCCTGCCAGGGTCGCGGGCACGTCGAGGACGCTGACGAGGCGGTCGGGGTCTCGACCGGACTCCAGGACGGTGAGGTCGTCGTCGAGGATCGTCATGGCCCGGCCGCCGGAGTCGAGGGCCTCGCGCAGGGCCGGGGCGGCGGGGTCGAGGGCGAACGCCCACGGCCTGGCGCGCGTGACGCGCCGCATCCCCCACACGCGCGGGTCCTCGCCGTTGAGCACCGCCCAGCCCTCCGCCCGGGTGACCCTCGTGACGATCGACTTGACCTCGGCCAGCTGGTCGAGCGTGTCGATGCCCTGCATCCCGAGGTGGTCGGCGGAGACGTTCGTGACGACGCTGACGTCGTTGGCGCTGACGCCCATGCCGCGCAGGAGCAGGCCACCGCGCGCGGTCTCCAGGACCGCCAGCTCGACGCCCGGGGTGGTGAGGACGGCGCGCGCGCCGGCGGGGCCCGAGTAGTCGCCGGGCTCGACCACCTCGCCCTGCACGACGATGCCGTCGGTCGAGGACCAGGCCGTCCGCAGGCCGGCCACCATGCCGATGTGGCCCAGGAGGCGCGTCGTCGTGGTCTTGCCGTTCGTCCCGGTGACCGAGGCGACCGGCACGCCGGGGACGAGGGCGCTCGGACGGTCACCCGGAGCGGTGCGGCCGACACCTTCCGCCTGCTCGGTGAGCACGTCACCGCCCTCCAGCCACGCCGTCAGCGTGGGCTGCAGGGCGCCCGCCAGCGCCTGTGCGCGCCCCCGACGGCGCCAGACGAACGCCACGACGACGACGTCGACAGCGGCGCCCGGGCGGGTGCGGATGCCCAGCCGCGTCGTCCCGCTCCTCCTGGCCAGCTGGCGGACGGCCCGCTCCACGAGGCGCATCGTGAACCGTTGCCGCTGCTCGGTGCCGGGAGGGCCGGGACGGCGCGCACCCATGCCGATGCGGGCAGCGAGCGCCAGGAGGTCGGCCTCAGGGGCGACGAGGTAGCCGGGCAGCGCGAGCGTCGTCTTCACGGCCGGCCGGGGGAAGTAGAGGTTCGGCCCGTCGAGGACGCGGACCTCGCTGACGGCCACCGCGGGGTCGGCGCTCATGGGCCGGGAGACTACTGGCCCATGGCGTGCACGCCGCCGTCGACGTGCACGATCTCCCCCGTCGTCGCCGGGAACCAGTCGGAGAGCAGGGCGGCGCACGCCCGGGCGGCGGGGACCGGGTCGTTGACGTCCCAGCCCAGGGGCGCGCGCTGGTCCCAGGTGTTCTCGAAGGCCTCGAAGCCCGGGATCGACTTGGCGGCAGTCGTGCGGATGGGGCCGGCCGAGACGAGGTTGCAGCGGATCCCCTTGGGCCCCAGGTCCCTCGCGCAGTAGCGGTTGGTCGCCTCGAAGGCGGCCTTCGCGACCCCCATCCAGTCGTAGACCGGCCAGGCGAACTTGGCGTCGAAGGTCAGCCCGACGACACTGCCGCCCTCCTGCATCAGCGGCAGGGCTGCCACGGCGAGCGACTTGAGCGAGTAGGCGGAGGCGTGCATCGCCGTGCTGACGTCCTCGAACGTCGCGTCGAGGAAGGTGAAGGCTCCCTGCGGCGCGAAGCCGATGGAGTGCAGGACGCCGTCGAGGCGGTCCACGTGCTCCCCGAGGCGATCGGCCAGGGTGTCGAGGTGCTCCTGGTCGGTCACGTCGAGCTCGACGACGGGCGGCGTCGACGGGAGCCGTCGGGCGATCGTCTGGGTGATGCGGAAGGTCCGCCCGAACGAGGTGAGGACCACCTCGGCGCCCTGCTCCTGCGCGATGCGCGCGACGTGGAAGGCGATCGAGGAGTCCATGAGGACTCCGGTGATGAGGAGCTTCTTGCCCTCGAGCAGCATCGTCTCTCGCTCTCTGTCAGCCGCGTGCGGGCTGGCGTCGGATCTGCCTGCGGGTGTGCAGGCCCTCGGTGCCCCGTGCCAAGGCCGTCAGTGACCCATGCCGAGGCCGCCGTCGACCGGGATGACGGCGCCGGTGATGTAGGACGCCTCGTCGGAGGCGACGAACCGGACTGCGGAGGCGACCTCCTCCGGTCGCCCGAACCGGCCTGCCGGGATGCTGCCCAGGTAGGCCTGCTGGCGCTCCTCCGGCAGCGCGGCGGTCATGTCGGTCTCGATGAACCCCGGGGCCACGACGTTGGCCGTGATGCCGCGCCCGCCCAGCTCGCGCGACACGGCCCGCGCGAGGCCGACGAGCCCGGCCTTGCTGGCGGCATAGTTCGCCTGGCCCGGGGAGCCGTAGAGCCCGACGACGCTCGAGATGAGCACGATCCGGCCCCGGCGGAGGCGGATCATGCCCTTGACCGCCCGGCGGGCGCACCGGAACGCCCCCGCGAGGTTGGTGTCGACCACGGTGTCGAAGTCCTCGTCGCTCATGCGCATCAGGAGACCGTCACGGGTCACGCCGGCGTTGGCGACCAGGACCTCGACGGGGCCGCCGAGGAGCTCCTCCGCCTCGGCGAAGGCGGCGTCGACAGAGGCGCTGTCGGTCACCTCGCAGCGGACACCCCGGAGGCCTTCCGGTGGCTCGCCCGACCGGTGCGTCACGACGACGTTGTCCCCCGCGTCGTCGAACGCCCGGGCGATGCACAGCCCGATGCCCCGGTTGCCGCCGGTGACGAGCACGTTGCGCGCCATGCCGCTCCTCGTGTGGTGGTCGGGACGGGCCGCGCTCGTGGTGGCCGCCACCGGTGGGCCAGGGTCTGCCGAGACGCTAGCCGACTACCGCCGGGTACGCGGCATCGGCCGAGGCATATCGTGGGTGCATGGTCGCCGCGCCGCATCCCCGTCACCGGTGGAGGGCCGACGAGCCGGTCCAGTCCGTGACGACCGCCGCCGAGTCCCTCGCGGAGGAGCAGGCCCACCGGATCCGGCGCTACCTCGTGACCATGGGGATCCGCACGGTCTGCTTCGTCCTCGCCGTGGTCACCAGCGGGTGGCTCCGCTGGGCGTGCGTCTCCCTTGCGGTGGTGCTGCCCTACATCGCCGTCGTGCTCGCCAACGCGGTGAGCCCGCGGGTGCTCGGGCGGGTGCCACCGGTGCCTCCCACCGGCGAGGTCCCGCCGCAGCTCGGCAAGTGAGCGACCCCCTGGTCTGCAGCGCCAAGGGCTGTCGGCTGCCCGCGCGGTGGGCGCTGCTGTGGAACAACCCGAAGCTGCACGCGCCCGAGCGCCGCAAGGTGTGGCTCGCCTGCGAGGACCACCGGGTCTCCCTCGGTGAGTACCTCTCGGTGCGCGGCTTCCTCGGGGAGACCGTGCCGGCCGAGGCCATCCCGCCGGGCGCCGGCTGACGGGCGCCCTCAGCCCCCCACGCCCGACCCCTCAGCCCCCGATGCTCGACATCGGGCGGTCGGGCTGGACGAAGCCGGGCTCGCCGATCCCGTGCCCGCGGGCCTTCCGCCACACCTCGCCCTGGACGAGACCGGCGAGCTCCGCGTCGGAGGCGCCGTCGCGCAGCGGCGTCCGCAGGTCGGTCTCCGCCCGGGAGAACAGGCAGTTGCGGACCTGGCCGTCGGCGGTGAGCCGGACCCGGTCGCAGGCCTGGCAGAACGGCTTGCTCACGCTCGCGATGATCCCGACGGTCTGCGGACCACCGTCGACGAGGAACCGCTCCGCCGGCGCGCTGCCGCGGTCCTCGGCAGGCAGCTCGGTGAGGGTGAAGCGCTTCTCCAGCCGTAGCCGGACCTCGTCAGCGGTCACCATCGTGCCGGCGTCCCAGCCGTGCTGGGCGTCGAGGGGCATCTGCTCGATGAACCGCAGCTCGTAGCCCCGGTCGAGGCACCACTGGAGCAGGTCGGCGACGGAGTCGTCGTTGAAGCCGCGCATCGCGACGGCGTTGACCTTGACCGGCGCCAGGCCCGCTGCGGCGGCCGCCTCCAGGCCGGCCTCGACGTCGCGGAGCCGGTCGCGCCGGGTCAGCGCCGCGAACTCCTCGGGGTCCACGGTGTCGAGGCTCACGTTGACCCGGTCCAGCCCCGCGTCGGCCAGCCGGGCGGCGAGGCGGTCGAGCCCCACGCCGTTGGTCGTCATGGCGATCCGTGGCCGGGGGGTGAGCGCGGCGATGGCGCGGACGACCTCGGCGAGGGAGCGCCTCAGCAACGGCTCGCCCCCGGTGAGACGCACCTGCTCGACCCCCAGGCCGACGAAGATGCCGACGAGCCGCACGAGCTCCTCGTCGGTGAGCATCTCCGCCTTCGGCAGCCACGGCAGCCCCTCCGCAGGCATGCAGTAGGTGCAGCGCAGGTTGCAGCGGTCGGTCACCGAGACCCGCAGGTCCCGCGCGACACGCCCGAACTGGTCGGGCAGGCCCGACGTGCCTTCAGGGAGGCCGACGGCGCCCGCGGGCGAGCCGACGGGGCGCGGCCGCGGGAACGGGAGGTCGGTCATGCCCCCTAGCCTAAGCCGGGTACCGTGAGGCGGTGCTCAAGGTCATGGCGACGCGTCGGTGGCTCGGCGCCCTCGCCATCGCCGCGGTCTTCGCCGTGGCGGCCTTCTACCTCGGCCGCTGGCAGTGGCACCGCTACGAGGCCAAGCACGCCGCGGCGGTGCGCGTCGAGACCCACTACCACGCCCCGCCCCGGCCGGTCGCCGACGTCCTGGGCACCGCACCGGTGCCCCTGGCCCGCGAGTGGACCACCGTGCGGGCGACCGGCACCTACGCCGCCGACCACACGCTGCTCGTGAGGAACCGCCCCTTCGAGGGCACCTACGGCTACGAGGTGCTCGTGCCGCTGCGGGTCGACGGGGGCGCGACGCTGCTCGTCGACCGTGGCTGGGTGCCGAACGCCAAGACCGCCGAGGACCGGCCGGACGTGCCGCCGGCGCCCAGCGGGGAGGTCACCGTCACGGGGTGGGTCAAGCAGGGTGAGGTGTCCCTGGGGAGGCGTATGCCGGCCGGCCAGCTCGCGAGCATCAACCTGCGCGAGGCGCAGGCCCAGACGGGGGGGCAGCTGCTCGGCGCCTACCTCGTCCTCGACCGCGAGACCACCGCCTCGGGGGCGACCCCTGCGCGTCCGCAGCCCCTCGAGCCGCCGGACACGGACCTCGGTCCGCACCAGGCCTACGCCTTCCAGTGGTGGCTCGCCATGGTCGCCGGCTTCGTCCTCGTCTTCTTCGGGGTCCGGCGCGAGTACCTCGAGGGCCGCGATGACGTCGCCGGGGAGGGGGACGCGGTCGCGGGCCGCCCGACGCGGGAGCCCGTCCCCGCGGGCAGCGCCGCGTCGCACGTCGCCGGAACAGCTCCGGGGAGACCGCGCCGGGCCGCGAAGCCGAAGAAGATCCGCATCTGGGACGAGGAGGACGGCTGACATGCAGCCCACGACCGACGGCAGCCGCCCACCGGCGGCCCCCGAGCCCAGCCGCCCGGGACCGGACGCCCGCACCAGGAGGACGCGCCTGCTGCTGGCCGGTGCGGCCCTGGCCGCAGTGGCCGTACCCTTCGTGCTGCTCCTCGTGCTCGTGGAGGACCGGTGGGCGCCGCTCGCCGAGGCCGACCAGAACGCCCGGGACGCCCTCCACGGCTACGCGCTGGGCCACCCGGCGTTCGTGGCCGTGATGCGAGTGCTCAGCGACTCGGGCTCGGCGCTGGCGTGGCAGGTCGCCCTCGGCCTGGTCGTCCTGTGGCTGCTGTGGCGGCGCCTGTGGCGGCTGGCCGCCTTCGTTGCCGTCACCGGCATCGGCTCCTCGCTGCTCAACACCGCGGTCAAGACCGCCGTGAACCGGCCCCGGCCCCTGGTCGACCACCCCCTCGTGCACCCACCGGGCGCCAGCTTCCCCAGCGGGCACGCCCAGGCCGCCATCACCGGCTACGCGGTGCTCCTGCTCGTGTTCCTCCCCGTGCTCTCGGTGCGGTGGCGCCGCCCGGCCGTGGTGGTGTCCGCCGTCATGGTCCTGGCGATCGGCTTCTCACGGGTCGCCCTCGCGGCACACTTCGTGTCCGACGTCGTGGCCGGCTTCGTCCTCGGGGCGGCGTGGACTGCCGCGATGACGGCGCTCTTCAGCGCCTGGAGGCTGCAGCGCGGCCGCCCGGCCGTGCGCCCCGGCAGCGGCCTCGCACCCGAGCAGGCGGCACGGCTCGACCCGACCAGCGGCGGGTCGGCGACGCCGACGGCGCCGGGACCCGAGTAGGTGCCGCCGTGGTGTTCCTGACCCGTTACACCGACGACCGCAGCAGCCCCTCGGTGGGCTCGGCCGTCCGCGACCTCCTCGCCCGGGCCGTGGCACCGGCCGTCGTCCTGTGGCTCGTCGTGGTCGCCATCGGGCTCCTCATCAGGGGCCCGCTGGGCGGCCTGGCGTGGGAGGACGGCCTCAGCAGGGACGTGCAGGAGTCCCGGACCGCGACCTGGGACCGCGTGACGATGGTGTGGTCCCACCTCGGGAACACCGAGATCGTCATCGGCGTGTGCGTGCTCGCCGTCGCCCTGCTCTGGTGGCGCACCCGCGAGTGGTGGCTCGCAGTGGTGCCCGCGATC